>CALUHO010000003.1 GCA_944320465.1 uncultured Bacteroidales bacterium | reverse complement strand
CGTTTTCACGTTCCTTTCTCCGCCTCGGCATAGCTCAAACTTCGTTTGGCTCTGCGCTCGGCTTAATCGAAAGGTTCATTTTCACGTTCCTTTCTCCGCCTCGGCATAGCTCAAACTTCGTTTGGCTCTGCGCTCGGCTTAATCGAAAGGTTCGTTTTCACGTCCCTTTATTCACGACACAAATATTTCCAAGGTGTTCATGAACTTGCCACGCCCGGTTTCCCGCCTCGGCTACTCCCCGGCACGATTCCGGGATTTCCCTTGGGAACGCAGTTTCCGTACCAAAGCCGTAAGCTCCTCGATTTCGGCCTCGCTCAAATCCCGATCCCGGACCAGGGTAGAAACCGCTTGCAAGTAGGAATCGGCAAAATACTTACGCACCACATCCCTGAGCGTGGATTTCCGGAAATCCTCCTCAGCCACGCAGGCATAATATTGATACGATTTTCCGTAAGCCTTGTGGGCCACATAGCCCTTTTGCTCCAAAAGGCGGACCAAAGTAGACAAGGTATTGAAATGAGGTCTCGGCTCCGGATACAGTTCCTGCAATTCCTTGACGAACAAAGGACCTTTTTCCCAGAACCAACGCATGATTTCCTCTTCCTTGGGAGTTAGTTTTTCCATTTTCTTGTTTCCGTAATATTTCTGCCTCCCTGCATTCCCCGCAGGCTGTTAATCATCCAGC
Organism: uncultured Bacteroidales bacterium; assembly: GCA_944320465.1. GTDB lineage: Bacteria > Bacteroidota > Bacteroidia > Bacteroidales > P3 > Pullibacteroides. The sequence continues at coordinate 139,205 of CALUHO010000003.1, read as the reverse complement.
TCCGGCAAGCCATGATGCGACTCAATCCCAGATTATTCCGGAAAGCCCGGGACACTCCTTGCTCCTTGCCTTTCTTCCCGCTGGAAGTCCTTTCCGCCGGAACCGCCAGCAAAATTAAACTAAACATTTTAGTTTTGCAACTAAAACCGTTAGTTTAACTTTTTTTAACACAACGCCACCCGGAACATGGACAAGACAGTTTTCAAGAAACGGCTCCAAGCCTTTGCATATCCAACAAGAGCCTACCAGATTTTCCCGCATTCCTCGCCGACAGGATCCCCCTTAACGACTCAAGAAGACAATTCCCTATAAATCAACAATAATATCAGTACGAAAAACACAATATACAAAGCAACGACCATGCCGATTTTGGTTTTTCCGCTTTTTTCCGAATTCATCATTTTCATTTGCCGACATGACACGGAAAAGACGGCCGGATTCTCCTGCTTGCAGGTCAGCATCCCACCGGAACACCGACCTGCAAGGAGATATCTCCAGCCGCCTCCTTTCCGCAAAGTTCATCTTTTCATCGAACCAGGAATTTCAGCACGCAAACTCCCGAAGCAGTACGCACGCGGGCAAAATACATTCCCGCCTCCCAATCTTCCACCTCTTGTTCAACCTGCGACCTGCCCAAACCGGACCTATGGCTCACCACGATCCCTTTCGCGTCAAACACGGTCAACTCTTCTATCTTGTCCGCCGTACTGAGAATGTGTATCTCGTCCACAGCCGGGTTCGGATACAAGTACAAGCTGGAAGCCAAATCCACGGATTCGGACGAAACAGGCCGGGACACTTCTATGTCATCCACCATGAACATGAACCGATTGTCTGAAACGCATTGGATGGCCAAATAGACTTCCTTGCCTGCATAATCATCCAAATCCACCTCCACATGTTCCCAACGATCAGCTGGTGCCGTGCGAGTCCCGCCCAAACGGACAAAATCGGACGGTTCGTTTCCCTGGGAAGAAACCAGGATATTGTATTCTTCCAAGCCGTATTCCGAAGAATAGCTCTTCACCTCCAAGGCGATCTTCGCGTCTTCCGCAGGCAAGCGGAGCTTGGGAGAAATCAGCCAGTCGTCATTGCGACCGTCCGGACTGGAAAAACTGGCACCGAAACGTTGGCCTCCGAACGGCTCGATAGCCGGAGAAGGATCCATGGCCGGGGATGTCGCATCCGGATTGAACACGATGAAAGCGAAAGGCATTCCCGAATAAGGGAACCCGAAACCGTCCAAACCGTACGGATAATGCCCGTCACCATCCACCATCGTCCACAACGGATTGAGGAATTTGATGGAAAAATCGGAACAACTTTCAAAATCCAGACGATACGGATCAACCAAAGACCCCGTCCTCACCGTCATGCGGCAGGTGTCGTTAGAGGAATTTTCATCACCCTCAAGATCCACCCAAGCCTCGATGTCATATACCGCATTCATCCGGGACAAATCTGCCGTGAACAAAACCTCCCCGGCCGTATAGGCGTTCAGACGCACCTGGGCCGGTTCCAGCAATTCCCCGTTGACACGGACTTTCACCGGTATGATTTCTTGGGAAACGCCCCGGTTCGTCACTTTCACGACCACCAGTTCTTCCGAGGAAAAAGTCCCCGTGGACGAAGGCAAGGTAAAGCCGTCAGCCGACACGTCTTTGGCATACACCTCCGCGCCATGGCCGAAATGGGCCCTGATGGCAGGGCAACCCAAGTTCTCCTGCCGGTAGGCCGTACGACCCTGCACCAGATAGACCGGAGCACCGAAATTGCGGTCGGCCACCAAATAGCGGCCGGACATCCGCACCGTAATCAAATATGAACCCGGCTGGAGCAACATGGGCAAGACCGGATACACATGCTGCCCGGCCCGCAAATCCCTTATGCAGGAACCCTCGAAAATCAGGTCACCCAACACCCCGGCTTCCGCATCCCAATGCCAAATCTGGTACCCGATTTCCATGGGTTCCATGATTTCAGCCCAACCTACGGAAATACTGGTCAAGGTATCGGCAAGGCCTAAAGTGAAAGGAATACCGCAGACAATCTCGTTCCCGGACGCAGCACCGACTGCATTCCAATACGTGTACATGCCTTCCGTCACTTCATCGTAAGCCATCACGGAATCGGTCACGATCAACAGTTCCTCCCTTTCGTTATCCGAAGAGTCCGCATCAGCGGTCCCGGCGTACACGGAAAGGGAAACCCATGTCGTCTCACCGGCTTCCATCTCCGGCAGACGAATCCCGATACGGCCCGAAACCGAATCCTCGATTGAACCCACGGCAATTTCTTCCGCATGTACTTCCTCCCCGCCGACCCGCACACACAAATCCGCCTCTGGCACATCGGCCCAACCTTTGTTCACAATCCCGTAGTCCGCATGGAAATCCTGCCCCGCATGGGAAACCGGCAACATGACCGGAGCATCGAACTGGAAACCGACGACCCGAAGGTCGTTTTCAGGGGCTTCGTCAACTACCACCGATCGGAACACAATGGTCGTGTATGCCGTAACCGGCACAATAGCCACGCTATATTCCCCCGAAAGAGGGCACAAGAAAGACGCATCGTCCCGGCGAGCTTGATCCATCGTATAATAATCCTTGTACGAACGCAATACGTCCCATTCTTGAACGGGAGTCCCGGCAAGCCCGCAACGGATTTCGAAACTTTCCGGCACAAGCCCGATTCCGGTGGACAAGCCGCAGACATACTCGTAAGAAATCCTGTACCAGGTTCCCTCTTCGAATTCCATGCACCGGGAAACCAGAGGTTCTTCCTCATCGGCGCAAATGGTATTAATCCAGCTGGAATCAATCAAAAAATCCATGTTGGTCTGGTATTTCCAAGCCGAATCCCGGAAATTCCAATTCGTCCTGTCTTCCGGATTCCGGAAATCCGAAACAAAAGGCAAGGATACCGGTGTCTGGTGCGTGATGCCGGCCGACACCTCATTGTCCCGCAGATAGGTTTCCTGCTGCTGGCCGGAATGAGGAATCACGGTGCCTTCCACACGGATTGCGTAAGACTGTGCAACCGACATGTCAACCGGTTCGTCGAACCATACATCCAAATGGTTCCCTGCCAAAACCGTGTCCGTGAACAATTGTTCCACCGGATCGCCTCCATTGACCGAATACGAAAGCCGGTACTCGTAAACATGGTCCGCCCCGCTGTTTGACAGGCGGACTCCGACGGATTCCTGCCCCAAACCGCAACCGGACAAAGGAAGCAACACTTTCTCCACGGCCAGGTTATAGGAAGACTGGTTCCAACCGGTATCCACAATCACGTTGTCGAGACGGATTCCAATCTGGCCCTTTTCGGAACAAGAATGGAAGGCAAAATAATAAGCCCCCTCTTCCGGGATATCCAAATTGAGGATTTCCGTGTAATAAGGCGCATCCGCGCTTTTGGCGAACCCGTCTTTTTCCCACAAGACCGTCATGTTTTCCGGATCGGGACTGGTACCGTACAGCAAACGGAGATGCTCTTGGTAATAGGGCGAAATGGCATTGTAGTTGAAACGCACGTAATGCTTTCCAGCATCCATCGGCACCGCTTCCTTGGCAACCAGATAATCATCAGACGCCTCCTGCATGGAAGCCCGGCTTGAAGCATGCCCGGTCATGCTCCAAATCCAACCGTTCTCATCCTCGTCCAACTCGAACATCCAGCTCCTTCCATCTCCATTGGCATCGATTACCGACCACATATGCAAACCGGAATCCGCCTGATTGAAATCATCCCAGAACAAAGGCTCGTGGGGTTCACGGAACGAATTGGTAATCTTCATTTCCACCGTATCGGAATTCCCTCCCGTATCGAAAGGCGACGCAATCCAGACCTTGAAATTGTATTCCGCGTAAGCATAAAAATTGACAGGCTTCTTAAACGTATACGTATGAGCCTGCCCTGCCTCGATGACGGCATCGTCGCTTTCCACCACCGGGACTCCCCAATCCAACTCGTAAGCATACTGGCAGAAGGAAACAGGGAATTTCCCGTTGTTCCTGACTTGGACTACCACGTCGCGGACATTCAATTCAGGCCCGCTCTCCGGGGAGACAAGTGATTCCAGCGTCAAATCGCACTGGTTTGTAATCGTATGGACTTTCCGGTCATTACCCGCATTCCCGTCCTGCGCGGCTTCAACCCATGCCTCCAAGGTATATTCCCCGTATATCGGGGCTGCGAACCGGGAAGCGAAGGTATACTCCATCTCTTCCCCGACGGAAAGAAGCCGGTCGACCGTCTCGGAAACAGTGTCCTTTCCGTTCACGGAATAATATAGCCGGAACGATTCCACGTCTTGGCTTCCCGTATTGGCAATCCGTACCTTGACTTCCGATCCATCCAAATCGACCCCGGTCCCAGGGCTGAGGACTTCCTCCAAGGCCAAATCCAATGGGCAAATCTCTGTCATCACGCAGCCATCGGACCAGCCCGACCATTGGGTAATCGTAAACACGTACTCGATACCCGCCTTGAATTCCACATCATCCCCCACACCATCTTCGCCATACCAGACAATCAACACCTTGTTATCCGGCAAGGGAGAGCATACCACGTAATCATAGACACCGGGCTCGATTTCCATGGATTGCCGCTGTATCCCAACCAACCAAGAGCCATCCGACACGCTCCCGCTGGCATTTTCCGGCATCTTGTACTCGAATTCGGCATAAACCGACGGATCGACATCCCCGAATTCGGACATATGCACGCCCACCGTGGATGGAATCTGGACCCCGTAAGTATCATGATCGGCATCCAGCAAAATCTGGTATCCGGACCCGTCCCCGTAATCTTGCTGGATATCCAATGTAATGACAGCCTTGCCCGCTGCTTTGGCTTGCGGAGCCTCATACTGCCCGGATGGCCGGACGATGCAAACCCGACCTGGAGAAACAGCTCCACAGGCAGGGAAGTTCGCGGAGCCTGACACGCCAAGCAGGCCCGCAATCAATACGGTACTAAGGATTTTTTTCATAATCGCAATTTTTTTATTGTTGGTTGTTCATTTTCGGCCCATCCTTCTTTCCCGACACCTACCAGGAAGAATGGGATAAGCCAAGATAAAGGCTTCAGCGCATCCTTGCGAAAAAAATCCTACTACATGGGTACTGAATCCATGAAAACGTAGTACGTATAGTGTACTTACAAACAATAAAAATATGATTCACAGAAAAATACACAAAAGAAAGCCTTACAGGAAACAAGACGGAACGTAGCATGGGAGAATATCGGGATTTCCCGTAAAACCATGGCGCAGCATGGGCACTGCCCTTGCCGGAAGCAAGCAAACCTCAAACGATGCTCCCCAAAAACCGGCATCCCCCGATGGGCAAACAAAATCCTGAAACCGCTCCCTGAAAATCCAACCTTTCGATTAAGCCGAGCGCTATGCCAAGCTTGCTTGAGCATGGCCGAGGCGGAGAACCGAGCGCAGCGAGTTCATGAACACCTTGAAACTCTTTGCGTCGTGAATAAAGCTGCGCGAAAGCGAACCTTTTCAAGATTGTAAGAAATTTTAAACAGCTTCTGAAACCGGTCCTTGGAATTTTATCTTTTTCCAGGATGGCAAGAACTTTCAAACAACTTCTCAGAGAAACTGTTGGAGGAAAGTGGAAATCTTGACCGAAGGCGAAAGACGGAATTTCTTACGGATACGGTAAATCATGGTCTCTATGGTACGGACCGAACGGTTCGTGATTTCGGCAATCTCTTTCTGTGTGAGATTGGAGGCTAAAAGCGCACACAAACGCTGTTCTATCGGCGACAGGTTCGGTACGCGGTCCAGCAAACGCTTGTAAAAATCCTGATGGACCTGCTCGAAATAAAACCGGAAATCCTTCCATCCGCTGATATTTCCGTTAAAAGCCCGGATCTCCGACTGCATCTGTTCCAGCAAACTGATACGTGAAGCCTCGTCCAATCCTTTCAAAGAATCGAGTCCTTCGGAGACCCGTTTCAAGACATCATCGACTTGCACCATGTACAAAGCCCTGGATGCCAGCTCCCTGTTCTTCTTTTCCAGAGATGTGTCCATCAATTTCCGGCTATCGTTTTCTTGCTGCCTGAAATGGATGTATTCCTGGGTTTGCTGCCGTATTTTCCGAATCAACCGCATCGTATACAAGGTGGCCAGCAAAAGCAGTAAGCTCAAACTGATGACCACGACCGTCTTTTTCTGGTTCGAGACATGGGTCAAAGCCAGATCCCGTTCCAGCAACTTCCGCTCCGATGCCATCCGATAGGACTCATGCTGGAAATTAAGCAGGTCTATCCTCTCCTGGTTGGCAGCCCCGGTCACGGAATCACGTTTGGCCACACCGGCCATGTAATAATCCCTGAAACCTTGGCAATCCCCCATGTGGAAACGCAAATCGCCATACCCTATCAGGATATTGGCCAGCACATCGTTGAAACGAAGGGAAGAAGCCATCGACAAGGCCTCCGTGAACAAGGAAGCCGACTCTTCGTACCGCCCCGCCTCCTTGTACAACTCGGCTAAATTTTGCATGGCCACCACATGCAAATACGGGCTGCCTTCCTTGCCCGCCAAATCCATGGTCTTGCGCAAGTATTCCTCGGCTTTGGCTTCTTCTCCCAGCTCCATGTAAATCAAGCCCATGTTATGGTAAGAGTACAGACGGCTCTCCGACTGCATGTCCGAACACGCCACCGCCTCTTCCAGACACAGGATGGCAGAGTCGTACCGCCCCAAACGGTAATACAAACCTCCCAGGTGATTATAGACCAAGATACCGGCTTCCCGCTTCAAGGAATCCGATTCCATTCCCTGGTAGGAGGCCAGCGCCTTGGCATGGTATTCCTTTGATTTCCCGATTCTGTCATTCCGCATGAAAATATAGCCGAGATAGGAATAAGCTTCGGTGAGGCACCACCGGGGAATTCCGTATTGCAACACGGTCAGCAAATGAGCAACACTTTCCTCGTACAAACCGGCCGTGACCGAAAGCACGCCCTGTTCCAATTCCAGCATGGAAGCTTGCAGGGAATCCGAAAGAGTCCAAAACGGCTTGGACTGTAGAGCAAACAAATAACGTTGGCAGGCAGCCATGGCCTCGGAAGCAGACCCTTCATGCTTCAGGAAATCTATCGTCTCCCGCTGCAACCGCCGCAAGTCGTCATGCCGGCCAATCTCCGAATACAAAAATCCAAGGCTGTCCATGGCTTCCATGCGATCCTGTCTGTCCAAAGAATCATAGGCAACCTTGTTTTCATAATAGAAAATCCGGGCTTTCAGCAAGGACAGGGAGTCCGGGTCGCCCTTCCCCAACGATTGCCCCGACAGCTTCCCCCCAAGGAGGAAGGCAAGCAAACATCCTACATATCCGATTTTCAACATTTCATCCCTTGCATTGATTCTGGTTCCCTATCATTCAACCCAAGTTTCCGGACCCGGAATCCGGAAAGAAGCTCTCGTGGCTGAAACGTTACGGGAAGTACTCCTTTGAAGCATCGCCCTCGTACCACCTCGTGCAAAACTGTACAAAAATCGGAAAAATTCCAGAACTATTGGAAACGGCCCGGATGCCAAGGGATTTCCCCGCCATGCAAATGCCACAACCTCATACCCGGGACACATTGGACGTTTCCCGCATCCGTTGAAAGAGGAAAACCGCCCATGCCGCCAGCATGGCCAAAGCGATGAACAACGTCCAAACAAGCGAGAGCGCGGCATAAAACAGCAGGAGCAGCTGGATGGCGAGAGACAAGCATACCGTCAGGTTGAAGTTCTGCACCGGAATCCGGTTCCGGACAACCAAAAGCCGCCCGCAGCCGAAAGTGCAAAGGAAACCTATGAAAAAGACAAAATCCCGGCCTGCCATCCCAGGATGAAGAACCGGATACAAAAGGAAGGCCAAGAAAGGCAAGGCCAGCAATGAAACAAGCACGTAGTCGAGGACAGCGTACTTCTTGATAGCGGGGGTCTGGGAAAGCAGCCACTTCCCGCCATCCTCGTAAACGGACTTGTCCACGATATCGGCACGCAGCATATTCCCGAAACTGTCGATTATCCCCAGAAAGCCTTGGCGCATGGCATAGCGCAAGATAATGCAAACTTCCGATCCTTGTCCGGATGGATCCAAATGAATCTTGCGATGATACAAGTCCAGCCGGAAGCTTACCCAGCCACCATCTTCCACCTCCAGTTCCATTTCCTGCAAATGACCCAGCTTGAATTTCCGCCCGTCACTGGTACGGACAACGATGTTCCGGAACATGGATTCCGGCGGAAGCAATCGTTTTATATGGACTTTCATGAAAACTTAGGTCTTATGGATAAGACATTAAGGGTACAAAATTCAGATTCAGACTCCCTGTCCTGCCTCGTTCTTTTTCTTCATCCTTGCCCGCACATAATCGCCAGCCAAACCTGCCACACCCGCACTGAAACCAATCCACAAAGCAGAAGCAAAAGACATGCCGGCAAGCCAGTACAACAACCCGGCCACAAACAATGCCACCAAGAGGAAAGCGATTATCAAAGAGACTATCTTTTTCATTTTCAAAATATTTATCATTACTTTAACCCAAACCTGTCATCAGACACGCCGGGTCCGTTTCCGATGGGGAGAATGAGGCTTTCGGGCATCTTGCCCGCTTGTGTCATGCAGCCTGCTTGCCGCTGATCACTTGACAATCCTGAAGCAGCCGAATCCTGAGAATCCGGCTACAGTCTTCTGCTTGCCTTCCGGCGGTATTTCGAATCCGTGAATCCAGCTTAAAAAAGCAGGGTACTCGCATCAAATCCGTCCACGAGAATCAACTTACTGATTTTTTATTGACAAACCGATGCAAAGGTTTGCCAAGCAAATCGGTCTCGATTGCCCGCTGGTTACATTTTGATGCGGTTTCCCTGCCTCAAAAAAAACTCCTCGGCACTCCCGTGCCGATGGCTGCGGCTACTCGCGGATTCTCTTGCCCAGAAACGTCTTGCGGCGTTTGCCAAGAACATGCCCGAAATAGGCAATGTAGGCCACAAACATGCCTGCAAAACAAAGCACTGCCAAAACATCCAGCAGGCCGCTTTCCCCATGGAAAAGGTACCCCCCCGCTTTAAGCAATACAAAAACCAGGCACGCGCAAAGCAACATCAATGCCAGATAACGTTTTTCTTTACTACTCATGGCACTTATTTTAAATATTTTAAACTTCGTTTCCGATACTGCGCCTCGGCAAAAGCAGTGCAAACCGAATGCAGAGCAAAGCTTGCCTTGGCTATGCTGAGATGCAACCTGCTTTCGATGGCACATCAAAGCTCGAACTTCGTTCGGCTCTGCGATCGGCTTGCAGTTTATGCTATGAGTTCAACAATCATATTTACCGTCCATATCCTGCAATCTTTCCGTGGTGCCTCCCACTGCTGCTTCCGGATTGGACGAGAAAATATCTATACAGGCTCTTACAGCAATCCATGTCAATCGCGCCTAAGGCCGTAACCGACAGAGGGATTTCCTGACTCCGCATCCGTCTTAAGGCCGAACGCCATTACCCGCCTCCCGGAAGAACTGACAGCCAAAGCCTCCGGTTCACGAAAACACGGTATTCCGGCAAAGGCTGAACCAGAATGAATCCGTCAAAACCTTTGCCAGAATACCTGCTACGATATATTTACCGCACCACGAACTTCAGTACCGCCGTGCCTTGGTCGGTCTTCACGCGGGCAAAGTAGATGCCTGCGTTCAGACCGGACACATTGTACCGGAATTCCGTCTGTTCAAGATTGGCCGCGCTTTCGTATACCAAAGCACCGGAAAGGTTCACGATGGAGACCTGATTGATCCGGGCATCGGTGGAAAGAATCCGGACCATGTCGGAGGCCGGGTTCGGGTAAAGGCTCAGCTGGCTTTGCAACAAAGCACCGCCTTCATTGCCTGCCGGCTTGCTGACCACGATATCGTCTACCATGAACATGAACACGTCTTGGGAGATGCACTGGATGGCCAGATACACTTCCTTTCCGGCATATTCAGCCAAATCCACTTCCACCAAGGTCCAAGCATCCGCCGGAGCCTCGCGGGTCTCGCCAATCACCGAGAAGCTTTCCAAGTCATTATCCGTTCCGGAAATCAGCACATTGTACTGTTCCAGACCATAATCTCCCGTGTAAGACTTCACATAGAGACTCATCTTGGCACCGGTAGCCGGCAGCATCAGCTTGGGCGAAATCAACCAGTCATCGTTGGCATCACCTACATACGAGAACATGCTGGCACCGTAGCGTTCGCCACTGTGGGCAGCCACCGCATCGCCCAACTCGTTAAGAATGGAAGGTTCTGTCAAAGCCGGATTGAACACGAAGAAGCCTGCCTGCTGCTGCAGCAAAGGATAGTTAAAGCCTTGCCATCCGCCAAGCTGAGTACCATCCGCATCCACCGATGTCCATGCCGGGTTGAAGCCCTCCGTGGCCCAGTCCTCGCAATATTCAAAGTTCATCTCGTACGGATCTGCCGGGGAAAGGGAGTTGACAACTTTGGTCGCCGTGTCGTTGGAGGCATCCTCGTCGCCTTCCAGACGGGCGATAGCCGTCAGGACATATTCGGTGGAAGGAGCCGACATGTCCACCGTGAAAGAAACCTCGCCGCTGGCATAAGGCGCCAATGTCACGGTCTGCGGCCCGATAGGTTCTTCCTTGTTGACTACCAGCACAACGGGAACCTTCACTTCCTCGTAGCCCATATTGGTCACTTTCACGGCCACTTCCTGGTTAGCGGCAAACAAGCCGTCTCCGCGCGGGCGGGTAATCTCGTCAACCGCCGCATCCTTGGCTTTCAGGACGGCATCGCTGCCGAACACTGCACGGATAGCCGGATAGCCAAGACCCTGCTGCATGACCGGAGGTTCGGACGAAGTAACATAAAGCAAGCCCTCTTCCGTCATGTCGGCCATCAGGATATAACCGGAAGAAGTCTCCGAAATCATGTAATCGCCCGCTTCGAGCAGAAGACCCGGGGTTTCATAACGTACAAACGCGCTTTCACTGCCTGCGCTCACTTCCGCCTCATAGACCAAATCGCCCAAAGTCCCCGTCGCGGCATCCCAATGATGGACGGACAGGACAACCGGATTATCAGCCGGAGCCCCCCAGCCCACCATGATATGGGTCAAGGTATCGGCCGTATGCAAGCTGAAAGGAATACCCGCACTCAATGTGCCGTCGGAACCAATCGCGTAATTCTCAAAGTCGGCGAACATTTCCTCGGTCACGTTGTCGTAGGCCATCTCGTCCTGGCTGACCACCAAAGCGCGAACCAGTTCGTTGTCGGACGTAAGGTCTTCGGCTTCATGCCCTGTCACCACGGCACGCAAGGTCAAATCCAGTTCATCGTCCACTTGCAGGCCTTCCAAGGTGAATTCAACCTCCACATCCAAGGTTTCGCCCGTCTGCGGCAAAGTCCCCGTAGCCGTTCCGAGGACTTCCGTCCCGTTCAGGACATCCACTTTGACATCGGCCGTCAACGCGCCCCGGTTCTCTACCGTCACTTGCGCGGCATACGTGCCATTGGCATGTTCCACCGGCATCACGCGGGCCAAAGGCCATTGACAGGCATTGACACGGACATCGTAGTCGGTCACTTCGGATACCGATATCTCCCGGATATACAGCCCGCCATTGGAGAACACGGCAAAAGCGTAATCGCCGGCGGCCTCGCAGGTAAGGGAGGCATCTCTGGTCACATAAACGGACTCGTATGCTTCCGGTTCGTTCCAGATGGTATCCCATGTTTCCATGTCCGAGCCGGAAAGGCCGTACATGACATAGAAAGATTCTGGAATCAAGAATCCCATGAAATTCATTCCCGCCGTGTATTCCATCGAGAAGCGGTAAGCCGTCCCCTCCTCGAGCGTTATACAACGGGAAACGAGCGGAGTGCCATCCGCAGCCACGTAACCGCCGCTATAGTCGTCCCACGCCCAGGAGCCGCCTCCCGTCCAGTCAGCCGCTTGATCCGCCTCCGCAAAGTCGGTGGTGAAGGGTACCGGCACAGGTTCGAAGTTAGTCACGTTGCCTTCCTTCGTGTTGTTGTCCAATAACTCCTCGGCTTCCGAAGCGCTTTCCTCCACCGTGCCGGTCACGCTGACCGTATACGATCCCACGGCGGACAAATCAACAGTCTGGGTAAAGGAAACCACCGTGTCCGTCCCGACAGGCAAAGACCCGAATTCCTGAGACACGGGCGCATTCCCGTCGAGCGCATAAGCCAAGCTGTAACGGACGATATCGGCCCGGCCGACATTGCGGACTCTGGCTTGGACCAAGGACGTTGCAGACAAACCGCAAGCGGATGAAGGCAAAATTACTTCGGCGATTTCCAAATCCGGCTTGCCTACATAGGTACCTTGGTTGATTTCCACATTGTCCACGTAAATGCCGAACTGGTTCGCCTCGGAATAAGCATGGAAAGCGAAATAGTAATCACCAGCCTCCTCTACGTTCAAGGCCACTGACAGGAACTGCATTTCATCCGTGGCCGAGAAACCTTCCACGGAACGCAGCACCGTCATTTCCTCCGGATCGCTCGAAGTCCCGTACAGGACAGCCAGATTCTCCAGATAGGAACCCGCGGCATTGTACTCGAAAGCGATGTATGCATTCCCGGCCTCCAAGCTTACCGGACACAAGGTCACCATGTAATCGTCCAGCGGGTTGTTAAAGTCCCATCCCACCGTGGCCGTTCCGTCTCCGCTCCATTCCCAAGTCACCGCATCCTCGTAACCGTCTATCACCGTCCAAAAATCCATGTCGGCTTCTTCCTCGAAATCGCAAAGGAAAGGAGGCTGGACTGGCCCTACATGGAAGACTTCCACAATCAGGGCATCGTTGGTCGGATCTTCATCCCCTTCGTAAGACACACGTGCCTCGATGGCGTACGTATGGCCTTCCTGGCTCAAATCCGCCTTCTGGGTGAAAGTGTACTCCTTGGTCGCGCCAGGAGCCAAAGCTTCCGACACGGTCTCCGTAACCGGCGTGCCTTCATCTATCATGTAGGACACCTCGTAAGAAGATATTTCCTGCGCTCCACGGTTCTCCACCATCACCGTCACATCTTCCTGGGCCAGGCCGACCCCTGTCACCGGGTTCGTGACAGCCGTCAGGGCCAAATCATAGTCCGCCTTGACACTCAGATCCACATGGTCGTTCTGCCCGTTCGGATCCGGAGTGACCGCGAACACGTATTCCGTGCCGGCCGCGAAAGCATAGTCATCGATCCGGGCATCATTGCCAGCGGCAATGTAAATGACCACCGCGCCTTGGCTGAGAGACGGATTGACCACCGTGGCATCGTACGTGCCGGCGGGAATATCAATGGAGGCCGTGTTGCCGGCCATGATGAACGTCCCGTCTTCCAAAACGCCGGTAGCGTCTTCCGGAATCTTGTATTCGAACGCGGCATATACTTCATCCACCGGGGGATACTCTTCATATCCTTCCACCCAGAGGTTGCCTTCTCCCGCGGGAATCAAATCCCCGTAAGCCGTGGCATCGGCATCCAGCAATACCTGATAGCCCGTGCCATCGCCCCAGTCCATCTGCACGTCAAGGGTGATGCGGGCATTCTCCTTGCTGGCGAAAGGACGCGTGTCCGCTAATCTCAAGGCAACTTTCTTGCCGTTGCCTCTCTTGGCAAAAACAGTGACCGGATCCGGCTTTACCGCCTGCAAACCCGCTTCCTGAGAAGAAACCATGCCGGGCTGCGCAACAAGTGCTTTCCGTTCAATCTGTCTCTTTGCCTTGAACTGTTCCGCGCCGGAACTGGATTTTTTCACTTGACCCATAGACAGACCCATTATCACGAACAGGCCCAGGGTCATTCCGATAATCTTTTTCATAATATTTGGTTTTGGTTGGTTAAAAATTCAGATTTTTCATCCGTTCTTCTGATTTTTCTCGTAACAACAATTTTGGTTAAAAAACAAGTAGACAATCAAGGTTTCCGGGAATATCCCGTTTTTTTCTGCAGGCGGACGGAAAACGGCTTACCGCTTCCTCCTTTCCTTTAAAGTCTTTGAGGTATTTTCTCAAGCAATTGTTTTTGTGAACACTCCGTTTCTTCTTGTTCAATAGATTTTCTAAACCCACTGCAATGCGAAGATACGATTTTTCTCTGAAACAAACAACCCAAAGCCGATAATTATGCAAAATTTTCTTATAAAAATCCCATACCGTCATAAAACCAAATCGGTCATTAGACACGCCGGGGCTGTTTTCGGTTAGGAAAATGAGGCTTTCGGGCATCTTGCCCGCCTCTGTCCGCATCCTGTTTCTCGCTACGCCTCGACGTAGCCCGCTACGCCTTCGGCTAGGCGAGAAGCATGCTGCATGACACAAGCGGGCAATCTCCCCAAAGTCTAATGACCGATTTGGGATAAAACATTGCTCTTTTCAGCAAAATAAAAAAATCACAAAACAAAAAAAGGGGACTAGCTCTCGCCAGGCCCCACGCCAAACAAAGACAACCACTCAACCAAACCGCATTACCTGATTACAAACTTCAAAACAGCTACGCCTTGATTGGTCTTCACGCGAGCAAAATACAGGCCCGATGCCAAACCAGATACATCGTAGCGGAATTCGCTCCGATCCAAGCAATCCGGACTTTCGTACACCAGTCTTCCCGATAAATTCACAATGGAAACCCGCTCAATCCGCGCCCGGGCAGACAGAATCCGGATCATTTCGCTTGCCGGATTAGGATACAGGCTCAAATCCGCATCCACCCGGAAGCCCGTTTCATTGCCTGCCGGCTTGCTTACCACTATATCGTCCACCATGAACATGAATATATCCTGCGATACGCACTGGATAGCCACATAAACATCCTTGCCCTCATAGCCGCCCAAGTCCACCTGAACCAATGTCCAAGCATCCGGAGCCTGCCGTGTCTGGCCAATCTTCTCGAAGCTTGCCAGATTGTTATCGGTAGCGGACACATATATATTATAGCTTTCCAAACCGTAATCGCTCGAGAAGCTCTTCACATAGAACTCCATCTTGGCCCCTTCTTCAGGCAAACGGAGCTTTGGCGAAATCAGCCAGTCATTATTAGCAACACCTTGGCAAGAATAAATGCTGGCACCGTAACGTTCCCCTCCGTGGGCTGCAGCATACTCCGGCAAGGCATCCAAAAGCGAAGGCTCTGTCAAAGAGGGGTTGAAGACAAGGAAACCTGCTGTCTGACGAAGCAAAGGATACGAGAACTGGCTCCATCCTCCAAGCGGGGCACCGTCTGCATCTACCGTAGTCCAAGCGGGGTTGAAATCTTCCGAAGCCCAGTCCTGGCAAGCTTCAAAGTCCATCCTGTAGGGATCGGCCGGAGCCACAGATCGGAACATTTTCACAAGAGTATCGTTAATCCCAAATCGGTCATTAGACACGCCGAGTCCGTTTCTGATTAGGAAAATGAGGCATTCGGGCATCTTGCCCGCTTCTGTCCGCATCCTGTTTCTCGCTACGCCTCGACGTAGCCCGCTACGCCTTCGGCTAGGCGAGAAGCATGCTGCATGACACAAGCGGGCAATCTCCCCAAAGTCTAATGACCGATTTGGGTTAATATGATCCGAATCGCCTTCCATGCAGGCGATAGCCGTCAGGACATAGTCCGTGGAAGGCATCGACATATCAGCCGTAAAGGCCGCTATGCCGCTTTCATAAGCAGCCAATTTGACGGTCCGAGTAACAGGTTTGGCTTTGTTGACGCGTAATGTGACCGGAACCGTCACCTCATCATATCCCAGATTGCGCACTTTCACTTCCACTTTCTGGTTGGCCGAGAACAGGCCATTCCCCCTCGGTTTTACAAACTCTTCCACGGCTACGTCCCTGGCCGTCAAGACCGCATCGCTGCCGAAAATGGCCCGGATAGCCGGATAGCCCACGTCCTGCTGCAAATGCACCGGATCGGACGAGGTGACATACAAGCGTCCCTCTGCCGACATATCGGTCATCAGGATATAACCGGAAGCTTTTTCGGAAATCATGTAGTCTCCTGCCTCCAGCAGCAATCCTGATAGCTGGTAACGGACAAAACGGGATTCCGTCCCGGCCGAAACCGTTCCTTCATATACTTTTTCGCCCAACATCCGGGTAGCCGCGTTCCAACGATGAATGCTCAACTCTACTTCCTCGTTCTTCGGATTGCCCCATCCAATGGAAATCCCTGTCAACGTATCGCGAACCGAAAGCCTGAAAGGAAGTCCGATAGCCAACGCAGCCGAAGATCCCACCGCATAGGTGCTCGGATTGGCAAACATCGTATCGGTCACATTGTCGTAAGCCATTTCATCTTGTGTAACTGTCATAGCAAACTGTTTCTCATTGTCCCTGGTCAAGTCGGCATCGGCATGCCCCACCAAAGTGGCCCGTGCCGTCAAAACCGGCATATCGCCTACAGACAAGCCGCTCAATGCAAATTCAACAGGAACGGCTATTACATCGTCCAAGCCCGCCAAGGTTGCTGTGGAAGAGCCTACGACCTGCGTGCCTTGCATGATTTCCACCAGGACATCGGACAGCTTCAATCCCCGGTTCTGAACTTCCACTGTGGCATTCAAAGACGTATTAAGGTGTTCCAAAGGCATCAGCCGCGCCAAAGGCAGGTCAAATGAACAAAGCCGGACATCGTAGTCGGTGAGTTCGGAAAGCGAAATATTAGAAATCCACAAAGCCCCCGAGGACACGATGGCGAAACTGTAAGAAGCTGTTTAAAATTTCTTGCAATCCTGAAAAGAATGGATTTCCAGGGGCCGGTTTCAGGATTTTGTTTGCCCATCGGGGGCTATTTCGGACCTTGCTTGAGTTTTTCACGTCAGATAGCTGGGCTATCCTCCTTTGAAAAACGCCGCGCCATCCCTCCAAATCCCCTCCCGATGGCCTAAACAAATAAATTTAAACAGCTTCTAAAAAAACGAACAAAAAATAATTTTTATTTCTTATGTAAACATTTTTTTCATTTTACCCATTTCAAGGCCCTACAAGGCCTTTTTCTGAAAAGAAAAAAAACACAGGTCGTCAAGGGTTGCAGCTTGAGCATGCAGTGTGAAACCTCTGGAGAGAAAATTCAGATGGCTGCGCCGGCGGTAGCCGCAGCTTGAGTATGCAGATGGAAGTCTCCTTTTGAAACAATATGTACAAACCACCAACTCATTACTGTTTGGCCAAGCAGACGGCAGCCTCTTCCTGAGCGGAAAAAATCCGCCATTCAAAGGGGAACACCGGAAACAGGTAATCTTGGTAAAATTTGCGGTAAGCCGTATTACCCAGCCAAACTCTTTCAGCCGTACTTTTGCGATTTGGAAAGTTGCGTACCACGCAATGAATGATAGCGTACAACAAACCATTAAACCCAAATCGGTCATTAGACTTTGGGGAGATTGCCCGCTTGTGTCATGCAGCATGCTTCTCGCCTAGCCGAAGGCGTAGCGGGCTACGTCGAGGCGTAGCGAGAAGCAGGATGCGGACAGAGGCGGGCAAGATGCCCGAAAGCCTCATTTTCCTAACCGAAAACAGCCCCGGCGTGCCTAATGACCGATTTGGGTTAAAGGAAACATGCACAAGAAACATTTCTCCATTTGGATTTGTCTGGCTTTGACGGCCCTGTTGAATCATCCTCGGCTTCAGGCATCTGTCCTGCCATTGCCTACCGATTCGGAAAATAGCAAAACAGAAACCTGCCATGCCCTTCATATCGACAGTCCAGGCCTTCACCCTATCCCTAATAGAATAACAGACACTGCCATAGATGCAATAAGCCGCAAGCCAATCCCGGGCAACACCATAGACAGCATTGCCCAGAGTGTCAATCTCAACGAAGTAGTCGTGACCGGAACGCGCAATGCCACCGACATACGGCACTTGCCGATGACCGTCAGCGTTATCACGCATCGCCAAATTGAAGAAAGCCATGAAGTCTCGCTGCTGCCGTTGCTGAGCCAGCAAGTCCCGGGCCTGTTCGTGACCTCGCGGGGCGTTTACGGCTACGGGGTTTCCGACGGGGCGGCCGGCGGCATCAGCCTGCGCGGCATCGGGGGCGGGTCGGCATCGCAGATGCTGGTGCTGATTGACGGGCATCCCCAGTACATGGGGCTTTTCGGGCATCCCATTTCCGATGCTTACCAAAGCATGATGGCCGAACGGGTGGAAGTGCTGCGCGGGCCGGCTTCGGTTCTGTACGGTTCCAACGCCATGGGCGGGGTCATCAATATCGTGACCCGGCAGATGCAGGAAGACGGGATCCGTACCGGCGTGGATGTGGGCGCGGGGACCTACGGGACCATGCACGCGCAAGCTTCCAACCGGGTCCGCAAAGGAAAGTTCAGCAGCATCGTCACCGCATCGTACGACCGGACCAACGGGCATCGCGAAAACATGGGATTCGAACAGTTCGGCGGCTATGCCAAAGTGGGTTACGATTTTGATGCCCATTGGAAAATCTGGGCTGACGCGAATGTGACGCATTTCAACGCCTCCAATCCCGGGACAGTGGACAATCCTATCAACGACAACGATTCCCGGATTACCCGAGGCATGGCATCGCTCGCCGTGGAAAACCATTACAAAAAGACTTCCGGAGCCTTGAGCTTCTTTTACAACTGGGGGAGGCATCGTATCAACGATGGATACGAAAACGGGGAAGAACCCTTGGATTACCGCTTCAACTCCCGGGACCAGATGATGGGGGTATCGCTCTATCAAAGTGCGTCCTTTTATAAAGGGAACCGGGTGACGCTGGGCGTGGACTACCAGCATTTCGGCGGGAATTCATGGAACCATTACATAGAAACCGGAGAGGACGAGCCGAGCGCCGACCATCATCTGGACGAGGTTGGGGCTTACGTAGACTTCCGGCAGGATCTTTGGAAATGGCTTTCGCTCGATGCCGGCATCCGCTTCGACTACCACAGCCGGACGGGAGGGGAATGGATTCCGCAGGGCGGGCTTTCGTTCCACTTGCCCAAGAACGCTGAAATCAAAGCAATGGCAAGCAAAGGTTTCCGCAACCCGACGATACGGGAGATGTACATGTTCCCGCCCCAGAACCCTGACTTGAAACCGGAACGACTGATGAGTTACGAGCTTTCGTTCTCGCAACGCCTGCTGCACGGGGCATTGCGCTATGGGGTGAACCTCTTTTACATCAATGGAGACAATATTATATATGTAGACCGTTCTTCGGGCCGTCCGCTGAACGTGAACGGGGGATTGATTGAAAACTGGGGAGCTGAAGCCGATTTCGGATACCGCATCACCAAGGCCTGGAACGTGTATGCCAACTACAGCTGGCTGCATATGGAGCATCCGGTCCTAGGTTCGCCCGAACATAAGCTCTTTGCCGGATTGGATTTCCGTCTGGACCGTTGGAGCGCATCTACCGGCATCCAATACATACATGGGCTTTATACCTCGGTGGCGGCGGACAATATCCAGCAGGAAAATTTCGTGCTGTGGAACTTGCAGGCCGGGATGCGGGTCGGCGGAATCGCTGAAATCTACGTCAAGGCTGAGAATCTGTTAGGGCAGGAATACGAAATCAATGCCGGATACCCGATGCCGAGGTTCACCTTCATGGGCGGGATACGGCTGGATTTTTAAACCCAAATCGGTCATTAGACTTTGGGGAGATTGCCCGCTTGTGTCATGCAGCATGCTTCTCGCCTAGCCGAAGGCGTAGCGGGCTACGTCGAGGCGTAGCGAGAAACAGGATGCGGACAGAGGCGGGCAAGATGCCCGAAAGCCTCATTTTCCTAACCGAAAACAGCCCCGGCGTGTCTAATGACCGATTTGGGTTAAACGGCACTTTTGTTTCTTTGCCGTTTTGGCAGCAGCGGTAATTTGCCGTACTTTTGCACGTTTTCTTTGCGATTGCGAAAATGCGCTGAACAGACGCAAAGATGCAGAGGAAACTCCACGCCATGAACACAAAGAATGACAAAAGCATTGCCAAACCTGCGAACCCACGGACAACAGCGGCCAATCGCCCGATGGGCAAAGTACTCGGCATGGGCAACGCATTGGTGGACCTTATCTTCCATTTGGAATCGGACAAGCCCTTGCAGGATTTCGGCTTGCCCAAAGGCAGCATGACCCTGATAGGGCAGGAAAAAGCCCGGGAAATCCTCGACCATTTCGACAACAAGGCCGATGCCGTCATCACCGGCGGTTCGGCATCCAACACGATTACCGCCATCGCCACGATGGGCGGGGAATGCGGCTTCATCGGACGAACCGGCAAAGGCGACATCTACGCCGATTTCTATACGGGCTATTTCAAGAAGCACGGCATCCGGACCCATTTCAGCCAAACCGACATACAGACCGGCACGGCCATCACCCTGATGAGCCCTGACACGGAGAGGACCTTCGCCACCTACCTCGGGGCAGCGGCCACTTTGTCGGAACACGACATCACAGAAAACATCTTTGAGGGCTATGACATCTTCCACATCGAGGGCTACATGGTGCAGAACCATGCCTTGATGGAACGCGCCATCGCATTGGCCAAACAAAAGGGGCTGAAAATCTCGCTCGACATGGCCAGCTACAATATCGTCATGGAAGACCGGGAGTTTATAGAGAAATTGCTGCGGCAAGGCGTGGATATCGTCTTTGCCAACGAGGAAGAGGCTTTCGCCTTTACCGGCAAGCATGAATTGGAAGCCTTGTGCCGTTTGGCGGAATGGGTGCCGACGGCGGTGGTCAAGCTCGGCAGCCGAGGCTCGCTGATCATGGGACAAGGCCGTTTGCACCATATCGAAGCCGAAAAAGTGACCAAAATAGACAGCAACGGGGCGGGCGACAATTACGCGGCAGGCTTCCTTTACGGCCTCTGTTGCGGGCATCCGCTGCACCGGTGCGGCGAAATCGCCTCGATGGTGGCTACCGAAGCTGTCAAAGTGACCGGGCCGAAACTGAGCGAAGAGCAATGGGAGAAGATTCTGCCCCGGATCGAAGCCATCAAGATGGAAACGGAACGGAGGTAAAAATTTGTCAGGATGGCCAAGATAGGAAACACGGACTTAGGGGATTTTTCACTTTGGCTGGCACCCATGGAAGCGGTCACCGACCCGCCTTTCCGCAGCCTTTGCAAAACCTACGGGGCGGACGTGCTGGTGAGCGAATTCGTGTCGTCCGATGCCATAGTGCGGCAAAAGAGCCTGTCGAAGATGGATTTCTCGCCGAAGGAACGCCCCACAGGCATCCAGATTTTCGGCCATGACGAGAAAAGCATGCGGGAGGCGGCGGAAATCGCAGCCCGCTGGAAACCGGACTTCATCGACCTGAACTGGGGTTGCCCGGTCCGGAAAATCGTCAGCAAAGGCG
Source organism: uncultured Bacteroidales bacterium (assembly GCA_944320465.1). GTDB lineage: Bacteria > Bacteroidota > Bacteroidia > Bacteroidales > P3 > Pullibacteroides. The sequence goes on along the minus strand of CALUHO010000003.1, from coordinate 117,847 downwards.
CCGGTTCTGGCATCCTGCAGGATATTCCCAAAATGATCCGGATTACCGCTGCGGTGGTCGATGCCATGCGGGAACGCGGAATTCCGGTCACAGTCAAGACCCGTCTGGGCTGGGACGAAAGCGACAAGCCCATCGTGGAAGTGGCGGAACGCCTGCAAGACGTGGGCATCGCGGCCATCAGCATCCACGGGCGGACCCGCTCGCAGCTCTACGCAGGGCAAGCCGACTGGACGTTGATCGGTGAGGTCAAGGCCAACCCCCGGATGCATATCCCGGTCTTCGGCAACGGGGATGTGGACTCGGCAGCCAAAGCGGCATTGATGCGTGAACGTTATGGCGTGGACGGCGTGCTGATCGGACGGGCGGCCATCGGGAATCCTTGGATTTTTGCCCAATGCAAGCAGTTCCTTGCCACAGGGACAGAATCGGCATCGCCCTCTTTCAAAGAACGCAGACAAGTCTGCCTGGAATTGTTCCAGAAAGAAATCGAAGCCAAGGGGGAACGAGTCGCCGCCCAGGAAATGAAAATCCATTACCCGGGATTCTTCAAAGGCATCCCCCATTTCAAACCGGCCAAAATGCAATTGATGCTCTGCAGCACTTTCGCCCAGGCGCAGGAAATCTTGGAAGACTTCGAAACTGGCATGACCGGCAATTGCCAAACTGAAAATAGCCCCTTGTCCATCCCCATGCCGGACAGCTTCTCGAAACCGAAGTCCGCACAGGGGTTGATGTAACGCTCCCGCACGCCGTCTGTCCCCATGGTCCTGTCCTTTTTTGCAAACCACAAAGATCACAGCTGTTCGTGGCGGACTTGGCCGTCTTCGCAGACCAAGAGACGGGAAGGGTACTTGGTAATCATCAAAAAGTCGTGCGTAGCCACCAAGACCGCGCATCCGGCCTTGCTGATATCGACAAGCAGCTTCATGATTTCCTCGGAAGTGTCCGGATCCAGATTGCCGGTAGGCTCGTCGGCCAAAATGATCTCCGGCTTGTTGAGCAAGGCGCGGGCAATGGCAATGCGCTGCTGTTCCCCGCCCGAAAGCTGGTATGGCATCTTGCGCGCTTTGGTTTCCAAACCCACCAGTTCCAAGACCTGGCGGATACGGTAGTCCATCTCATCCTTGTTCTTCCAATCGGTAGCACCAAGGACAAAGGAAAGGTTGTCATAGACCGAACGGTCGGTCAGCAGCTGGAAATCCTGGAATACGATGCCGAGCTTGCGCCTGAGGTAAGGGATATCGCGTGTCCGCAGCCGCGCCAGGTCGTAACCGGCCACGCTCGCCTGCCCCGAAACCATCGGTATATCCGCATAAAACGTGCGTAACAGGGAGCTTTTCCCTGTCCCGGTCTTGCCTATCAGATAAACGAAATCCCCCTGGGCAATCTCCAGGTTCACATCCGAAAGGATTTTCACATTCTTCTGGTACACATCCAGGTTTCGCGTCCAGATGACCGCATTCGAATCTTCCATAAGCTCCTATCTTGCATTATCTGCCGACGGCACGGAAACACTTCAACCCGCATGACACGTCAATTTGCCATTGCTGCAGACCGCCGACATCCTGCGAAGATACACCAAAAACGACATACCCCCAAAAAGAGAACCGGACTTGCCAGCCCTGACCCCATCCCAAAGGCCGCCTATCGGATATAGAACATGCCTGAAGCTTGGCAAAAACCAAGCTATTCCTCCCCGAACGGCTTCAAGCCTTTCACCGCCTCGGCAGGCGTGATCCGTTTGCCGCCGTTGTCCAAGTCGATCAGCACGTAGCGCCTGTTGCCCATGCCCAATTCCTCCATGTACGAAAGCTGGCGATGCCCGTGCCGGCTCTCGATCCGTTCCACCAAAGCCCGATTCTCGGCCTCGGTCATCGCGTAAATCAAATCCACGCAAGCCTGGTCGATGGCAAGGATATCGGTCGAGGACAGAATACCTACATTGGGCGTCACCACCGGTTCGGCATTAAGCCCTTCGCAATCGCAGGATACCGACATATTGCGCATCACGTTCACATAAGCGATATGCTTGCCGAAATGATCCACCACCGCCTTGGTCGATTCGGTCATGCGTTCCATGAATTCCTCCTTGGCAATATCCCACTGGTTGTCCTGGTCGGGCGTGGTATGGATCCAAGCCTTGCCCACCCGGCCGTCGGCACATCCGATCCCGATGTTCTTGTTGCTGCCGCCGAAACCGCCTTGGCTATGGCCTTTGAAATGCGTCAGAACCACCATGGAATTATAATCGGCAATATGGCTGCCCATGGCCATCTTCGTGAACCATTTCCCGCCCTTGACCGGCAGGCAGAGCGTGTCCTCCTCGTCCATGATGTCCACCGGGCAGAACGTCCAGCCGTTCACCTTCAAGGTCTGACGGTGCTGCTCGGTCGTGTAGCGGTCGCCCGTGTAATAGGTGTTGGTTTCCACGATACAGGCATCGGGCAAGTCTTTTTTGATTAATGATTCGACCCAATCGTGGGGAATGATGTTGGGCCCGTTTTGCTCGCCGGTGTGCAACTTCACCGCCGTTTTGCCTTCGATATTCCCGCAAACCTGCTCGTAGGCCTTGATCAGCCCTTCGGCGCTGAGGTTCCGGGTGAAGTACACAACGGATTCGTTGCCAATCCGTTCTTCGTAAGGCACGTACTTGTCGCCGCCCGTCCCCGGCACAGGCTTTGTCTGCGCCATGGCGGCAAGCCCCAAAGCCGTCATGCCGGCCATCATCGTTGTCAGTAATTTTTTCATATCCGGACATTTTTTATTTTTACAAAAACACTGTTTTCCAAACTTTTATAACTTTCAAAACCGAAGCCGTGACGAAACCGATGCCATCCAAGCCTGCCAACGGAATCAATGGTAAAATTAAACATTGGCCGTCAAACGGCATCTACCTGCACGCGCGGAATCATGCCCCGAATTACAGAAACATGCCCAAGCCTGCGTATTCGGATTTTTACCTATCTTTGCTATTTGGTTTGTCCGCTGGAAGAGCATGATGCCGACATGGGCATCGCACGCAGACAAAAACAGGAAACGCTGATATTTAAATATTTGTAAAATAATGAACATCACAAGAGAACCAAAAGGGGAATTGTCCGCTTACCTGAAGTTGGAACTGGTACCCCAGGATTACGAAGGCAAGGTTGCCGAGGAGTTGAAGAATTATCGTAAGAAGGTAACGATGCACGGGTTCCGTCCCGGGCAGGTTCCCATGGGGATTGTAAAGAAAATGTACGGGCAAGCCGTCTTGATGGATCAAATCAACAAGATCGTGGCCGAAAGCATAACCAATTATATCAAGGAAAACAAAATCGATATCTTAGGCCATGCCCTCCCCGTGCCGGAAGAGGAAAAGAAAAGCGAATACGATTTCGAGAACCCCGGCAACTTCACGATGTGGTTCGAAATCGGGCTGGCTCCCGAATTCTCGATCGACCTGGCCGGCATCAAGACGACGGCTTACCATGTAGTGGCCACCGATGAACAAATCGACAAGCATCAGGAAAGCATCTGCCGCCGCTACGGCGTGGTCAGCAGTCCTGAAACCGCAGGCGCTGCCGACACCTTGGGCGGGGAACTCTTCGAATTGGATGAAGAAGGCAACATCAAGGAAGGCGGCATCAACACAAAGACGTCGATTGCCATCGACCTGATTGCCCTGAAGACCATCCAGAAGCAGTTCATCGGCAAGAAGGTGGGAGACACCGTGGACTTTGAAATCCAGAAGGCATTCAAGAACAAGGCCGACCTCTCTTCGATGCTCAACATCAAGGAAGAAGAGCTGGCCAACATCGCGCCCAAGTTCCGTTTCCGGATCGACAGCATCACCCACGTGGAACCGGCCGTTCCCGGAGAAGACCTTTACGCCAAGGCTTACCCCGGCGTGGAAATCAAGGACGAAACCGCTTTCCGCGAACAAATGCGCAAGGAAATCGAAGGCTACTACAAGCAGCATAGCGACAAGAAACTTTTTGTAGATACCGTAGACAAAATCATCGACAATACCAAGTTCGACCTGCCGATGGACTTCATCAAGCGTTGGGTCATCTCCGAAACCAACCGCGAGGCCGAAGAGAAGAAGCAGGAACCCATCAACGACATCCCCGAAGAAGAACTCAAGCAGATTGAACGCTCGCTGCGCTGGGATTTGATCCAGAACAAGATCACCGCCCAGTACGAAGTGAAGCTGGAAATGCAGGATTTGCGCGACTTCTACAAAAACCGGGTGCTGGCCCAGTACTTCCCGGTAAATGCCGAAGACGAAGAAAGCAAGAAGCGCATTGAAGCTTTCATCGATTCGATGATGAAGAACGAGGAAGAAGTGAAACGTGTCTACGACATGGTTTTTGAAGAAAAGCTGACAGCCCTGTTCATGGAGAAGACGCAGATGGAAACGAAGGACGTGAATATGGATGAGTTTGTGGCTATTCTTCAGAAAGACGGAACCAAGAAGTAATAATGTGGCTTGTCAGAACGGGTATTTCTTGGCAATCATAAAAACGAACGCCTCGTATCTTAGCCGTTCTGACACGCTGCTTGAAACAGAGTGCTGTCTGACAAGCTGCTTGAAGCAGGAAACTTTCGGGCATCCGTGTGGTTGCCGGATTCTCACGGACAAGCAAACGGATATTTATTCCGATTCACTCCCAAAAAGAAACTGAAATGAACAACGAATTCAGAAAATACGCCATGGGGCATCGGGGCATCAGCAGTCTGGCTTTAGACCGCTTTGATGCCTATACCCGGGCCTATATTTCGCCAACCATTATCGAGGAACGCCAGCTGAACGTGGCGCAGATGGATGTGTTCTCCCGTTTGATGATGGACCGTATCATCTTCTTGGGAACGGCCATCAACGACGAAGTGGCCAACATCATCCAGGCCCAGCTGCTGTTCCTCGATTCGGTGGACTCCAAGAAGGATATCCAGATTTACCTCAACACGCCCGGCGGTTCGGTTTATGCCGGCCTTGGCATCTACGACACGATGCAGTACGTTTCATCGGACGTAGCCACAATCTGTACCGGCATGGCAGCCTCGATGGGTTCCATCCTGCTCTGCGCCGGAGCCAAAGGCAAACGCTCGGCCTTGAAGCACTCCCGCGTGCTGATTCACCAGCCGCTCGGAGGTGCGGAAGGGCAGGCTTCGGACATCGAGATTACCGCCCGCGAAATCCTCAAGGTAAAGAAGGAACTTTACGACATCATCGCCGAACACAGCGGCCAGCCTTACGAGAAAATCTACAAGGATGCCGACCGCGACTTCTGGATGACCTCGCAGGAAGCGCTGGAGTATGGGATGATTGATGAAATCCTCGAAAAACCGAAAAAATAGCGTATTAGAAGCTGTTTAAATTTATTTGTTTGAGGCATCGGGAGGAAATTTCGAGGGATTTTGCCGCGTTTTTCAAAGGAGGATAGCCAAGCTATCGGACGTGAAAAACGCAAAAAAGCCCCGAAATAGCACCCGATGGGCAAACAAAATCCTGAAACCGCTCCCTGAAAATTCAGCCTTTTCAGGATTGCAAGAAATTTTAAACAGCTTCTTAGTAAAGGCAATCTGCGGCGTTGTCTTCGGGACTCGGACTTGGACGGACAGCAGTGCAAGCCGAGCGCAGAAACAAAATTAGAAATATTCAACGAGGCCCACGTTAATAAGTGTTTTTTGACAGAAATTAACGCCCTACAGTTACCTCTGGCAGGGAAAACTTTGAAAAGATATTCTTTTCGAAATAGAGGCTCCCATCAAAACTACTAGACCATGTTAGCAGGGATTCTGACCATTATCGTTTACAAGCTTTTGCTGTTGCCCTCCTTGTGGGGCGTGTTCAAAGATTCCGGCCGGAATCCCTACTTGGTCTTAGTGCCTTTCTACGGAGAATGGGTCTGGATCCGCATCCTGAAAGTGAAATGGTACACCCACTTCATCTTCCTGTTCTTCCCTTTTATCAATGTCTTCATTTTCTGGTTGCTGTGCGTTGAAACCTCTTACGGGTACAAACGCCGTAGGATTCAGGAATGCTTAGCTGCCAGCGTTTTCTTTTTCCTCTACTTCCCGCATTTGGTCTTCCGCAACAAGGAGAAATACACCTGCGCCAAAGACCTCCCGCCGGTCAAGAAATCCTCGGCCCGCGAATGGTTCGACACCATCGTGTTCGCTCTGGTAGCCGTACTGATTATCCACGCCTTCTATTTCAAAGGCTATGTGATTCCTTCCTCTTCGATGGAAAAGTCGTTGAACGTGGGAGACTTCCTCTTTGTCAGCAAAGTCGCTTATGGGCCAAGGATGCCGCAGACCGTGCTGAGCTTTCCTTTCGTGCAGCATACCTTGCCGCTCACCAAGGACGTGCCCTCCTACCTCACTTGGCTCGAACTCCCCTACCACCGTATGCCCGGATTCCGGCAAGTGAAGCATAACGATGTGATTGTATTCAACTTTCCTGACGGGGACACAGTTTCGAGCGTATTCCAAAGCAATATCAGCTACAACACCTTGGTCAAGGAAGTAGGCCGCGAGCGCGTATGGCGCGACAAGGCCAATTTCGGGCGTATCACCTACCGCCCGGTAGACCGTCGTGAAAACTTTGTGAAACGCTGCATAGGCTTGCCCGGCGACACAGTAGCGATTCGAGACCGCCAAGTCTATATCAACGGTCAAATGGCCGAAAATCCGGAACTCTTGCAGTACAATTACCGGATCCTGCCCTCGCCGATGGTGGTCGCCCACAAGACATGGCGCGAACTGGGCGTTTCAGAAGCCGACTTGAAAATGCTTTTCAACCCCGACTACGGCACAGTGCCTTTGACCGAGGAAATGGTAGCCAGAATCCGGCAGATTCCCGGCGTGCAAGGCGTTGAACCCATCATCGAACCGGCCGGCATGGGCGATGGACGGCTCTTCCCTTTCAGCCCGGTGGACTATCCTTGGAATGTGGACAACTACGGCCCGGTTTATGTGCCTAAGAAAGGAGACGTGCTGCAGTTAGACAGTAAGAACATCGCCCTCTACGAACGCCTGATCCGGATTTACGAAGGCAACGAACTGCGCGTGGAAGCGGACGGACGGATTTTCATCAATGGAGAAGAGAGCGATACCTACACCTGCAAGATGGACTATTACTGGGCCATGGGCGACAACCGCCACAATTCGGCCGATTCCCGCTACTGGGGCTTCGTGCCTGAAGACCACTTGGTCGGCAAGGCGTTCATCGTCTGGTTCTCCTGGGACAAGGATGCCAGCGGTCTGAAGAAAGTACGCTGGAACAAGGTGATGCGGCTGATCCGGTAATCGACGCCGCAGGGGTCTCCGGCTTCGGAACGGCTTCCATCCAAGGCATGTCAGTCCCGCAAGGGCAAGCCGTGATATGTTGAAAAAATCCTTCATACTATTCTCATGCATCCTGACGGGCTTCGGCACGCAGGAAGCCCATGCCTACCAGAATCCTGAAGAGACACGGGGGCGTTGTACCTACATCGATACGGCACGGCAATACCTTGAAAATGCGAAGAACCTCATAGACAACGAACTTTACAACAGTGCCACTACGGTTTTGAAAGAAGGCATCGCCGCCTATCAACGCTGCGTGGAACCCGATGACAGCAACTTCCAGACCCTTTCATCGTTGTACTACAACTTAGGCTTCGCCTACTACCATGTTTCCGACTACGAACACTCCTTGGCCTACTTTTACAAGATTGTCAAGCTCCAAGGCACCAATCCCCGGATGCAGGCCAAGGCCTACATCGGCATCTCCAACGTATTCAACAGCCTGAAAAACCCGCAAGAATCCATCCATGCCCTCAAGCGAGCAAGAAGAATCAACCAAAGCCTGCAAGACAGGGACATCGAGATAGGAGTTCTCAACAATTTAGCCAATGCCCACGCAATCAACGGGGAATACGACTCGGTACTGTACTGCCTGCAACGCGCCTACGAGTATTCCTTCCTCCTGGCGGACACGACCGGGAAACAGGTTTCCATCCTGCTCAACATGGCCAATGCGCTGCAAGCGCTGTCCCGGTGGGAAGAATCTGAATATTGCTACCGGAAAGCCCTGGACGAAGCCCGCAAACTGCACAACCACTATCTCTGCAACCAAGTCGAATACGGGCTGGCCTTGGTCCTGCTGAATCAAGGGCAAGACCAAGCCGGGCTGGAACTGCTGGAAAAATGCCTGAAAGAAGCATCGATTCTGGACCACAAGCGGCTGGAAGCCTTGGCGCACCAACGGCTCAGCCGGTTCTGCATGGAACATGGGAATTACAAGGAAGCCTACAATCACCTTGCCATGAAACAATCGCTGGACGACTCCATTTTCAACATAGAAAGCGAGCGGAACATCAACCGTCTCAAAGCCGACTTCGACATCTACCAGATTGAAACCTCCAAACAGCTTCTGGAACGGGACTTGGCCATCTACAAGAACAAGATATTCAGAAGGAACCTGAATATAGCCATTCTGGCTCTCCTCGCCGTGGCCGCTCTGGGCATCGCTCTTTTCATTGCCAGGAAGCTCATCCGCCGCAACCGGGAATACAACCAGCTGAACAACCGTCTCGACTCCCTCAAAGAGCACATCGACAGCGAAAAGCAGAAACTGAACGAACGTTTCCGCTCCGAATTGGAACTGAAACACAAAGAGCTGACTACAAACGCCCTGCTGCTTGTCAAATCGGAAGAGATAGCCGGAGACATCCTGGAAAACGTAAAACGACTCCAATCGCCTGTCTCCAAAGCCGAAAACGATAAACGCCTACGGGAAATAGAAAGCCTGGCGCAGGAACTCTATGCAGGCAAAGGATGGGAAGAATTCAAATACAGTTTCGAGCAAGTCAACTCCGCCTTCTACAAGAACCTGAACGAGAAATATCCCGGACTGACCGCCAGCGACCAGCGTTTTGCCGCCTTGCTCAGCCTGGGGCTGACCACCAAGGAAATAGCCATCATGACAAACCGCTCTGTCCGCGGCGTGGAAACCTCCAAATTCCGGCTCAAGAAGAAAATGGGATTAGATGTTTCCGAGAATCTGATCGAAGTCCTGATGAATCTCAAATAATCCCCATCGGGAACAGACCCGGCGTGTCTAATGACCGATTCGGGATAATCCGGACGAGACCCTGGCAAGACGACGCGTGAACGCCGCACCTCGTCCCCATCTCTACAAACACCACGTAACAAGCAACATATAAAACATGTTGTGTCTTTGACGTAGCCATCCGGCAGCATGGTTCGGATTTTGGCGAACCGTCTTCCGTTGCCTCTTCCTGAAATTTCCTTAATCTTGGAACCGCAAGCCGGATGCCGGGAAAGGGACGCAGGCTCCCTGGCCCGACAGCAAGCCCGAAGCCACATCCGCCCGGCATCCCGGAGAAAGACAAATGCTGAAACTATCGTAAAACCAACAAAAACTTTCTTATGAAAAAGTCTTTCATGATTCGGACTCTCTGCATGGCCATGGGAACGATTTCCTGCATCCCAGCGCTTGCTCAGGAAGGAAGCGGCTTGATTCCTCCTTCCAACCTGGAATACACCCGGCTCTGGGCCGACAGCATCCGCCTCCGCTGGTCTCCGCCCCAAGAAACGGCCGGGCAGCAAAAGACCGAATGGACGGATTTGCCATTGACACACATCGCCACTTACCGATTGGACGGAATCACCACCCAAGGGCATCCGCGCAACCCAGCCTCAGATGGAGAATACATCTACATGAGTTCCTGGAACAGTTCCGGCGCGTCGGTCTTCTTCAAATACGACTTATACGGCAACTTCATCGAACAGTTCGAAATCGAAGGCATGGAAGCCAGCCTCCGGGATCTGGCCTACGACGGGGAATATTTCTACGGCGGCTACGAGAACATCAACAAGATTGCCAAGATAGACCTGGAAAACAGGAAATTGATTGGTGCCATCAATACCGACCGCCCAGTCCGCCATATCTGCTACATCCCAACCTTGGACGAGGGGAAAGGCGGTTTTGAAATCGGAGACTGGACCACCAGCGCGTTCATAGACCGGGATGGCAGCGTGATAAAAGACTCTGCCTTGAATTTCAGCTTTGCCGATGACCTCACCAACTCTCCTTACCTGAGCGTGTACGGCACAGCCTATCACAATGGGAAAATTTACGCCCACAGCGAACTGGGCATCATGGACCTGGAGGCAGGGTATCCCATTCCTTACGATGGCCCTTATTCCCGCATCGTGGAATTCGACATGGAGACCGGCCAACCCACGGGAAGAAGGTATCTCCTTGCCCGCAAGGATTCCGTGCTCGGATTGGACGGATACAATTCCGCCTGCGGCATCGAAGTCCTTGAATCCCCGGAGGGAATCACCAACATCCTGCTCGGATTCCAGGATATAGGACAGAATGCAGAGCCTCTTGTCGTATTCGAGCTGGAACGAGTTCCTTGCCCCGACAATTTCAGCGGTTACAACCTCTATGCCGATGGAGAGAAAATCAATGCCGAACCCATCGGCAGGGATGCCTACACCTATGATTTAGGGAACGTAGCCCAAGGCGAGGAAACCGTCTACAGCCTCAAAGCCCTGTACGGCAGTCAGGAATCGGAAGGTGCCGAACTGACCCTCAATCTGCCCGATTCCCGACAGCTCCCGTTCATTGAGGATTTCAACTCCATGTCCTTAGCAACCAACTACTGGCGGATCCAGGACACCAGCATGGACGAACAAAGCCCATGGCAGGTTTCCTCACTCCAATCCATCGCCGAAAACGAACCCAACACGATCCTTCTGGACTACAATGCCGGCGGACAGAACATCCATTTCTCCGACATGCTGTTATCCAAGGAACTGGACTTCTCCAAGCACGAAACCATCCTGATAAGATTTCAGACAGCCCAGACAATCAACTGGTCCAATCCGCCCTTCTGCGACACTCTTTTCCTGGAAATCAACACCGGGGAAGGCTGGCAGACCGTGTGCAAGGACACCACGCAAGGCAACGGAAAAGCACTGACATACTACACGTATGACATTACAGAACTGGCCGCCGGGAAACCATCCGCCCGTTTCCGCTTCCGCGTGGACGGCAACAGCCGCTCCGAAGCAAACCCCTACGGGTACGGATTCCATTTCTACGTAGACAACTTCAAAGTCTGGGAACCGGAATACAGTGTTGTCCAAGGGACAGTCAGCTTTGGCGGAGAAAAAGTGGAGAATGTGGCTATCCGCTTGGAAAAGCAGGATGACATTCTGGTCTACACGGCAGAAACCGATGCCCAAGGAGCGTTCCGTATCGAAGACATGGAAACCGGCACCTACGTCCTGACCGCCACACGTCCCGACTACAACACCTACACCGCCACCGTGGAACTGAACCAGACCGAAGAGAACGTGGACATCCGGCTTCTCCAGCCCCGTTTTGACGTAGTGGACGACACGCTCCGGATTACCATGAAACCGGAAGAAGAAATGCGTTCAGGCTTCAACCTGGCCAACAGCGGAACCGGCCCCATGCAATGGAACGCAGGCTTTGAATTCCCCTCGGAGGCCAAGAGCCGGAAAGCCATGGAAGAGCCTTCTGTCATTGCCGCATGGGAAGCCCGGGGCAATGTGGAAACCTCCTACGCTTTCCTGAACGACACCATCTATTCGTTCTACATGCAAGGCAACAGCCGTTGCGCCTTGCTGAGGACACTCAAGGATGGAACCGCCCTGAGCGAGGAAACCTTGTTGCCGCTGCCCCAATACACCCGTCTGGGACAAATCTTCAGCGACGGCAAGGATCTCTGGTTCAGCCAGAGCTATGGAAACCTCATCTTCAAATACGATTTGGCCTCCAATACCTTCACTGATACCATCGCCACCCCGCTCGGCAGCATCCGCCTGGCAGCCTGGAATCCTGCTGCAAACACCTTTTTCGTCGGCGACAACAACACCCTTTATGAAATCGACAAAGAAGGGGACTCCCTGCATTCCTACGATATTTCATACAAATGGATCAACTACATCGCGGTAGATGCCGTCTCGCACGAGAAGCCTGTGCTTTGGGTGACCCGGAACAACGAAGAGCCGGAAGGCGGCATGCAGGGCGAATACCTCGGCGTCTACGAATTTTCGCTCGATTCGGCCAATTTCACCGGACGTTACTTCATCGCCAACAAGCATCCGCAGTACGTCCCGCCAAAATACACTTCCATGGAAACCGCTGTAGTGTCCGGCTTCTTCGGCACCACCGAATATTTCCCGGGCCGGTTCAGCCTTTTCGTCACAACGGCCATCTCCAGAATGGGACAGCAAAGCGCGAACCTCTGCGCCGTCTACAACGTGGCCCAGTCCGTCAAATGGATCAGCATGGAAGAATACCAAGGGTCTCTGGCCGCCGGCGAATCCCAACCTTTCCACTTGGACTTCAACACTGAAGGCATGGTCCATGGGGACAGGGAACAATGCCTGCTCAATCTGAACGCCGACATACAGATACCCTCCGTGCAAATCCCGATTGTCCTGGAAGTGGACACCGCCTACGAAAACCCCTGCTACACGCCCCGTATCCTCAGCCATGAGGTCAATGGCATGGAATCCGTGGACTTGGAATGGACGGTGGAAACCGAAAGCGGAGCCTTGGTAACAGAGAACCTGACCGGATTCACCGTCCGCCGCAACGGACAGACCTTGACCGACACCCTGGTCACAGACATGCGTTTCCGGGACAGCGCCCCCGTCATGGGCATGAATATCTATGAAATCCAAGCCTCCTACGACTTTCCCGATTACGAATGTTCTTCCCCTTGGTCGATTCCCGATACTGTCACCGTAATATATACCGGGAACTGCGCCACTGTGACGAACCTGCAAGCCTCGACGGAACGGCAGCGTCACGTCATCCTCACTTGGGATTATCCTGAAAACGAACTGCCGGAAGGAGAAGCCTTCAACGAATCCTTCGAGCAGATGGAAGCTTTCCGGAACACGGAAGACCTTGGCAATGGATGGACCTCCAAAGACATGGACCGTGCTGCGACCTACGGCCTGACCGATTTCACTTACCCCCATGCAGGAGAGGCCTTGGGATTCATCGTGTTCGACCCGATGCAGACCACACCCTCTTCCATCAACCAAATCGGAGCCTATTCCGGGAACCGGATGGTTGCCAGTTTCAATGCCCGCTTGGACGGGGCATCGACCAATGACTGGCTAATCAGCCCCGAAATCACCGATACCACGGGAACCATGAGCCTGTTCTTCATGGCCAGGACGGCTTTCCTCAACTACGGCTACGAGCAGCTCAAGGTAGCTTACTCCACCACCGGCAAGGACATCGAGGATTTTGAATTCCTCAACGACGGCCAAGCCTTGCTCGTGCCCGGAGAATGGACCCAATATAGCTACACCCTGCCCAAAGAGACCAAGTACGTGGCACTGAACTGCGTCTCCAGCAATAATTTCATGTTGTTAGTAGACGATATCTACATTGGCCCGGCCCGCCACCACATGAACTTGGAAAGCTATTCGATCTACAAGAACGGGGAATTTTTCCAAGACGTGACACCCAGAGCTTACGGCTTCTACGACTTTGCATTGGAGGACGGTTCGTACACATACACGGTTCAAGCCAAGTACGACAACGGCTGCGTTTCGGACCAGAGCGAAGCCGCCGCTGTGGATATCGAGTTCAAGCACGGGATTACTCCCGCACGCGGGCTTACCGCCGTCATCAACGACCAGTCCAAGAGCATCGACCTCAACTGGAAAGAACCCGCCTGGGGGCCGGCGGAAACCATCGGCTACCATAACGGGCTGGAATACGGCTTCGCCCTTTCTTCTTCCAGCAACGAGCCGGTGCCTTTCTCGGCCGCCATCAAAATAGATGCCGACGACCAGACTCTGATGGATTATTCCATCTCGGCCGTTTCCATCGGCTTCTTCAACTACTGCAAGGCCACCGCCTTTGTCATCGACATGGAAAGCGGCCAGTACGTGGCCGAACAGGCTGTCCCTTACATGAACGAGCAAAGCTTCACCACGGTCAGCTTCGATTATCCGGTCCTTCTGGAAATCGGGAAATCCTACCTGGCAGGAGTCCGCATTGACGAGTACCAAGCCAATACCTACCCGCTCGGGCAGGACGCCGGCCCGGTGGCCACCGGACAAGGGGAATGGTTCTCCCAAGACGGCAGCAACTGGACGACCCTGAGCGAGCAGTTCGCAAATCAAGAAAACGGCAACTGGTGCATCGATGCAGTCCTGGAAGTAGTGACGCATCCCTTGGACGCGGGCAACATGAAACAAGACCGCAAGGTTTCGTTCGCTCCGGCATCGCAAAACGGCGAACTCCAAATCAAACGCCAGAAAGCCGAAGAAACGCAATATCCGCTGCTTTCCACAAGCGCAGCCAAAGCGCAGTATCCTGAAATCGCCATCGAGGGTTACCAGCTCTGCCGCGACGGCAACAGCCTGCAAAAGCAACCGGAACAAATCTTTGCCTACCAAGACAAGGACGTAACCGAAGGGCAGACTTACATCTACCAGGTACTGACGACTTACGAAAACGAGGAAACCGCCATGTCCGACAGCCTGCAGGTGGTCTTCATTACCGACGTGCAGAACGAAGCCAGCCTGCAGCAGGATTTCAAAGTCTGGACATCCAGCCGCCACGTCTTCATCCAGAACCTGAGCGGACGGGCTTACGAGGCCGAAATCTGCAATATCAACGGCAGCAACATGGCCCGACGGACTTCTGTTTCAGAAAGCCTGACGGAAATCCCGATGGAAAACGCAGCCCAAGGCCTTTACTTAGTCCTGATAAGGCAAGACGGGAAACTGTTCGTCAAGAAAATTGTACTATGACAACATAGCTGAAGATGATTCCAAATCCTCGTTTTGAAAATTCCGATACCGGCTCGGCCAACTCGCGCCGGTATTGGTTTTGGGTGTTAAACCCAAATCGGTCATTAGACACGCCGAGTCCGTTTTTGATTGGGAAAGTGAGGCTTTCGGGCATCTTGCCCGCCTCTGTCCGCATCCTGTTTCTCGCTACGCCTCGACGTAGCCCGCTACGCCTTCGGCTAGGCGAGAAGCATGCTGCATGACACAAGCGGGCAATCTCCCCAAAGTCTAATGACCGATTTGGGTTAAAAGGAGGCTCCAGCCTCCTTTTTGCATTCCATAGAGATAGCTTTTAGGCTCTGGCGTAAGGCACAGCCGACAAATCGCAGAAACAGCCTTCCTTGAACTTGAAATACCCGGCCATTCCCACCATGGCGGCATTGTCGGTCGTAAACGAGAAAGGCGGCACAAAGGCTTCCCACCCGTACTTTTCCTGCCCCTCTTCCATGCGGCTCCGCAACAAGGAATTGGCCGAAACACCACCGCCTATCGCTACCTGCCGGATGCCTGTCTGGCGCGAAGCCATGACTAATTTTTCCATCAGGCTGTCCACCACCGCCGCCTGCACCGAAGCGCACAAATCATTCACATTCTGCTGGATGAAATCCGGGTTCTCCTTCAAATGATCCCGGACCATGTACAGGAAAGAGGTCTTCAAGCCGCTGAAACTGAAATCCAGGCCCGGAATCCGGGGCCGCGCTATCTTGAAAGCTTTTGGATTCCCTTCCTTGGCCATCCTGTCTATCACCGGGCCGCCCGGATAGCCTAGCCCCATGATCTTGGCCGCCTTGTCGATGCACTCCCCGGCCGCATCATCGATAGTCCCACCCAATGTAGTGAACTTGGAAGGGCTTTCCACCTTCAGAATCTGTGTGTGACCGCCCGAAACCAACAGGCATAGGAAAGGGAAAGAGGGCGCATGATGATACTGGGGTGTCCGCAAAAAATGCGAGAGTACATGGGCTTCCAGATGGTTCACTTCCACCAATGGAATATGCAAGGACAAAGACAAGGCCTTGGCAAAGGAAACCCCGACCAACAAAGAGCCTAACAAGCCCGGCCCCCGGGTAAAGGCAATCGCATCGAGCTTTTCCTTTCCGATTCCGGCCGTTTTCAAGGCCGCATCCACCACGGGTACAATATTCTGCATGTGGGCACGGGATGCCAGCTCCGGCACCACGCCTCCATACATTTCATGTACCTTCTGGCTGGCAATCATATTGGAGAGCAAAAGGTCGCCGTTCAGGACAGCGGCCGAAGTATCATCGCAAGACGATTCTATGGCAAGAATATATGACATTCCAATCCGTTTTTATTTCCGGCATGCTTTCCATAAATAAACACGCGGAAGCAAATTTCCAATTATCGCTATCTTTGGCTGTCGCCGAAGATAGCTTGGTCTCGGCATAGCTCGAACTTCGTTCGGCTCTGCGCTCGACTTTCGCTATCTTTGACTGTCGTCGAAGATAGGATGCGTCTCGGCCATGCAAAACCAAGCAAGCTCTTTTTGCATGGCACTCGACTTTCACTATCTTTGTAAGTTTGCATGCATTCTCCCTGACTTGCAGCAAAACCTGTCCGCACTGCCTCCTGGCAAGCACCAATGCTATGCAAGCCAAGAGCAAACGCCCGCAAAATTATAGAAATTTGAAAAAAGCATTCCGGATTATACGCAAAATACTGCTCAGCCTCCTGCTGGCAGTCATCCTGCTCCTGCTGTTAGCCGGAGGCTTGGTCCATGCTCCGTTCATGCAGAAATTCTTGGCCGACAAGGCCTCGGAATACCTGAGCAAATACATGGAGTGCGAAGTGAGCGTCATCAGCGCGGAAATAGACTTCCTTGACTTGA
Organism: uncultured Bacteroidales bacterium; assembly: GCA_944320465.1. Classification (GTDB taxonomy): domain Bacteria; phylum Bacteroidota; class Bacteroidia; order Bacteroidales; family P3; genus Pullibacteroides. The sequence goes on along the minus strand of CALUHO010000003.1, from coordinate 101,145 downwards.
CAGCCACCTTGAGGGGCCTCCAGATTCTAGACAAACACCAAAACCCGACAGTCTACATCGAGTACACCCAAGCCACGCTCTCCGCCTTCAATACAAAAAAAATAGCCTTGGCATCGGCCCATTTGAGGAATCCGCAAATCATTATCCGACGCTACGAAGGCGATACCCAATCCGATTTCAAACGAGTCATTGCCAAAATAGCCGCCCGTCCCAAAAAAGACACCTCTCTGCGCAAAGCCTTCATCATGGACAAAATCCGGATTGAAAACGGGCTTTTCTATTACGATGCCGAGGATTACGATGGCAAACCGGTAGGACAAACCGATTTCAAGCACATTGCCTTGTCAGGCATCAACCTGACAGGAGGTAATTTCTACACTCGGTGCGGACGTGTAATGGCCCAGATAGACCATCTGGAAGCATGGGAAAAATCGGATTTATTGATAAAAGACTTTTCTTCGCGCATATACGTAGACAAAGGCCGCCTGCATTTCATGGGGACCTATCTCCAGACAGCCGACAGCAAACTTGAATTGGACTTAGACCTCCGGGCCGAAAACTGGAAACGCTTCAAATACTTCATGGAAGAAGTCAGCATGAACGGGACCATACAGACTTCCTCCAAATTAGCTTTGTCAGACTTGGCCCACTTTGTGCCAGAAGCCCAAAAACTTTCTGCCACCATCCATTTATCTGGAAAAGCACAAGGCCCAGTCTCCAACTTACGGCTCAGAAACTTCAAATTGACTGCAGGAGACTCTCTCCGGCTTGAAGGAAACTTCCATATAAAAGGCCTTCCCGATATAAAAAAAGGAAGTATCAATCTGGACATACAGAAACTCTACCTGAACAAAGCCGATCTGGACAAAATCGGTATTTTCCAAGCTTTCGGCATCAAGATTCCAGCCCCTCTTCAAAATCTGACAACAGCCTCTTTGACAGGAACATACTCAGGAAACGGCAACTTTGACAAATTCGTCTCCAACCTTCGTCTGAACACCAATGCCGGGAGCCTTCATCTCCAAAACACGGCAAGCGATACCACGCATGGCCGTTCCTTCATGAACGGGCAACTGCAAGCCGAAAGATTAAACATAGGACAGATCCTCCATAAAGAAGACCTGCTGGGGAGCCTGGATCTTGAAACGTCCTTCTCCATGATAGGAAAGAGTTTGAAAACAATGTCATACGACATAAAAGGCGTAGCCAGCAATATGGAAATCGACAAAGACATCATGCGTCCTCTATATTTCGACCTTGACTTTGCCAAGAATTTCTTTTCCGGACAGATAGCTTGTCACGATCCGGATCTAGATTTCAACCTGAATGGTACCGTGGACTTCCGTTCCGACTCTTCCAATACCTGCTACCAACTTGATTTGCGCAATATAGATCTCAGTCCTCTGCACCTTCTGGGCGATACCGGATACTGCGCCCTCAAGACCAGACTCGATGTCAACCACCAGGGAAACCGGCTTTTCAACATTTATGGCGATATCCTGCTGAAAGGCACTCGAATTACAAGATTAGGAAACAACTTCCTCTTAGACAGCCTACGACTGCATATAAACGAAAACACAAGCGATACCAAGACCGTCTCCGTCCGTTCGGATTTGCTGAACATGGATGCCCAAGGGACATGGAGCATGAAAAACCTCCAAGAAGACATCCTGCGTTACATCACCTATTATTTTCCTCATGCATACGACAGCCTGCCGCCCCGCGACAGCTTGCAAAAATCGCCCGACTTTAATCTCAGCCTGCATTTGTCCAACCCGGATTCCCTGTTAGACGTATTGTTTCCATCCTGGCGCATGCCTTTAGGTCTGAACATGCACTTAAACTATAATGCCCAACAGAAACATTCGCAACTGCATATAGACTTGCCCTACATTCAAAACGGCAATATCGCCTTGATGCAGAACAACCTGAACATAGAATCCGACACAAGCTGCATTGACCTGAACCTCCATGCAAACGACTTGTACTTGAACGACAGCCTCCGCTTGAAAGACTTTGCCATTTCCCTGCACAAACAAGAGGAAAATATCTTGAACTATGCCATCGGGTGGAAAAAAGACTCGGCCAGGATTGCCCGCCCGGTCGCTTCCATGCAAGGGATTGTCCGTTTCTTATCCAAAGGGAACTTCAAGATAGACTTGCAGGATTTCTCGCTCCTGGCCGGCAATACTACTTGGCAGAACTATCCCGGCGGGAATATCCTCATCAGCCAGGACTCGCTGCTCTTTGACAGCGTAGGAATGTATTCCCCGGAATCACTCGATGGCATTCTGATCAAAGGCAAACTCTCCCACGACCCGGCCTCCTCCCTCCGGGCAGACTTTTCCAATTTCAACATTGCCTATTTTGACTTCCTGCTCCACAAATTCAAAATGGATGTCGATACCCGCATCGATGGCTTTGCAGAAATCAAGGATTTTCACGGTGCTTTCAACTTGGAATCCACGCTCAGCCTGAAAGACCTGCATATCAACCAAACTCCCTATGGGTACGGAGAGATAAATCTGGCATTCAGCCGGGAAAAAGCCGTCAAGGCAACATTGCGCATCTTCCAACCCGATTCGAACGGCTTGGCCGAACACAACGCCTTGAACCTGTCCGGGACATACAGGCCCAAGAAAGTGCAGCAGCTGGCTTTCAGCGGCCATGTCTCCGGCCTGCCGGTATCGTTCCTGGATGGCTTTTTCGCCTCTTTTGCCAACGACATCGAAGGCGAACTGAACGGCACATTCCATATCAAAGGAAAGCTTTCCCAACCTGTGTTCGATGCCCGCTTCTCTTCCGATTCCTTGGGCTTCACTGTCTCGGCATTAGAAAGCCGCTATGTATTCCGGAATCTGGATTTCATTTTAAATTCCAATGAAATAAATTTCCTGTCAGGCCGTTTTGCCGATCCTCTGTTCAATACCGAAGGCCGGCTGCAAGGCAAAATTTCACACAATAACTTCAAAAACATCCGTTTGGATTTAGGCTTGGATTTCAACAACCTGCTGGCCATGAATACAAGCCGCCGTCCAAGCAGTCTGTTCTGGGGAACGGTATTCGGTTCGGGGACATTGAACATCACCGGCCCCGTATCCGATCTGACCTTGCTCCTGAACGCGCAAGTGGAAGACAACTCCGACATTTCCTTTGACTTCTCTCCTACTTCCGGAGGAAGCGGTTCGAACTTCATCAGCTTCGTGGAAAAAAAGGACGAAAGCCAAAAGGAAACCAGCTTAGAAAGCCTGTACGCGCGCAACCGTGTCCGCTTTGCCCGCAAAGGCCGTCTGACAATGGATCTCAACCTGAATATCACCCCCGGCCTGAATGTCAACGTGGGGCTGCACAATACATCCATGTCCGGCAACCTGACATCCACCGGCAACGGAATACTCCGCCTGTACATGCCCGGAACCAATCCCCAGCTGTTCGGCACTTACACGATAGAAGCCGGGGAATTCGATTTCTCGATGGTAAACCTGCTCAACCGCAAATTCGTTCTGGAAGAAGGCGGAACCATTTCCTGGATCGGTCCCATGGCCGATGCCCGGGTCAACATACGCGCCGATTACCAGACAAAAGCCAGCTTGTACCCGGTTTTGGCATCGCTCGGAGTCAGCGAGGACGATGCCCAGCAACTCAAGCAGAATGCCACGGTCAAAAGCATCATTGTCCTGTCGGGCAATCTGGCCAATCCGGATATCGGTTTCGATATTGAACTAGCCAATACCGACGAGGATACCAAAGACCGCTTCTTCTCCGTCGTGAAGAAAGACGATGAGGACGAAATGCTCCGTCAGACCTTCTCGTTATTGATGTTCAATAACTTCATGGCCGTTGAAGGATCGTCCTCGAACAGCGCGGGCAATGCGGCCCTATCCTCTTCTTCCGAGTTCATTTTCAGCCAATTCAACAACTTCCTATCCCAATTCGGATCCGACTTCAACGTGGGTGTCAATTACAAGCCCGGCAGTGCCAACGCCAACTCGGAATGGCAGGTATCCATGTCGGGGCAGCTCTTCGACGACCGCTTGGTCATCAACGGCAACTTAGGCGTATCCGACCGTGGAAGCAACGCAGGGGCCAACACCGTGGTGGGCGATGTGGATGTTGAATGGAAATTCACCGAGGAACTGCGCTTGCAAGGCTTCAATCACTCCAACGACCAGGACTTGACCAAGCCTGCAAACTCCTATACCCAAGGCGTGGGTATCGTCTTCCGCCGGAACTTCGACAACTTGCACGAGTTCCTGCATGGCACCAAGCCTCGTCGAACCAAGGCTGAACGCCAAGCCGAACGGAAGAAGAACAAAGAAATCCGCCAGCTGAAAAGGCAGCAAAAGCAAAGAGGAAACTAGGCCCGGAGTTCCTGAAGTACCCTATCGGAAAGACCGTGCCTTCGAGCCGAAATAATGTGTCACAAAGGGGAAAAGATGAAAACATCCTGCGTGATTTTGGCAAAACGGGATTTTTTGTATCTTTACCGGAATTGTATGCTTTAGATCATCCTCTTGCCGAAACAAGACAGGTTTTCCGCCTGTCCTGCCATGCAAAGGAGGGTCTGTTGAAATCCAAGCCTTATGAAAAGCCACGTCTTGCCTTGCCTCTTCATATCGTCCATCCTTTTTGGACTAATCCAAGCCGGCCACGCCCAAGTGGAAAGCGGGCTTTCATCCGGTCCCAGCCTCAAGGTGGCCGTAAGCCAGGATGCCATATACCGAATCTCTTACGAGGATTTGGTTTCGCAAGGTTTGTTAAGCCAGGCTGTAAGCAGCAGCAACATCGTCCTCTTAGGGAGAAAAGCCGGGATGCTGCCTTATTTCAACACCGAAGATATCCAAGACGGAATCTGCTCCCTGCCCATCCAGATGGAAGACGGCGGCGATGGGGTGTTCGGACCGGGCGATTACTTCCTCTTCTTCGGCCAGTCGCCGCATGTCTGGACTTACAATAGGGATTACGGTTTCCTTTACCAGACCAATTATTACAGCGATACCAACTATTATTTCATTTCAGCCAGTGCCGGCAATCAGCAAAGAGTGGAAGCCCTCCCCTCCTCGGGAGGGAACGGAATCGCCATTTCCACCTCGATGGAACACCTGCACCATGAAAACGAATTAGCCAATGTCTGCTTCGGGAGCGTACACTGGGTAGGAGAGAGCTTCACATCCTCAGGTCAAAGCCGGACAGTGACTTTCAACACGCCATCGCCTGCAGGCGGACAGAATGCCACGCTTTTCATACAGACCGCCGCCCAGACCAACAGCGGTTCCGCTTCATTTTCCATCCAAGCGGGAGGCCAGTCTTTCCAGATAAGACACACCGGCCACACAGGCACCGACTATTCAGACCCATGCACTGACTACCAAAACACAGAAGAAGAAATAACCGTCTCTTCCTCCCAGACTTCCGTGTCTTTCAATTTCCAAAAGACAACGGCCGCAGGGAATGGCTACATTGACCAGATTAGCCTGATCTACCCTCGGAACATGATAGTCCAGAATGAAGCCCTCTTCTTCCGGAACCCGGCGGCATTGAACCAAGCTGCCACTTTTTCCATCCAAGCAGGTACAGCAATCCAAGCCTGGGACATTACCGACATTTACCATATCGGACGCTTGCCGTTGAACCAAGCAGGCAGCATCTATTCATTTTCAGCCCCGGCCGACTCCATCCTGCACGAATACGTGGCATTCATGCCATCCTCCTGCCCCGCTCCTTCCTTCAAAGGGCTTGTCAATCCTCAAAACCTGCAATCCGCCGCCAACATAGACTATATCGTGGTCACCCACCCCGCCTTCCAAAGCCAAGCTCGCCGGATTGCCGACCTGCACCGGGAACGGGACGGCTATGCAACCTTGGTTGCCACTACCGAAGAAATCTACAACGAATTCTCGTCGGGTTCCAAGGATCCTTCTGCCATACGGCTCTTTGCCAAAAGCATCTGGGACCAATCTGATTCCCAGCACCGTCCCCGTTACCTCTTGCTGATGGGCGCGGCATCCTACGACTACAAATCCAAACTCGGAACGCTGACCGATTTCGTGCCCACCTTTGAATCGCATGACAACTACGCAGAAGGCGGGGGCGACCCCATCGAGGACAATTTCGCCTACATGGAAGCCGGCGAAGGCTTTTTCCCGGCCAAGGGCCAAAGAGGCATCGGGGACATGGACATTGCCGTAGGACGTCTTCCTGTCCGGACCAGCGCCGAAGCGGAAGACGTGCTGGCCAAAATCGACACCTATTCCAGCCCCGAATACCTTTCCGATGCCAGCAACCCCAACCTGCCCGGCACTTTCGGGGACTGGCGCAACGAGATTTCCTTTGTGACCGATGACAGTTTCGAATCAAGCATGGAAACCAGCATATTGAGCGGCAACTGGCCTGATACCAGTATCCCGGCTTTCCATGTCAACAAATTATATTCGGATGCCTACGAACGTACCTCCTCTTCCACCTCCACCCGGATTCTCGAATTAGAAAACGATATAAAAACTGCCATAGAAGAAGGCAATCTCTTTATCGGATATCTGGGGCATAGCGGATGGGATGCCTGGTCTGATGAAAGGATCCTGACTACCGACCTCATCAACCAATTGGCTCACAGCCTTTCTTATCCTATCATGATGTCTTCTTCCTGCACCTTCGGGTATTTCGATTATATCAACCGACCTTCAGCCGCCGAACGGCTCGTCCTAAAAGCCTCGGCAGGAGCCATTGCCATTGTCACCACTACCCGGACCGCCTTTACAGGTTCCATTGAAAACATCCAAAAGAGTTTCATCCAAAGAGCCACGGACAAGACTTCCGGCCAGATTCACTCCATCGGAGATGCTTTTCTCTATGCCAAACAGACAAATACTCAAAGCGACGGGCAAAAATTTATCCTCTTAGGGGATCCCGGCCTGAAAACCGCTATGCCCAAGCACAATGTGAAGACATTGACGCTGAACGGGATAGATGTATCCGAGGCCAACGCCTGCATAGACACGCTCAAAGCCCTTTCAACCATCACAATCGAAGGCTGCATCACCGATTACCAAGGACGGGTTTTAGAAGATTTTGATGGAACCGTAATCACCAAAGTATATGATAAAGCCGTGATGGAAAGAACTTTGGGCAATTACAATCCACAAAGGCGGGATACCAATATGCGCGTGAACTATCAAGTCCAAAACAGCTTGCTGTTCCAAGGCTATTCCGAGGCAAAGGATGGCCGGTTCAGCGTAAGCTTCATCGTTCCCAAAGACATCCAGTACAATTACGGTCAAGGGAAAATATCGTATTATGCCTATTCCAACACAAGCGATGCCAACGGATCTTTCGAGAACATTATCGTGGGCGGATTCAATTCGGAAACCGTCCTGGACACGATGCCGCCTATCGTAGATCTGTATATCAACCGGGACAATTATATTCCGGGGACCGTGGGAGGTTCGCCCTACCTCTATGCTGAAATCAGCGATAATTTCGGCATCAATACCACAGGCACCGGCATAGGACATAACATGACCTTGGTCATTGATGAGGACTTTTCCAACCCGATTGTGGTTAACAATCTTTTCCGCTACAACCCGGGCAGCTACAATGAAGGCTCTTTGAGCTATCCGCTGAATTTAGAGAAGGGGGAACATACAGCCCAACTCAAGGTGTGGAATATCAACAACATCTCGACAACAGCATCCATTACCTTCCGCATAGGGCAAAGCGATGAACCGGAGATTTTCGATATCCGTGCCTACCCGAACCCGACGAGGAAAGACTACGTGGACATAGCCTTCAACCACAATGGCTATGGAGGCGGCATCGAGCGTTGCGAAATAAACATCTTCAACTTGCAAGGCAGTCGGATGGCCAACTTCAACTATCCTGTGGAAGACATCTCCGGATACTCGGTAGGCCCCATCCGCTGGGACATGAGCCGGACTAACGGAGGGCAAGTCCAAACCGGGATATACATTGCCCATATCCGGGCGCATCACGTAGACGGCAGCACCAGCCACAAAAGCGTGAAGATAGTAGTCTTGAAGTAACTTATGAACCATGGCCCCCGCGTACAGCCTCCATTACAGAGAAGGCAAGGACGACAGGGAGCCAACACTGACGCGAACCCGATAGCTCTTTATCCAACCTTCGGACTTCACGCCAGCCAGAGGCCTGATCAGATTATCCTCCCTAAAAGAGTGGCCGGCGTGCAGTCGAACACTTCCGCTATGGCATAGTCACCTACTTTGTAGAGGAAACTGCCATCGGCAAGAAGCGGGTTGTCAAAGACAATGACCTTGTTCTGGGAATTGCGGCCGAAGTACTGGGATTTGTCCTTTTTGGATTCGCCTTCTACCAAAATCTCAAAACGCTTGCCCACATCCCGCTTGTTGCTTTCGTGCGAAAGCCTCTGCTGGAGGCTGATGATTTCGTTGAGCCTGCGGAGCTTCACCTCTTCGGGAATATCATCCGGATAATGCCGGGAGGCAAAAGTGCCGGGACGCTCGGAATACTTGAACATGAAGGCGAAATCACAGCCGATCTCTTCCATCAGGCTCAGAGTCTGCCGATGGTCTGCCTCGGTCTCGCCGCAGAAACCGGCAATGATGTCGGTGGAAATCCCGCAATCGGGCATTGCCTTGCGGATGGCGCGAATCCTGTCCAGATACCAGTCGCGGTCGTACTTCCGGTTCATCTTCTTCAACATGGCCGAGCTGCCGGACTGCACCGGAAGATGAATCGACTTGCAAATATTGGGGTATTCCGCCATGACAGCTATCAGCTCGTCCGAGAGATCTTTGGGATGGGAAGTGGAGAAACGAATCCGAATCGAAGGGCTGATGGAAGCCGTCCGTCGCATCAGCTCGGCAAAATTGACATCCCCGTTCCTGTAGGAATTGACATTCTGGCCTAAAAGCGTTACCTCCTTGTAGCCTTGTTCGGCCAACGACCTTGCCTCGTTCACGATTGTCACGGCATCTCGGCTTCGCTCCTTGCCACGCGTGTAAGGCACCACGCAATAGGAGCAATAGTTCTGGCATCCCCGCATGATCGAGATGAAGGCCGAAATCCGGTTGGTTCCCAAACGCACCGGCAGGATATCCTCGTAGGTCTCGTCTTCGGACAAAAGGGTATCGATGCCTTTCTGCCCGGCTTCCACCTGAACCAGCAGGCGGGGAAGGCTGCGGTAGGCATCCGGGCCGACAACCAAGTCTATGCCTAAGTCCGATCCGAGCAGCTGTTCCTTCAAGCGTTCAGCCATGCAACCCACCAAGCCTAACTTCATGCCGGGCCGTTTCTTCTTCAGGGCCGTGAATTCCTTGAGACGGTTGAACACCCGCTGCTCGGCATGATCCCGAATCGAACAAGTATTGACCAGTATCAAATCCGCTTGCGCGTAATCCTGCGTGGTTTCGTACCGGTCTTTCAGAATGGATGCCAAGATCTCAGAATCAGCAAAATTCATCTGGCATCCGTAGGTTTCTATGAATAAACGAGACTTCATTGGTTCTTTTACAAAAAAAGCGGGGTTCGTGAACCCCGCTTCTCGTTTTACATCGCGTTGTTTTCAGCTTTCGTTTGCAGCTGCTGGATGTAAATGGCCTTTAGTTTGCGTTCCCGGGCTACGACGGAGGGTTTGGTGAACTTCTGACGGTTTCTCAATTCCCTTACCACGCCTGTCTTCTCAAATTTACGCTTGAGTTTCTTCAAGGCGCGTTCAATGTTTTCGCCTTCTTTTACAGGAACAATAATCATACTAAATACCTTTTCCTTTCTTAAAGGGTTAATAATAATTTAATTAGCAATGCTTTTCAAGCCAAGCCTGAGCCGCATCGGGTCGCAAAAGTAACTTTTTTTTTGCAATTACGGAAATTTAGCATAATTTTGCACTCCTGTTTGACAGAGAAACGGTCTCGTGGCCGAGAGGTTAGGCACTGGTCTGCAAAACCACTTACAGCAGTTCGAATCTGCTCGAGACCTCGGTTGAATTGTCCGACAAGTTTCCCGGCGTTGAAGAAGACAAGTTTTGGTTCTCTTCAACGCCTTTTTTGTTTCCGTTTTTCTTCAGTCTCACTTCGCTTCCCGCCCCCGTATTCCGAAAATGCGGAATACAGACAACACGCCAGAACCTGAACTTGATGCCGAGGTTCAGGCCGTGGCCGCCGAAAGGAATCTCAATGCGGCTAATCCGCTTCCTCGGCCATCATAAAATACCCCTATCAAAAAATTTCTGTATCTTCGCAAGCACTAAAACCAGCCAGCATGAAAATCAAGACATTTCTCCTGAGTTTCCTCGGTCTTGCCCTAAGCCTGCACGGTACGTCCGCTTTCCAAGCCAACGCAAAGCAGAACCCGAATACAGACAATTTCATCGACAGCATCTTTGAAACAAGAACCGAAATCGTGTTCCAGTTCATCGAGAACAATCCGGACCGGATGGAAGAGGCGAGCCGTCTGGTATCGATAGACCGCAGGCAGGACAGCCTTTTCACCGCCTACGCCAGCCGGGAGGAGCTGACCCGGTTCCTGCAAGCCGGATACGGGATTCATGCCACCTTGGCATCGCCTTCCGAAACGGCAAGACAGCAAAAGGCCGTTTCCATGGCCTCGACAAGGGAAGAGATGGCAGGATGGGATCGATACCCCACCTACCCTCTCTACGTGGAAATGATGCAGGCTTTCGCCCAAGACTATCCGGAGATATGCCGTCTCGATACCATCGGGTACTCCGTGGAAGACCGCCTCATCCTCTGCCTCAAAATCTCGGACAGCGTGGACAAGGAGGAACCCGAACCTGGTTTCTTCTACTCTTCCTCCATACACGGAGACGAACTGACAGGCTACGTCCTGATGCTCCGGCTTGCCGATTACCTGCTGAGCAACTACGGACAGAACGAGGAGGCCACACGCTTGGTGGACGAGATGCAAATCCATATCAACCCCTTGTCTAACCCGGACGGGGCTTACGCGCTTTCGGACAATGATGTTTCGGGGGCCACCCGTTACAATGCCAATTACGAAGATTTGAACCGCAATTACCCTGATTTCTGGAGCAGCGATCCTGCCAGAATAGAGAAGGAAAACCTGGCCATGATCGATTACGTGGACGCTCATGATTTTGTGATGTCGGTCAATGTCCACGGAGGCTCCGATGTGCTGAACTATCCTTGGGACGGCTTCCGTTCTTCCCAAAAGAAACATGCCGATGCCAATTGGTGGAAAGCGATATGCGCTCGTTTCGTTGATTCCTGCCGCCTGGTGGATGCGGCCTCTTACCGGGATGTGAACAGCCAGGGCTATATCCATGGCGGGGACTGGTACGTGGTTCACAATGGCCGTCAGGACTACTTCAATGTCTACAACCACATACGGGAACTGACGCTGGAAATTTCGGTGACCAAATTGCCCAATTCTTCCTACTTGCCGCATTTTTGGGACATAAACTGGCGATCGCTGATCAATTACATGAAAGAAGCCGAATATGGAATCCGAGGCATTGTTTCCGACTCTTTGAGCGGCGAACCTTTGCGGGCTTTCCTGCATGTGCTGGATGTGGACAAGGACAGTTCTCAAATTTACAGTTCGGCCATTCATGGGGCGTATTTCCGCCCTATCGAAGCCGGAACATACGATTTGCGTTTCTCCGCGCCAGGATACCGCACCAAAACCATCCGGAACGTGGAAGCGGCCGATTTTGCCTATACCGTACAGAACGTGCTGCTAGTTCCGGACTCGTATATCCCCGATACCATTCCTTCTGACACCGTGGCCAATGAAGCCATACCGCATGCATCCCAAGACCATGGCGTTTCCTGCCGTCTCTCCCCGAATCCGGTTTCCGGCATGCTTCATATAGAAGCGGACGAACCTGTCTCCCTGCAAGCCATCTACCAAGCTACCGATGGAAGAAGGATATTGGCTCCCCGCACACGGGATCTCCAAAGGACGCACCATTTGGATGCCAGCATCCTGCCTGCCGGTGCCTACATTCTGGAAATCAAGACTGAAAGGGGTTCAACCCAAAGAATCCGCTTTATCAAGCGATAATCGCGTTTTTCTGCTCAAGGCGAAAAATACAATCGCTCTGCTTTGTATGAAAACCCGCTATAGCGCATCACTCCGCCAAGGATCAAGCAAGGATGGCCTGCAGATTGGATACGAAAAGCCTTACCGACATGGCTAGCAAGATAACCCCGAAGAAACGCCGGGAGACATAAATGCCGTTTGGACCTATCAGCTTGGCGACCCAATGGATCTTGGCCAGGACGAAATACACCAAAGCCATATTGAGTACAATGGCCACGATGATGTTCTCCACATGGCAATCCGCCCGCAAGGACAAAGCGGTGGTTAAGGTCCCCGGCCCTGCCACCAAGGGGAACACGACCGGAATCAGGGTCGCCTGCCGTCCTTCCATGCCATCGTTCCGGAACAGTTCCACATTGAACGTCATCTCCACCGCCAAAGCAAACAAGACAAGGCTCCCGGCTATCGCAAAAGAAGGGATATCGGTATTGAACAGTCGCAACAAAGCCTCCCCGGCAAACAGAAAGACAACCAAGATTGCCAACGAGATAAAGGCCGCCTTGCCTGCCTGCACTTTCTTCCCTTGGCTATTCAAGCCTACCACAACCGGGATGGAACCCGTGATATCAATAACGGCGAACAGCACCATGAAAGCCGTCAGAATCTGCTGCAAATCGAAATGAAGTTCCATATCTTTCTATTTTGGAAAAGTTCCACAAAACAAACGGAAGCGGTTGTCCACCCTGCACGATAAGAACAAAAATAGTGTTTATCTCCTCCGCCCGAACACGGCCAGAAAGAATTTTATGCACAAATCGAAATCGGCGGTCGTAGCGCAAGTGTTTCTCCGGACATCCTTGGCAAAAGAGGGAATAACTGCCAATGCCCCTTAAACCCAAATCGGTCATTAGACTTTTGGGAAAAACCTAATCGGTCATCAAGCCGCCGGATACCACTTGTCCTACCGTTTCGACTTGCCAACTGCTTCCGTCCATAGGGTGCAAGCCCTTAGAACTTAAGAAGCTGTTTAAACCCAAATCGGTCATTAGACACGCCGGGGCTGTTTTCGGTTAGGAAAATGAGGCTTTCGGGCATCTTGCCCGCCTCTGTCCGCATCCTGTTTCTCGCTACGCCTCGACGTAGCCCGCTACGCCTTCGGCTAGGCCAGAAGCATGCTGCATGACACAAGCGGGCAATCTCCCCAAAGTCTAATGACCGATTTGGGTTAAATTTATCTGTTCAGGCCATCGGGAGGGGATTCCGCGGGATGGCACCGCGTTTTTCAAAAGAGGATAGCCAAGCTATCTGACGTGAAAAACGCAAACGATAGCGAAAGTCGAGCGAGGAATCAAAGCTTGCTTTGATCTCTCCGAGACCAAGCTATCTTCGAGCATCGCTCAACCAAGACCCGGAATAGCCCCCGATGGGCAAACAAAATCCTGTACCCGCTCCCTGAAAATTCAACCTTTTCAGGATTGCAAGAAATTTTAAACAGCTTCTAAGATTAATTTTAGTTAAAAAAAGTTAAGAATTAGCGGATTATGGATTTTGTGCTTACTTTTGCCGGAACAACAGGTATCCAAGGGATACAAATTGCCGCAAACCCAGGCCATTGACCAAGACGGCATCTAATGTTCCCATCAAAAAAACGTCCCGCCATGGAAAAGAAAACCGAAAACTACATCCGCTTCGACTGGGCGATGAAACGCCTGCTGCGCAACAAGGCCAATTTCGATGTCTTAGAAGGCTTCCTCTCTTCGCTTTTCAATAAAAAGGTGAAAATCCAAGGGCTGTTGGAAAGCGAGAGCAACCGCGAACACAAGGACGACAAAGCCAACCGCGTGGATTTGCTCGCCTTGATGGATAACAAGGCCAAGGTCATCATCGAGGTCCAGAACAACACCGAGACCGCCTACTTCCAGCGCATGATCTTCGGCACTTCCAAGGTGCTGTGCGATTACATCAACAAAGGACAGAACTACGAGCATGTCAGCAAGATCTATAGCGTCAACATCGTCTATTTCGCCTTGGGAAAGGGTACCGACTACGTTTATCACGGCAAGACCGAGTTCCGCGGCATCCACAACGGAGATATTTTGGAATTGAATCCCTTCCAGAAGGAAAAGTTCAAGGTGGATACGGTCAGCCAGCTCTTCCCTGAATACTATATCCTTAAAGTCAACGACTTCGACAAGGTGGCCAAAAGCCCCATCGAGGAATGGATTTATTATTTCAAGACGGGGACGCTGCCCGAGAACGCCTCCGCGCCAGGATTGGACAAGGTGCGCGAGCTGTTGCGAATCGACCAAATGAGCGAGGCCGAACGGAAAGCTTACGAGTATCACCTGTACGATATGGCCCGGTTGCATGACACGGTGACCAGCGGCTACGAGGAGGGACGCTTTGAGGGACGGCTGGCAGGAATGGCTGAAGGAAGAGCCGAAGGAAGAGCCGAAGGTTTGGCTGAAGGTTTGGCTGAAGGAAAGAGAAAAGGAATTGAAGAAGGAATGGCCAAGGGAAAACAAGAAGAGAAAATCCTGAACGCCCGCAATCTCAAACGACTGGGCATCTCCTTAGACATTATTGCCAAGGCTACAGGACTCAGTCCCAAAGAAATAAACGCACTATAAGCAAAGCCGCTTTACACAAGACTCTATGCCATGCAAATCACATTCTTGCAGAACGGGAAAACGGAAGAAAACCATCTAAAGGAAGGAATCGCAATCTTTGAGCAACGGATCCGCCGCTATCTACCCTATCAAAGCGAAGTGATTCCGGCCTTGAAGAATACCAAGAACCTGCCGGTAGCGCAACAAAAGCAAAAGGAGCTCGAACTGATGCGCAAATGGTTCGAAAAATCGGACTGCGTGGTGCTTTTAGATGAGCATGGCAAAGAGTTTTCCTCGGTTCAATTTGCCGAATACCTGCAAGGCAAGATGAACGCCGGAATCCGCAATCTGACTTTCGTCGTCGGCGGGCCTTACGGCTTCGCGCCTGAAGCCTACGCCTTGGCATCGGACAAGATTTCCCTTTCCAAGATGACCTTCTCCCACCAGATGATCCGCCTCCTGTTCACCGAGCAGCTCTACCGGGCTTTTTCCATCATAAACCACGAGCCGTACCACAACGAATAAGGCGGCAGCCCGACGGCAATCTGCGGCATCAAGAGCCTTCCTCCTTGGCCATCTTGAGGAAAACCGAAGGCGGCATGCCCGTCAGTTCCTTGAAAGCATTGACAAACGTAGTATTGGACTTGTAACCGACACTTTCCGCGATAGCCTTGATAGTATAGTTCCCGTAATTCTTCCTGTCGGCCAAACGGGCGCGGGCCGTGCGGATCCGGTACACGTTCAGGTACGCGTTGAAATTCTTCCGGTAATGCTCGTTGATGACCTGGGAAACATATTTGCTGTTGGAATTGACCAGTGAAGCCAGTTTGCCCAAGTTGAAATCCGTGTCGCAATAAACTTCTTCCCTTTCCATGACCGCCTTGATAGCTTCCAGCAGCGTCTTCTTCTGGACTGGAGACAAGCCCGGCTTTGCCTTGTCGGCATCGTCCTCGCCAAAAGTTCCTTTCCCTTCAGAAAACGTTCCGGCCGCCTCTGCCTTGGCCGGCCGCAAGGTCTTTCCGGACTCCGTGCCACCGATTCCCTTTTCCTCTTTCGGACGAAGCCTGTCCGCTCCCGACCCGTCCAAGACGGCTTCCAGGTTCCCGCCTCTCCCTTCCCCCTCGGAAAGGAAAGAATCCCATTCATCCTCCATCTCCTGATTTCCAGCCGTTTTTGCCTTCTTCTCCGAATCCATGGACTCGCGGTTCATGCCGTACAAGCTCCGATAGGCAGCCTCCAAGCGCCTTTTCTGGGAAAACACCACCCCGAACAGCAAAGCAAGCACCAGGAAACCGGCCGCAATGCCGCCTATCGCCCCCCACTGCATCCGGATCATGCGCTGCTTCTTTGCCGATTCTCCTTGCAAAGCGGCTATCACCGCATTCATCTCACGCATCTCGGCAATCGACTGGGCATGTTTTATCCTGTTGAATTCCTTCATGTTGAAAACCGAGTCTGAAAGAGCCAAGTACTTTGCCTTGACCGCCAAGGATTTCTCTTCGTCCCCCAAGATCCCATAGGCATCCGAACAGGCCTGCAAGGCCGCGATAGACATGTAATCCCAATCATTCGGCATCGAAAGCGCCAAGCATTTCCTGATATAGTACAGGCTCGAATCCATGTTCCCCAGCTGGAACCAAGCCTTGTAAAGCTCCTCGTAGGAAGAAGCCTCATAGCGCGAATCCAGTTTTCTGGAAAGCGGGATCAGACGGTGGAACACCTGCACGGCCTCCGCGTATTTCTCCTGGTTCACGAAATCCAGCCCGTAGCAAAGCAAATCCATATAAGCCTGCAAGGTATCCCCAGGCTGCAGAAGCTGGCGGGAAAGACTGTAATACCTGGCAAAATCATCCCGTTTCCCGGAAAGGCTGCAAGCTCCCGCCAGATTGATCAGGATGCTGTAATCCCGCCCCGGCCCAGGATACTGCTTGCTCCATTCGTATGCCTTCTCATAATAATAGATGCCGGTCTCGTAATCGAGGAAAGTACAATAAACGCTGCCGATCTTAAGATAAATGTCGGGCAGATGCTCCTTGTCGATCAAGGTTTCGCAAACCCGCAAAGCCTGCCCGTAATTGGAAAAGGCTTGGGTGTAGTCCCCTTGCCGGTAATAGGCATCCCCCATCTTCATCCAGCCCAAGACACAGTACTGCTTGGAAACTTCGTCCAAGTCCTGGCGATAGCGGCCCGTCGCGATGGAATACAAGGCGATTGCCGTGTCCGAACCGACCGGGAAACGGTCGGCAAGGCCGATCACATCAGGCACAGACAAACGATTGGCCCTCTCAAAAAAAGTATCTATCTGGAAAAATTCCTCTTCGGCCGCCCGAAGCGTGGAACCGGGGAAAACCAGCCACACCCCCGGCAGCAAGCACAGAAGGATCCTATAAAGTTTTCCTTGGCATGTCATGGCTCCGGACTTGGATTATCCGGGCAAAAATAGGCACAAAATCCATACAAAAAAAACGGCGTACCGGGGCAGGCAGAATGCCCGTCCCGGTACGCCTTCCGGAAAAAACAAAAACTTTAGCAAATTACCGCACTACCGACACCTTGAAAGCGCGGCTCTTGCCGCCCAAGGTCACTTGCAGGAGGTACATGCCGCTCTCCAAGCCTTCCACGTTCAAGACGTTGCTGGCCGAACGGGTCTGCCTTTCCATCACCAAACGGCCCGATAGGTCGTACAGCCGCATCATGGCCGGGCTTTCGTCAAGCAAGTCCACATGCAGCTCGGTCGAGACCGGGTTGGGATAAACGGCGGCCTCGATGCGCCCGCTTTCCTCGTTGGCGGCATCCAGCCAGTCCTTGAGGTCGATACGGTAACCGAACTTGCTCTGGTCGCTCCGGATCCCGTAGCCGCAGATATAACGTCCGTTCTCGGACATGCTGTAAACGGAAGCCAAGGCCATATCGTCCGCTATCTCTACACCTAATTTTTCGGTGACAAAAGCATTGAGTTCCATCTGCCCGTCTTGCTGAGTCCAAATCCAGCCGCTTTCCCCGTTGCCGTTCCAGCCTACCACCACGGTGGCATCGTTGTTCATGGCCGAAACGCAGCCTGTCGCGTAATCGCCTTCCGCCAAGAGCGTGTATTCTCCCGTCTCGCGGTTGTACAACCAAGGAGCATCGAAGGCTACATTGCCTTTTCCGTAACCTCCGACCCATTTCCCGTCGGGAGAAACCGCATGTGCCTCTCCCACCACCTTGCTCATATCGCCCAGATTGTCCCAATCCACATCATCTTCCGTCACGCCTTCACCAAAAAGAATCTGCGCACTGTCGTAGGTCCCGTCCTCGTTCCGGGTCCAGATAGCCGCCATCCACGGCCCGAGCTTGTCCTGATGCCCTACGATCACGCTGCCATCGTAGCTGGCTGCGCTGGCCCGAGTGTATTCACCGGGAAAACGAGTGCCCAAGTCTATCAATTTCCCTTCGACCCAAGCGGCAGCGTGGGAATTGGTGGTCGACATGCCATCGTTGCTTTCATAGGCGTAGACACTGCCCACCACCGTGGAACCGTCTCCAGAGACATGGTAAGCGTTGCTGGCCGAAATATCCGTGTAACGCCCGAAAGTGGGAAGCGCCGTCCACGTATCCGATTCGATATCGTACACAGCAGCCACAGCCTTGCAGACTTTCGTGGCTTCTTCCGAAAACGCCCGTCCATAGAAACAGCCGCCCTCGCCAGCAATGCTCAAGACCCCGTTCGAGGCCAAGCCGATGGCAAGGATATCGTTGCCGCTTTCCTGCATGGGATTCTCCATCGGAGTCCAAAAGTCGAAACGCTCATCGACCGACTTCCAGAGATTCCCTTCCGAACCAGCCACCACGGCAACATCTTCTATCCAAAGCACATCGTTCCATACGACATCCTCGGTCGTTTTCCCCTGCTTGCTCCAGAGACCGCCTTCCGCCACGGTCTTCTTGCTCCATGTGCTGCCGCCATCGGAAGTAAAGTAAACCGCGCCCGCGCCTACGGCCAGACCCGCATCCACATCCCGGAAAGCGACCCCGTTCAAAGCGGAACTGTCCTCGGTACGGAAGACTTCCCGCCATGTAAGACCTTGGTCGGTCGATTTCTGGATAGCCCCGTTGGCCGTCACAAGAAAGAATGCGCTGTCGGTATGGCAGATTTCCAAAGGCACCCCGGCCAGACCGGAGATAGCCGTATCGAAGCTGCTGGCACCGTCAGGCGATTGCCAGAGGAAAGGAGTCCCGTCGGATTTCTCGCCGCCAATCAGCCCCACATAAGGTTCGGCCTGGATAAAATCCACAGCACGGTAATGCGGATCCGTGCTGGAATCGGGAATCCCCGGAATGGGATTCCAAGAACCGCCCCCAAGATTCCCGTAATACAAGGCTCCGTTCTCGCCGCCCACGATGCACAAATCCCCGTCGTCGATGACGGCCACGCATTCCAGCCCCCCCTTGTTGCCGCTCAGATGGCCGTATTGGAGAAACCTCTCTTCATAGCTGCGCCAAACCGAGCCATCGGAACTTTGCTTCAGCACCACGGTATCCACTCCGGGAATCTTGCCGACCGCAACCCCCATATACGATGTATAAGGGAACAACATGTCCGTAATCAGAATCCCGGCATCGAACGTCGCCGTATCCCAGACCAAAGGCAAGGCAATGGAATCAAGCATGACGGCTGCCACTTTTTTCCCGTCATCGGTAAAACGGGCCACCCCGCCGATGCCTTCCCCGGCAGACACACCGCCGATTTCAGTCAATTCTCCCGTTTCGGGATTCCACAAATAGTACGGGGAATTCCAAGCCGTAGGAGCTCCCACCACCAGACCTTCGTTGGTGACATCGTACGTACCCAGATCTTCGGTAATTTCCAATTGCCCTTGCGAAGGCAGCACTGCCAAAGCAAAGCCTGCCATCAATAAGAGTTTGCTTCCGTTCTTCATGATTTTGTTGATTTTGTTTTTATTGGTTTGTTCACCGTGCCTCGTGCAACACGGTACAGTCCAGCTTGTGCTCAAATCGGTCATCAGACTTTCGGGTGAACAGTCAAACATGTCGCTTTCCCTCTCTGCTCCGAGCATCCTCGGACAGGCCCGTCATCCGGTCTGCCGCAATATTAAACCCTTTGGCCAAAACCGCCATGACAGGCTTATCCAAATTCGCGAATTTGAACAAGCCGCATAAAGAAACACTGACTTTCAATACAATTCGATTTAATTTCACAAAAGTCCCGCATCATGGCCAAGCATAAGCCATCCTTCAAATTCATGTTTTTGAAGCCCCCGCCCGATGCGGCAAACTACCCGGCCGAATCCATGAATCCTTGACCCCATAATAAGAAAGGGTACCCGACGGTACCCTTTCATCAACCAACCAAAACCTATGATATGAAACCTATGAACCCCAAGAACCTTGGCAAGTCCGGGAACCTCCTCCTTGCAGCTACAAAATTGCAACATCTTCCCCTTTCCTGCAAATGAAAGAAATCCAAATTCTTAAATCTGCAACACATTTTCCCGAAACTTCCACCCGAAAAATCCGTATCTTGCAGGTTTACAAGAAAAAGAAAAAAGGCCCATGGAAAGTCTTCAAACCCTCCACAGGCCTTGGAAAAGGAGGCACCCCTTGTTTATTTGGCACTCAGATATTCGTCAATCGCCTTGGCGGCCTTACGGGCGGCACCCATGGCCAGAATGACCGTGGCGGCACCCGAAACCACATCGCCCCCGGCGAACACGCCTGGACGGGAAGTCTTGCCCGTCTCGTCAGCCACGATGCAACCCTTGCGGTTGGTCTCCAATCCCTTGATGGAATGAGCCAGCATCGGGTTCGGCACGGTTCCCAAGGACATGACCACTTCGTCCACCTCGATTTCGAATTCCGAACCGGGGATTTCCACCGGACTGCGGCGCCCAGAAGCATCGGGTTCGCCCAACTCCATGCGGATGCACTTGATGGCCCGGACCCAACCTTTTTCGTCACCCAGAATTTCCACCGGGTTCACCAATTCGTTGAAATGAATCCCTTCTTCCTGGGCATGATGCACTTCCTCGCGGCGAGCCGGCATCTCGTTGATGGTACGGCGATAAACCACATACACATCCGAACCGAGACGCTTGGAGGTACGGGCGGCATCCATGGCCACGTTCCCGCCGCCTACCACGGCCACCTTCTTGCCGATATAGACCGGGGTATCGTAATCCTCGCGGTATGCCTTCATCAAATTGGAACGGGTCAACAGCTCGTTGGCCGACAGAACGCCGTTGAGGTTCTCGCCGGGGATGTTCATGAAACGGGGCAGACCGGCGCCCGAGCCGATGAAAACGGCATCGTATTTTTCCACATCCAGCAGATGATCCACCGTGTCGGTCTTGCCGATAATCACGTCCGTCTCGAATTCCACGCCCAATTGCTTGAGGTTCTCGATTTCGTGCGCCACGATGGCCTTGGGCAGACGGAATTCGGGAATCCCGTACACCAGCACGCCCCCGGCCTTGTGCAAGGCTTCGAACACCCGTACCGAATAGCCCATCTTGGCCAAGTCCCCGGCGCAGGTAAGACCGGCAGGGCCGCTGCCGACAATAGCCACCCGCTTGCCGTTCTTCGCCGGCATTTCCGGCTTAGCCGTTCCATGCACCCGCGTATAATCAGCCACGAAACGTTCCAGTTTGCCAATAGCAATAGCATCGAATTTCTTTCCCATCACGCAGGAACCTTCGCACTGGGTCTCCTGCGGGCAGACACGGCCGCAGACCGCCGGCAGAGCCGAGTCAATCGCAATCACCTTGGCCGCTTCCGCGAAATCGCGCTGGGCCACTTCATGGATGAACTGCGGAATCTTGATCGATACCGGGCAGGCTTCCACACAAGCGGGTTTCTTGCACTGCAAGCAACGGGAAGCTTCCAGAACGGCTTCTTCCTCATTGTAACCCAAGCAAACTTCTTCGAAATTATGGTTACGTTCCTGAGGATCCTGTTCCCGGACCGGCACCCGTTTCTTCTTGTCGAAACCTTCCACGCCGGCCTTTTCCGCTTCACGCAAGGCCGCCGACTCTTCCACGGCCGAAGCCAAGTTGCAATGGTGGTCGGCCGTATTGCTGGCAATCTCGTATTTCTTGTACATGCCCTGACGGCGCATGGCCTCATCGAAGTCCACCTGATGGGCATCGAACTCCGGACCGTCCACGCAAGCGAACTTGGTCTTTCCTCCCACCGTCACGCGGCAAGCCCCGCACATCCCCGTTCCGTCCACCATCAAAGTATTGAGGCTAACGACGGTAGGAATACCGTATTCCTTAGTCAACAAGGAGACGAACTTCATCATGATCATCGGGCCGATGCAAATCACTTCATCGTACTTCTTGCCCTGGTTGTCAATCAAGTCCCTGATCAAATCCGGTATCCGGCCATGGAAACCGACCGTTCCGTCATCGGTGCAAAGGAACACATCCTTGGCCACCTTGCGCATCTCATCTTCAAGCACCAAGAGATTGGCCGAACGAGCACCCAAAATCACATCGCAAGCCACGCCCTTTTCATGCATCCATTTCACCTGGGGATACACCGGAGCAGCCGCGAAGCCGCCGGCCACGAACAGGATATTGCGTTTCTTCACTTCGGCCAGATCTTCATGAATGAAGTCCGATGGCCTTCCAAGCGGACCAACCACATCCTGGAAGCAGTCGCCTATCTGAAACCGGCCCAGTTTCTTGGTCGAAGCCCCCAACATCTGGAACACGATGCGGATAGTCCCTTTTTCCCTGTCGTAATCGCAGACAGTCAAAGGGATGCGTTCACCTTGCTCGTCCGGAATCACAATCAGGAACTGCCCCGGCTGGGCGGATTCCGCCAAACGGGGAGCGTACACTTGCATGCTGACAATCTCAGGAGCGATTGTCTCCTTCTCTAAGATCTGGAATCGTTTTGTTTCCATGCGCCTCATTTTTTCTTGCGTTTGCCGCCTTTGTCCTTCTTAGGCGATGCCGAACGCTTATTTTGCTTTTTACGTGTGTTTCCGTAGGTATCGGTCTCGAAAGCCGAGAAATCATATCCACCCCCTCGTTTGGATTTCTTGGGCTTCCCGTAACCCTCTTGATCAAATCCTAAAGAATCCAAATCCATCCATTCCTGTTTTCCGCCTCGCGACCCGCGACGGTAATCATCCTGATAGAAATCATCCCAAGCATCTTCCCGCTTGCGTTTGGATGCTCTAGATCGGGAATCTCTGGCTGAGGTCGAAACAGCCGACTCTTTCCGGCCTGATTTGCGGGATGACCGCTCCGAACGCTCCGACTTCTCTGAATAGAAATCTTCTTCCGAAGCGCGTTTCCGGGAAGCAGAACGAGGAGAATCCCCATAATCTAATCCTTCCCTATCATCCCTGTGTCTGCTGGAACCTTTCCTGCGCGAAGAGGAACGGCATTCCGAACCATGCCTGTCCGAAGCGTCTTCTTTGGCCGCCATCCGTTCCGAAGTCCGCTTGCCCTTAGCCTTTTCCTCGCCTTTGGCCGATTCGGCATACAGCTTGCGGTCGCCCCATACCGTATGATTCAAGCCGTCCAGTACCTCCTGCTGGTAACGTTCGTCTATTTCCACAAAAGAGCAGGTCTTGTAAATCTCGATCCTGCCAATCCGGGCATCCGTGGATCCGACCGTATCGTTGATGATGCCCATCATGCTCTGCGGCTTGATGCCGTCCATGTGACCCAGATTGACGAAAATCCGGGTCAGACCTTCCTCCACGCCCTTCTGACCCCGTCTGGCATCGCTCTTGGCTTTCTGACGGCCATCCCCCATATCCTGCACAATCGGGGCATTGGCGTAATATTCCGAGAATCGGTTGAATTCCCTCCAAACGAAGCGCTTGATGATTTCTTCCTTGCTCAAATCTTCCAAACGCTCGTAAATGGCCGGAAGGTATTTGTCGATAGGCCCTGCGCCCTCACCCATGTCCAGCTGCATCATCTTGTTGACCTGATACAACAGCTGCTTTTCGCAAATCTCCTCTCCCTGAGGAATATGCTGCAGGATAAATTCCTTTTTCAGAACCTTTTCTATCGCCCGCAGACGGCTCTTTTCACGAGGCGTGATAATCGCGATGGAAATACCTGTGGCAGAAGCCCTTCCAGTTCGTCCGCTCCGATGGATATACTGCTCTATCTCGTCAGGCAGATTGTAATTGAGAACATGAGTCAGGTTGTTCACATCCAGACCTCTAGCCGCCACGTCGGTAGCCACCAGAAGCTGGAGGTTCTTGAGACGGAACCGGCTCATGGCATTGTCGCGTTGCGCCTGGGAAAGATCCCCGTGCAAGGCATCGGCATTGTACCCATCCTTGATCAGCTGCTCGGCCACCTCTTGAGTCTCACGCCGGGTCCGGCAGAAAATGATGGAATAGATATCCGGATAAAAGTCGATAATCCGTTTCAAAGCCAGATAGCGATCCTTGGAATTGACCATATAGTAATGATGGGTCACATTGGCCGAACCTTCGTTCTTGGTCCCGATTGTCACCTCTTGGGGATCATGCATGTAATGATTGGCTATCTGGCGGATTTCCTTAGGCATCGTGGCCGAGAAAAGCCAAGTGTGCTTGTCTTCGGGCGTGTTTTCCAAAATGCCGTCCAGCTCGTCCCGGAAACCCATGTTGAGCATCTCGTCAGCCTCATCGAACACCACCGTATGCAGATGGCTGAAATCGATTTTTCCCCGACGCAAAATATCCAACATTCGCCCCGGCGTGGCCACGACAATCTTCACGCCCCGGGCAATCTCGTCCAACTGGCGTTCTATGCTGGCACCGCCGTAAACGGCACAAATCCTCAAGTCGGGAATATTCTTGGAAAAATTCTTCAAATCCTTGGCTATCTGCATGCAAAGTTCCCGTGTAGGACTCAGCACCAAGGCTTCCACCGTCTTGTCCTTGGGCTTGCATTTTTCAATCAAGGGCAGCCCGAAGGCCGCTGTTTTCCCTGTCCCGGTCTGTGCCAAAGCGACCATATCGGTCTCGGTAGTCAAAAGTATGGGCAAGACCTTAGCCTGTACCGGCATAGGTTCCGAAAAGCCTAAATCCTCAATAGCTGCGAGTATTTCCGGCCGCAGGTTGAAGTCTGAAAATGTCATGATAAATCTTGTATGTTCATTATCGGCAGCTTAGAGAGTAAAAGGAGGAAAACCAAGCTGCGCGCTTTTGCAAAAGTACTACTTTTTATCCATTGCCATGCGTCAAAAAAGCCGACAAGATTCATTCCGGCTTGCAGGAAGCCAAAAAATCCTGCAAGAAGGCCAAGGTCCCGGTTCCAGTCGGTATGGACATCTTTTTGCGTATCTGGTAAATCGATGCTTCGACCGTTCTGACCGAACGATGGGTAATCCCAGCTATTTCCTTGACGCTCAAATTAAGGACCAATAATGCACATATCCGCTGCTCGGTTCGGGAAAGATCCGGGCACACCTCGTGCAGGCGGGTAAAAAATGAACTATGCACTTGATTGAAACAAAGTTCAAACTCATCCCAGGCCGAATCGTAATTGAAAGCGGACAGAATCTCCTCCAAATGTTGCTGGATTTCCTTAGTCTCCGATGCCTTGCTATAACGCAGTTTCTTCACCTCTGCCCGGCACTCGGCAATTGTCTCGGTAGCTTGCACCAATTGCAAGTTAAGCGTGGCCAATTGCTTGGATTTTTCTTCCACATCCCACTTATACTGCGTATCTTTTTTCTTGAATCCCTGTTCCTTCTCTTTCCCATGCCTGCGTTCTTTGAAATAATAGTATAACGCCAGGCAGAAACTCAGACAAAAAATAATCAAAAAGGCTATCAAAATGGCCAATACCATGTTCTTATGCCTGTTTGACAATTCTGAATACTCCAGCTGCTTGGCCAGCATAGCCAATTCCATCTTCTTTTCCTGCTGCTGGTATTCCTGCGAAAGCAGGTTCATTTGCTCCTGCTGCTCGGTCCCGAACAAACTATCGCGCAAAGCCACACCTCGCTCATGGAGCGTCAAGGCATGCCTGTACTCCCCCTTTGCCTTGTACAAAGCAGACATCTCCACATAAGCCGTAGCCTCTATTTTTTTTGTTCCTATCTTGCGAGACAAGTCCAAGGCTCGCTGATAATAACGGAGAGCCTCGTCGTAATTTCCATCCAAACCGTACAAATAGCCCAAGTTCACCAAAGATATAACATGAGCATAGATCCAAAATGAGGATTCGCTCTTGCCACTGAGTACCGAATTCAGATAGGCTTTGGCCAAATCCATCTCCCCAATGCCCATGTAAATATTCCCTATGTTGTAATTCCATACGGCCCGTTCCTCTTCACTCTCCACCAACTTCTCAGATTCCCTCATAATAATTACCGCCGAATCAAACTGATTCCGAACGTAATACCACCCAGCTAAATTATTGTAAAAAACCGACAAGGTTCCTTTGTCCACTGTATCCGCCTCCCTGACTTTTTGCCGTCCCCTGCTCGAATAATAGGCCGCCTGGCTTTCCTGATTCAAGTTCATGAACAACAAACTCAGGTTTGAATAGGACCTGATTGCATAATTCTCTTTCAATGGACTGCCACTGGCAGGTTCCGCCATGCCCGATTTTCCTTTTGCCTCTTTTTTCTCCCGGCTTTCCTTGGCAGGCGCATTTCCTATCCCATTCAGGAAAACCATGTCGTCTTCTCCGCAAAGAGTCAAGATATCAAAGAAATATTCCACACTTTGAGAATAGAATCCCAACCACATCGTCACCTGACCTAAACCATAATAGCAACGCAATTTATACGGTAACAACCTTTCTTCGTCAACCGGAATGCTGTCCAAACGGATTTTTGCCTGTTCGTAAATCTGCAAAGCTGGCAAATACCTTCCCATCGAAGTCTGGGCAGCAGCATATTCCAAAAAGACATCCATCTGGTCGAGAATCCTGTCTTGCCGTCCTAAATTCACAATAAGACTATCGTACGATGCCAAACGTTCTTCATAGGACAAAGCAGCATCCTTTACCCGGTTTCGGTAGAAAGTTTCCCGGGCTTCCAAATTCAAATCTGATTCGGCATAAAGCATAGCCCACTGGCAACACAGAAACAGACCAAAGATACACAATACCCGCTTTTTCATCGAAGTACCCTTATTCCCATAAAACCGCATCAGAGCCGCACACCTGGCACATTCCATTGCGGCATCCCACAACTAAGAATAAAATTGCAAAAGTAGCGAGATTCTTCCAAAAAGAAAGGTTATTCCTATCATACAAAATGCGACGCATGTCGAAACGAGCAGGACGAACAGTCTACTGTCATCTTTCACCCGTTTTCGCTTTCATGTAGTCCATCGGGGCAAAAGTACCATGAGCCACCAATAAAGCAAGGGTCCTTTGTTTTTCCAGACACAAACGTTTCAGTTCGGCATGCAATTCCTGCAAAGCCTTGGTCGTGGCCGTCACTCCGGTCTCTACTTTCAACCTTGGCAGCAAAGGCTGTACGATATCTTGCAGCTTGGCAGAAAAGTAGACAGCTGCTTTCTGACAGCGTTCTGCCTGCTGTCCCGCAGTGGCTTGCCGCAAACGGCACAATTCCTTGAAGAAAATTTCCCCTACCCGGTACACCTCAGCTTCAAACCGATCATCGGCATCTGCAATATCTTCTGCCAAACGCATATACGCTTTCCGCAGGGATTTGGCTGCCAAAAAACGCAAATTTTGAAAAATTTTCCAGATTGCCGAGAAATCGAATTGCTCTGCCAGCAATTCAAATTGATAATCCTCTTTGAACTTATCTATTTGCAAACCATCTAGCTGACGGGAATCTTCTTGCAAAAATCTTTCAACTTGGGCATCGCCAGACAAGGCATCCTGAGTCAAAGGAGATCTCAAAACCAAACCTTCCAATGAACGACAACGACTCAGAGCCACATAAACCTGCCCATGGGCGAAAGCCCGCCCGGCATCTACCACCACTTTGCTGAATGTCAAACCCTGACTTTTATGAATGGTAATAGCCCAAGCCAATTTGAGCGGCAACTGACTGAACGAGCCTTCAGATGTCTCCTTGATTTCCTTGGTGCCCGGATCTATCGTATAACGAAGATTTTCCCATTTTTCCGATGCCACTTTGATTTCCTCGCCTTCGCTTTCCACCCAGACCTCATTGGCCTCGCAACGGCTTATCCTGCCTATCTTGCCGTTGTAATACCGGTGTTCGGCATCGTTCTTTACAAACATGACCTGGGTACCGGGTTTAAGTCTCAGGGTTTGCCAAGTCGGGAACGAACCCTCAGGGAAATTGCCGCTGATTTCAGCCTGATACACACTGAAGATACCGGGGAGGGCCTCCACATTTGCATCATTGATTTTATCAGCCTGGTAGTTATGCGTGGTCAAAATCACATAGCCCTCGTTATCCGGGGGCATGAAGCCCGGAATGTAACGAGATGAAAGCCTTTCCCACGTCTCTTTATCCAGAACTCCTTGCCGTATTTTCTCCAATATCCCGATAAAGTCCCTGTCTTTCTGCCTGTAGACGTGCTTGAGTTCCACTGTCAGGAATCCTGCCGTCTTCAATGCGGCACTGTCGAAAAAATAAGGCGAAGCATAATAGGCTTTCATTTCCGTCCACTCAGCGTCTTTTACTACGGGAGCCAGTTGCTGCAAGTCTCCAATCAACAAGAGCTGCACACCACCGAAAGGCCGACGGTCGCGGCGGTATTTCTGCAAAAGGCTGCTCACCTCATCCAACAAATCCGACCGCAACATGCTAACCTCGTCAATGACCATCAATTCCATCTTCTGCATCAATTCGATCTTGTCCTTGCCAATCCGGAACCTGTTCTTACGATGGTATCCGGGCAGATACAGCCCGAAAGGCAGCTGGAAGAATGAATGCAAGGTGACTCCGCCCGCATTGATGGCCGCAATCCCTGTAGGGGCAAGCACCAGCATCCGCTTGACACTCCGCCTTCTCAATTCCCTTAGAAACGTTGTCTTACCTGTACCTGCCCTGCCTGTCAGGAACACATTCTGTCCTGTCTCCTCTACCAAACTCATGGCCAAACGGTAACCCGCATCAGGCTCTGTCTTCCCGACAGGGTCTCCTTGAGCCGATATCTCGTTTTTTTCTGTCATAAAGAATCCTTTCTACGGGAGAAACGGTTTCTCCGCCTTCTTCCTCAAATACAACTCTCAAGTTTGCCGAGACGCATCCTATCTTCGATGCAATCAAAGATAGCGAAAGTCGAGCGCAGAGCAAACGAGCTTGCACGATTTGCTCTGCCGAGACGCATCCTATCTTCGGCGACAGCCAAAGATAGCGAAAGTCGAGCGCAGCGACAAGCCATTCCCTTGCTTGAGCTTTGCCGAGGGCAGAAACTCCGATGAAATTCCCATCAAACAACAGTAAAAACACAAACAAAGAGGAATGCCTTTAACCCAAATCGGTCATCAGACTTTGGGGAGATTGCCCGCTTGTGTCAGGCAGCATGCTTCTCGCCTAGCCGAAGGCGTAGCGGGCTACGTCGAGGCGTAGCGAGAAACAGGATGCGGACAGAAGCGGGCAAGATGCCCGAAAGCCTCGTTTTCCCAATCAGAAACGGACTCGGCGTGTCTAATGACCGATTTGGGTTTAATATTCAATGCCATGAAGCCGAGAATACTCGCTCCAACTCCCATCCGCAAACTCCAATTGCAAACGGTATTGATAATACGTGTTCATCTTCACGTTCCTGTCCGCGAAGACCTGCCTCAAAGATGCCGGCTGAGGATTCAAGGCAACCAGCAAGCGCAAAGGCTCCGATTCCGATGCCCGGTACAGATAAACACGTTTTATTTTTTTGTTTTCCGGATTTTTCCACTCCACTTGAACCAAACGGTCCTCCCTATCGGCAAAAAGTTCCAAAGCTGGCATCTTCACCGATGGTATATACTTGGCTTCAAAACAATAAGGAGCATGAGCCGTGTCTGCTTCACCTGTCCCGTAAGCTACGATATTGAACCGTTGCAAACCGGGATGGACAGAAGATGGGTATTTGAATACAAATGCCGTCGTATCTTCCACCTCTCCCGATGCCGGCAAAGGGAAATCCGCTATTTCAACCCATCCTGCCGTACCGGATTTATGGTACAGGCGAAAACCTTTTAAATAAGGAGAAAGACTGTTGTACCAGACCAATTTCACCTTGTCATGATACCTCCGGCAATGCTGCAAAGCAAACAGTGCCGGTGCCGGCTTCTGCGGCCTCAGGTTCTTCACCGCCAAAGCATCGCTGAAATCCGAAATATTGCCAGTCTTATCTTCTGCTGTCACCCTGTAATAAAAATACTGGGCTGTACTGAGGGACAATGTATCAAAAAAAACGGTGTCCCGCAGCGCAGAAGCGGTGAGCTGTACTGGAATCCCATCCTCGGAATTGCTCAGAAATACACGGTATCCAGACCAGTCCTTTTCCTGGGAAGACCTCCAGCTCAACTGCATCCGACCATGTTCGTCAACCACATATGCCAATCCTGACGGAGCCTCAGGAGGAATACTGTCCACTGTCTG
Organism: uncultured Bacteroidales bacterium; assembly: GCA_944320465.1. Classification (GTDB taxonomy): domain Bacteria; phylum Bacteroidota; class Bacteroidia; order Bacteroidales; family P3; genus Pullibacteroides. The sequence goes on along the minus strand of CALUHO010000003.1, from coordinate 71,008 downwards.
ATAAAAGAAAGGCAATGAAAAACACGATTCCCCATGCTTTCCTACGGCCCGCAAATAAAAATAAGACGAATAGGAGTCCAAATCAGAAATCTCTATCAGGAAAATATGCCGCATGCCTTTTTCTATTCTGCCTTCAACCAAATGCTCCTCTCCCGGCAATTGATCCGGGGAATGAGTCGCGTACAATTCCATCCTTTCCAAACGGGATTCCTGTTCTTCAGGAAAAGACCATGACATAGCCAAATTATCAGAATCCAAAGCATAAACCGAATCTATACGCGGTATCGCAGTCAACAAATCCTTGCCATGCCCGGCACGGCTTTTTGCCAGCACAACCTCCTGCCCGAACAAATCCACCCCTACCAAACGATAGACATATTCCTGTTCATTGGAAAACAAACTGTCCCGATAGGCCATACGTGAAGTCCTGCCATCTTGTAACGCCGAGTAAGGGACATCGTTCAAGCGCAAGTATCGTCCTTCGCCCGAAGTTTTCACTTCCGCCTTTTCTATGAAATAGCCAACCAGCAAATTGGCATCGAACCGGCTGCTCCATGACAATTCCACAACTCCGTCCCCGTATTCCGCATCTAATATTTGCAAAGGCGGTACCAAGATGCTATTCTCCAAACGAGAAAAATAGAGCGCTGTGTCGTTGCCACAAAAAGCCGAATCCACGTACACTCGATATAAATAATAGAAACCCGGCTGCACGCTTGTATCGCGATACCCCATTGTTCCAAGGCATGCCACCGGAAAAGAACGGTCATAAGCCAGATTGGCCAAAGTGAAACGGATTGCTTTTTCCTGCAATTTGTCCGATATGGCTTTCCAAGGCGAAAAAACGCTGCCATCGTTTCCCAGCGTAAACTGAATTTCGGAAGAAAAGACCGCTTCGCCTAACAAAGCCGCATAAGCATCATTCACCGCCATGTCCGCCAATACGGAAGTATCCATGCCCAAAAAAGGAGGAATCCGTATCAACTGCCTGACAGGAGGCGGCATACTGTCAGAATAAGCCGGTGCCGAATGCAATGCAGCCGTGTCAAAAGCATAACGCTCCAATACAAAACCTTTTTGCATGGCCGCCATCCACAATCCATAATCCCCGGCAGCCCAACGCAGCAAGACAGCCTTGTCTTGACCTCGACCTACCAGATGCAAACCCTTCAAAGCAGCTTCTTCCTGCAACGAATCATCCTCCATAACCGTTAGCGTTGAGAAATCCCTCTGCCCAGCATTGCTGTCATCCCCCTGCGCCTTTAAGGCACACGGCATCGGCAGCACACACAAAACACCCACTAAAAACAACCTCATTGATTTGATTTTAAACAAAATAAACATACACGCTCCTTTCTTTTTTGTCATTTTCCACTACCTCAATTGCAAATTCCCCACCGACTCCCCGACTCCTCTACACTTCATGCGATAGCACAAATGTCAAATCGAGCCGCACGCAAAGCCTCAACCCGACAAACAGATTAAAAATCTCTCATCGCATTTGTGCGGAAGTTCGAACAGAGGCAGGCGAAGCCGAAGCCCGTTCATTTTACCGGGTTCTCAAACACGATTCTCCTTTGTGAGGTTACCGTACCGTCCGGCAACACATACTTCAACCAAACCGGATAACTTCCTTTTCTGATAGGAACGAAACTCTTCCTAAGCCAATCCAGATAATAAGGCCTACCCTGAATCCCCATATCGGCCACTCCGTACAATACACTTTCAAAGTCCTTTTTGTACTGGAATGGTTGATAATAAATCCACGGGAAATAGGTGTTGGCAGATTCATCATAGAGATTTGATGAGTATACCGCCCAGTCCGGTATCGTTTCCGGATGCTCTGCCGTACGGCTGAAGGAAACAAAACCATCGTAAGGATATTCCTGGTAAACCAACGGATAAATGTCGTCCTGAAAATAAGGCTCCGTTCCTATGTCTGCCACCACCTGCACCATAGGATTTCCCTCCGTGTACAGGTTTCCATCCCTTTCAACCGTGCAAAAGCCCTCGCCTGCCCGCATCTTTGCTTGCAAATAGTGCACATCCGGTTCGGTCACATTGGGATTGCCATTTCCATCCATCGTCATGACCGGTGTCCGGTAAGTCTTTGTCAGGCGTACTGCGGCCATTTTCTCCCCGAAATTGACATAGCGGCTCGTCCGAAAGGAATACTGCAATATCACTTTGTCTTTGTCGGACTTCAACAACGAACCGGATAATTGCACGGTTTCCTGCGCTATGCTCCCGTCTTCCGATTCGTACAAGCTGGCCGAACCGGTTGTCATCGAAACCGCTTCCGCCTGGCCTGCAGATGACACATAGGTTGTTCCACCCTTGTATTGCAATACAAACATAAGCTTGTAGTCGGTTTCCGAAGCCATTCCTGAGGGCAAAGTCCACAAAAGCCGCTTCTCGGCTTGGTTGTATGTAAATGAAGCCTGCAAGGTATCGGTCCCCGAAACCAAATAGACCCGTTTCAGGTAATCCGCATCCGTCAACAAATCGGCCATGCCACGCTTCAAATAGACAAAACCTCGATTGTGCTCCCGCGGCAGGAAATACTGCTGTTCCTTGACAGGATAGCAAACCCTGACATTGCTCCAGGGAATGCTGTCCGGGCCGTCCCCAGTGACAAAAGAAAACTCCCGCTTCTCCTGGTAATCGCCGCCCTCGTCATCCTGCAGCCGCTTCCAAGAAGAACCTGACTTTTCCTTAGCCCCGATTGCCAGCTTGGCATCGATTTTCGCATTGGCCGGCAGGATATCGTGCGCCACGAACTCCACCCTCCGCTTGTCTTCATCCCATTCCGCCTTCCCGTCCAAACGGCTTCCTCCATGCCAGAATTCGTACTGGTCCAGGCTTATCTTGAGCTTCTTTTCCTCGTTGTTGTATTCTTCCTGTATCTCGGTCTCCAAAGGCAGATTGAAAGCCGCTTGCGGCACAGTGAACACATCAACGCCTGCCGCATCCTCGCCCGGCTGCAAATCAGCAATGATTTCCATTCCGTCGGCAAAGCCCTGATTCAATATCGTGCAAGAGGTACCTAAATCAAAACCAAGATTGAAACGACCTTTGACCAAGCCGTTGAGCAGCGAAATGTTCAGCCCCAGATTTCCGGAAAAAGAAGACGGATTAGGCAATCCCGCCCGCAACAAGGTTCCCACTTCGCCCTTCAAGACAGAAAAATTACGTTTCCTGCCGAACAATTTCAGATACAAACCCACATCGGCCATCATATAAGCATAAGCCTGTCCCTGCGCGTACCAGCCATTGATCCCCGGCTGTTCCCCGGTCTCTTGACAAAGACTGTTCTGATATTGCTTGAGCATCACATCGAAACCCACCTCGGCATCGAAAGCCGCATAGAAAATCAACAAAGGAATCGTGCCGGTGCTCAATGAAAAGGAAGATCCGAAAGCCAATCCTCCCCCCTTGGCCAATTCAGAAACCGAAGGCTGCGGATAAGAGACATCCATCAGATTTGCCACATTGTCAGGTAAGGATGGGAATGCCGGAAGATTATTCCCGGTCATGAAATAGCTTGCTAAATCAGCCCGCAAAGGCCCCACCTGCATCTTGATGGCCAGCGGATGGCTCGGTTCGCCCACTTTCACGTACCATTCGTCCCCGCCGAAGCTCATGCCCATCCGGCCCAGATAACCATTGGTGCCAGCTCCCTTGATGATTCCCAAATCCATATAAGAATCGAACAGGCCGGTAAACACTCCATTTTCAATGTCCATCTTGAGTTCCATCCTAGCAGAGATGGAGGCCTCAGAGGCAATGGCTCTCTGCTGGTCAGCCACCGAAGGTTGTATCTTACTGGCCAGTTGCTGTACTCTTTGCGTGAATCTTTGCATGGCCATCATCTCTTTGCTCATCAGCTGTCCGGCACCTATCAAGCCAATCGACGAAACCCCGCCATTTTTATTGAAAAGCATTTCAAAAGTCAATTCCGCGTTGAAAAGTTTTTCATTCTGCGCCGCCAGGACCACCGAGGCCTTGACCCCTAAGGACTTGGTGCTGTCCGGCTCGTAATACAAGCCCGAAGATGTCTGGCCGAGGTCGTTTCTCCTGTCCTTGCCGTCCACCATCCGCATGGAACGGTAAGCCCCTCCTCCTATGGCCGCTATCTTGAATCCGGGAAACACCGGAATCCCGGTCACACCCAACTGGGTCATCATATCCACATACCAATAACGGTACGTCGGGAGACTGCCTATCATCAAATCACCCTGCACACCCAAAGAAAGAGGCGGAATTTCCACATCCAGAATCCCCTGAAAGCCATCCCCGTAAACAGGATCGTTTTCTATCAATTGTATTTGACCGTTAAATCTGAAATATTCATTTGAAAAATCCACAGCCACCTTGTCTACCTTCACTCCGTCAAAGTCCCATCTTTGCTTTCCTGATTCCTGTTTAATCAAAGAGTTGATTTCCATGCCAAGCTCTCCTCCGAAATTCCCATCTTCTTTTCCCCCGAAGTGAACCATCGTGTTAAAGCCAAAACCAATCTTTCCATCAGCCGAGCTTAACGACAAACCCTTTATAGAAACAGGAAAGTTCTTGATTTTCAATTCATCGTCCCAGCTCAAATCCTTCACTTCAAAATAGGGTTCCTGATTGGAGACTTCCATGCCTGTAAACGAAATATTGGCAAAACCGAAACGGTCGTTCTCTTTTGCCAAGGGATTCAGTTTCATGTTCCCCGATAAATGAGCTTTGATCAGGAAATCCTCATCCTTTTCCTTTCCCGCCTCCAAATAGGAGGAGGCCAACAGATTCACTTCCTTGCCATTGATAAAATCGAACTCTACTTTTTCCCCTAAGCCTAATTTCAACTTCCAGCTCCCGTCTGTCTCAAAACCTCCCTCGTATTCGTATTTTCCCGCCTTGCTCACCGGCAATTCTATCATCCCGGCCATCTCGCCCCCTTTTATTTCATTATGCAGGAAATCTAGCATGAATTTCTCTATCGAAAATCCCCAGCCGCCCAAACTTCCTTCGGTCAGCATCAGCACGTCTTCAGCCCCGATAGTCCCGGTCAAGCCTTTCTCGTCTATCCACATTTGATCGGCCAACACGGAAGGTCTCGCCCCATCCACTTTTCGAATATAATCCGGAAACTGCAAACGTACCTTCTCAATATAGAGACCTTGCCATATTTCACTGAAATCGACCGGACCGGAAGAACTGCCCGATGCAGAGTATTTCTTGAATCCCGGCACGTTCCGGGTCTGGCTGAAATCGAGCATCACTTCCTCGGCGGTGAATGTCCAATCCGGAACGTGCTTCAAGCCGAATTCCGGCAAATCCACCTTGACCACGATATTGTCCAAAGCCTCCGCTGCGCAGAAAAACGAAGCGGTAACCGGCTTGTCTGTTATCTTGCCATTCTCCACAAGCCCGACTTTGTCCGAATTCAACTCAAGTATCGCACTGAGCTGCAATTCCTTGAAACCCTCGCAGCTCACAATGGCATAAGATGGAGGCAGACCGTCAGACGTATTGGCATGGTCCCCATCCTCCTTCTTTCCTAAAAAACGCAAACTGAACACATCGCCTTTCCCCGACAAGGCAATGTCGCCCATCAAGGCCAATTTGGCATCGCCAATGAAACCTCCTTGGCTGCTTATCAGAATCTTGTCTGCCCCGAAATACAGACTTCTGTCCTCTCCTTGCCAATCCGGACCTTCAATCCGCAAGTATACAGCCAATTCCGTGGTTTCCGGCCCGAACACTGCCTGTGTAACCAATAAATCGTAATTGGTATTGCCTATCGTGGTCCTCAAGCCGACCGGCAACTTCTGGAGTTCCCCGGGTGTAATCAAATCGGTTCGTTCCACATAGGTCTCGAAATCTTCAAACCATTGTTTCACCTTGTCCCAAGCCGCCGGTTTGTCTTCTTCGGCTGCCAGCAAAGGGTCCCATGTTGCCCACAACAGGACTCCCAAACATAAAATCCTTCTCATAAGCCTTGATTTTTCAAGGAAGATGGGCCTCGACATGTCTTTACGAACAATCTTGTCCAATATTCACCATCTTACGTTAACATTCTTGATTATCAGAACATTTTCTCTTCATTGACCTTGCTGGCGCATTGGCCCGCTCCGCATCTGGCAGAAAAGTTCCCTATAGTCGAAGCAAAAATACCCGGCAGCTCAAAAGGAATCCCGGATTTTTAGTTAATCTTTGTTAAAGGTTAAGATTTTTTAATATATCGGACCTATTTTCAATAAAAACAAGTCTATTTTAAATATTTTTAAGGAGAAGCATTTCACACATGCTGTCCTGTTTCCTTCTTTTGGTTCATTGGGACATCGTCTTGACAGGAAAACGCCTTTCTTTCCCATTTTTATTGTACTTTTGTATATTTGGCCCAACGCTAAATCCATCGCCCCGTTATGTCGGGAAACGCCCCATGCTCCATGTAGAAACAAGGGGTGTATCTCACACAAAGCGCCGGAACGGAAGCCGCAAATTAATAGATATAACAAACTAACAATATGAAAGTTGCATATAGCTGGCTCAAAGAATACGCCGAGCTCGACCTGAGCGTGGACGAATGCTCGCAGCTCCTGACCGACTGCGGATTGGAAATCGATGCCGTGGAAGAAGTGGAAAGCATCCGCGGCGGCCTCAAAGGTCTTGTCGTGGGCGAAGTCCTCACCTGCGAACCCCATCCCGATTCGGACCACCTGCACCTGACCAAGGTCAACATAGGCGAAGGCGAACCTTTGCCTATCGTCTGCGGCGCAGCCAATGTGGCCGCCGGGCAGAAAGTCATCGTGGCCACGATAGGCACAGTGCTTTACGACGGAGACAAAAGCTTCACGATCAAGAAATCCAAACTCCGGGGAGCCGACTCGATGGGAATGATCTGCGCCGAGGACGAAATCGGCGTAGGCAGCAGCCACGACGGCATCATGGTCCTGCCGCCCGACACGCCGGTCGGGATGCCCGCCGCCCAGTATTTCCATTTGGAAAGCGAGACGGTCTTTGAAATCGGCTTGACCCCGAACCGTTCCGATGCTACCTCCCATATCGGTGTCGCCCGAGACCTGGTCGCCTTGGGAAATATCCGCAAGAACAAGCCTATCAAACTGAAATACCCTTCGGTAGAAGCCTATAAAGAGGGGAAAGGCCGCATCGTCGAAATCAAGGTGGAAGACACCCAAGCCTGCCCGCGTTACGCCGGGCTTTGCATCAAAAACGTCAAGGTGCAGGAATCGCCCGAATGGCTCAAGAAACGCCTCAGCAGCGTAGGCCTCCGCCCTATCAACAACGTGGTGGACGTGACCAACTTCATCCTGATGGAAATGGGCCAGCCCATGCATGCCTTCGACATGGCCAAGATTAAAGGAAACCAAATCGTGGTGCGCCCGGCCAAGGAAGGAGAGACGCTGACCACTTTGGACGGAGTGGAAAGGAAACTATCCTCCAAGAACCTGATGATTTGCAATGCCGAAGAACCCATGTGCATCGCCGGAGTTTTCGGGGGCTTGGATGCCGGAGTATCGGATTCGACCACCGATGTATTCTTAGAAAGCGCCTATTTCAACCCCACCAGCATCCGCAAGACCGCTCGCGAGCACGGACTCAACACCGATGCTTCTTTCCGTTATGAAAGAGGGGCCGACCCCGAAATCTGCATCTACGCCCTCAAACGCGCCGCCTTGCTTTTGCAGGAAGTGGCTCAAGGCGAAGTGGCTTCGGAAATCATCGACAATTATCCCGAACCCATCGCCCGCCCGGTAGCCGAGTTCTCCTTGGAATACATGAACAAGCTTATTGGCGAACCCATGCAGGCCGCCGAAGTAAAACGGGTGCTGGAAGCCTTGGAAATGCAGGTGGAGATGCGTTCCGATGCCGGTTCCATCGAGACGGCCTCACCGGCGCAAATCCATTACAAGGTGACCGTTCCTCTCAACAAGACCGATGTGACCCGTCCGGCCGACGTGGCCGAGGAATTCCTGCGGATTTACGGCTACAACCGGATCAATTCCACCCATCGCATCTCCTACGGCATGGGCATCAGCCAAAAAGAACCCGAAAGAGTGGTGGCCAAGGTTTCCGAATTCCTAAGCAACAACGGTTTCTACGAAATCATGAACAACTCGCTCTGCTCGGAAAGCTATATCGAGAAATTCCATTTGGAAAACGTGGTCAAGATGATGAACCCGCTAAGCAAGGAAATGAGCATCATGCGCACAAGCCTGCTCTTTGGCGGACTGGCAAGCATGGCCTACAACTTGAACCACAAGCAGAACAACCTCAAGTTCTACGAATTCGGACGGACTTATTTCTGCGTGCCGGAAGCCAGCAAGGAAGCTCCTGTGGATGAACGTTTCCGCGAAGAGAACCACCTGAGCCTCCTGCTCTGCGGCAATGAAAACGAGGAAATCTGGCAGGAAAAGCCAAAGGCTTTCGATTTCTACAGCCTCAAAGCCTACGTGGGCAGAGTCTGGAAGCTGCTTCGTCTGGATTCTTTGCGCTGCCGCACGCTCGAAGCCGAAGGCGACGAATGGAGCTACGGCCTGCAAATCATGCTGCCGGGCAACAAAGTCGGAGTCCGCTTCGGGGAAGTGAAACCCGCCCTCTGCCAGCAATTCGATGTCAAAGTCCCTGTCTTCTATGCGGATTTCCAATGGGACAACATTCTGTCCGCCCGGCCGGCAAAAGCCCCCGAATACAAAGAAGTGGCCCGTTTCCCCGAAGTGCGCCGAGACTTGGCCTTGCTGGTGGACAAAGACGTGAAATTCTCGCAGATAGAGACCATCGCCCGCAAGAGCGAAAAGAACCTGCTCAAAGAGGTTTCGCTGTTCGACGTTTATGAAGGCAAGAACCTGCCCGAAGGCAAGAAATCCTACGCGGCCAGCTTCATTCTGCAAGACGAAGAGCGCACGCTCAACGACAAGCAGATTGAAAAGACAATGGAAAAGATTCTGGCGGGACTGCAAAAGGAAACCGGCTGCACGCTCCGGTAAACCCAAATCGGTCATTAGACTTTGGGGAGATTGCCCGCTTGTGTCATGCAGCATGCTTCTCGCCTAGCCGAAGGCGTAGCGGGCTACGTCGAGGCGTAGCGAGAAACAGGATGCGGACAGAAGCGGGCAAGATGCCCGAAAGCCTCATTTTCCCAATCAAAAACAGACACGGCGTGTCTAATGACCGGTTTGGGGTAAACCATCAAGGCGGATTCCATCGCCATGACGACCTAAAACAGATTCCATCAGGATTCTGTCGATACAAACCCCGAAGCCTGTCCTTGCACTTCACGGAAAGCCAGGACCTGCTCCGGGGCTTTTATTAAGAAGAATGCCAAATCCTATTTGCCAAAAGTATAATTTTAATCCATATGAAACGCTTATCAATCATCCTACTGGCGAGTTGTTGCCTATGCGGGCTCGCCAAAGCCGGGAACGACGAAGCCCGGCTGCTCCGATTCCCGTCCACCAACGGGCAGGAAGTGGTTTTCTCCTATGCCGGGGACCTCTACAAAGCCCCTTTGAAAGGGGGCGAAGCCCAAAGGCTGACCTCTCACATCGGCTATGAGATGTTCGCCCGTTACTCGCCCGACGGAAAGCAAATCGCCTTTACCGGGCAGTACGACGGCAACACCGAAGTCTATCTGATACCTGCCCAAGGCGGGGAACCGGTTCGCCTCACCTACACCTCCACCAACAGCCGTGACGACCTCGGCGACCGCATGGGCCCCAACAACATCGTCATGACCTGGACGCCCGACGGCCAGCAAATCGTCTTCCGCAACCGTATCGGGACCGGCTATCCCGGAAAGCTCATGAAGGTGAGTCCGGACGGCGGGATGCCCGAAGCCATTCCCCTGCCGGAAGGCGGCTTCTGCAGCTATTCGCCCGATGGCAGCCAATTAGCCTACAACCGGGTCTTCCGCGAATTCCGGACCTGGAAATACTACCGGGGCGGCATGGCCGACGACATCTGGGTTTACGACCCGGCCGCCGACACCGTGATCAACATCACCCGCAACGAGGCCCAGGACATCTTCCCGATGTGGATCGGAGATGAAATCTTCTTCCTCTCCGACCGCGAGCTGACGATGAACCTCTTTGCCTATAACACCAAGACAAAGGCCACCGAGAAAGTGACCGATTTCAAGGATTACGACATCAAGTTCCCCAGCACCGACGGCAAGATCATCGTCTTTGAAAAAGGCGGTTTCCTGTTCCAGTTCGACCCGGCCACCCGGCAGTGCCAGAAAATAGAAATCCGCCTGGCCAGCGACAATATCTATGCCCGGAGCGAGCGCAAGAACGTGGCCGGAAACATCACGGCAGCCAGCCTCTCTCCCGATGGAAGCCGATTGGCGGTGACCGCCCGGGGCGAAGTCTTCGATATCCCGGCCGAGGAAGGCGTGACCCGCAACCTCAGCCGCACGCCCGGCGCCCATGAACGCAATGCGGCTTGGAGTCCCGACGGCCAATATATCGCCTATATCTCCGACCGCAGCGGTGAAACCGAACTCTATATGGAAGACCTCCGCAGCGGCGAGCTGAGCCAGCTGACCCGGGACAACGACACTTATATCCGCGACATGCAATGGAGCCCCGACAGCAAGAAGCTCCTGTACACCGACCGCGAAAACCGCATCGTCCTGGTGGATATCGCCGCCAAGAGCAAGGAAACGGTGATGCAGAACCCGGCCGCCGAATTCACCGATGTAAGCTTCTCTCCCGACAGCCGCTGGCTCACCTACACCAAGCCGGCTTCGAATCAGATGGGGGTAGTCTATGTCTATAACTTAGACAGCAAGGAAGAATTCCCGATTACCGAAAAATGGTACCGTTCCGATTCGCCCGTGTTCAGCAGCGATGGGAAATACCTCATTTTCAATTCCGACCGCGATTACAACCCGATTTACGGCAGCATGGAATGGAACCATGTCTTCACGAAAATGGGCGGCATCTACATCGCCCTGCTGCAAAACGACACGCCTTCTCCTTTCCTGGACAAGGATGCCGAAGTGGAAGCACTCCAGCAACCAGCCAACAATACCGAAACCGGCAAGAAAAAGTCGAAAGCCAAACAGGATGAAGGCGTCCGTATCGATACTGCCGGCATCCAAAGCCGTATCCTGAAACTGCCTTTGCCCGCCGGATACTACGGCAACTTCATCAGCGACGGCAACAAGATATGGTACAACCAGGATGGCGACACCCGCGTTTACGACCTGCAAAGCCAGGAAGATGCCTTGGTGGCCGAAATGACGATGATGGATGCCACGCCCGACTTGAGCACCGCCCTTCTCTACCAGTTCTTGAGCAACCGGATCTATGTGATGCCGATGCCCTCCGGACAGGCCTCGTTGAACGATGCCGTGCCAACCGACGACATGATAGCCCTTGTGGACTATGAACAGGAATGGCCTCAGATCTTTGATGAAGCCTGGCGGGCCTACCGCGACGGTTTCTATTTGGAAAACATGCACGGGGTGGACTGGAACGCCATCAAAGACAAGTATTCCGTCCTGGTGCCTTACGCCAAGACCCGCTTGGATCTCAACTACATCATCGGGGAAATGATCGGGGAACTGGCTTGCGGCCATGCCTACGTGAACCCGGGCGAATACGCCAAGCCGGAACGACTCCAGATGGGCCTGCTCGGTGCTGAACTGAGCCGCGACGAAAGCGGTTTCTTCCGCATCGACAAGATTATTCCCGGCGCGCCCTACAGCCAGAAGTTGCGTTCGCCCTTGACCGAACCGGGCCTGAATGTAAAGGCCGGCGACTATATCACGGCCATAGACGGCATTCCGGTTTCTGAAACAAACAATATCTACGAACTTTTAGTAGGCAAGGCCGGGGTGATGACCGAGCTTTCCATCAATTCCGAACCCAAGGCGGAAGGTTCGCGCAAAATCGTAGTGACCCCGATTGCCGACGAATACCCGCTCTACCACTACAACTGGGTCCAGAACAACATCCGCAAGGTGGATTCTGCTTCGGGAGGCCGGGTCGGCTATATCTACATTCCCGACATGGGGCCGGAAGGCTTGACCGAGTTCGCCCGCTACTTCTATCCGCAATTGGACAAGGAAGGCCTGATTATCGATGACCGGGCCAACGGGGGCGGCAACGTATCCCCGATGATTATCGAACGCTTGCTGCGCCAGCCTTACCGTTTGACGATGGGCCGCGGCACTGACCAAATCGGGACGATTCCCGATGCTACCCAGTACGGGCCGAAAGTGCTGCTGATCAACAAATACTCTTCTTCCGACGGGGATTTGTTCCCTTGGAGCTTCAAAGCCAACAAAATCGGCACCATCATCGGCACCCGCAGCTGGGGCGGCATCATCGGCATTTCCGGCTCGCTGCCTTACATGGACGGAACCGACATCCGCGTGCCTTTCTTCACCAATTACGATGCCAAGACCGGCCAATGGATTGTGGAAAACCATGGGGTCGACCCCGATATCCTGCTTGACAACGATCCCATCAAGGAACAGGCCGGTATCGACCAGCAGCTGAACAAGGCCATCGAGACCGTAATGGAACAGCTGAAGGACCGCAAGCCGTTGCCCGGCGTACCCGCCCCCAGGACTTTCAAAGACCTGCACCTGCCGGAATAGGACAGGAAGCCTTCTGGAGCTGTCCGACCAGGACATCGGAAAAGGATCCCGGTGAATTGAGCCAACCTGGGACGCTGGCCCTCTGCCTGCGTTTTCCATGCCGGGCAGGTTATCCTGCTTGGCCCAGAAAAACGCGGACAAAGAACCCGGAACAGAAGCCGACGGACAGTTTCTGCACCGACCTGACGGCAAACGAGGGCGCTCCGGAAGGCGGGATTCCAAGACTCGATCAGATATGAAAAAACCTCATGCACGTCGGTGCATGAGGTTTTTTCGCATTAAGTGCAACGCAGAAAGGCCTCTTCCAGCCACACTTCCGCAAAAGCCTCCCCTTCGCAAGCATTCCAGCCCTTGAACAGGAAGATGTATTTTTATCCAAAATAAATACTAAAAAAACAAATCTCTCCGCAAGAGACCTGCAAAAGATGGTATAAAAGTAATAAAAATTCAGAAAACCATCAAATATTCGACAAAACAACTGACAATCAAAACCATTCGTACTCGGACACATTCAGACATTCCCGGCTTTTCACAAATCTTGCCTCATTTCTCCGATTCGCCCCAAAGGGAGAAAAAACACGGAGTCTACCGTAACATGCTGTGAAAAAAACGGCAAACATTTGGCTTTAAGACATTTGCATCTCCAGCAATTTCTCCCGAAGGCCTTTTGCAGGTCTCTTGCGGAGAGACCTGCAAAAAAGACGAGCCTAAAATGGACTTTTCATCAAAATCCATACAATATGAAAAAACACTTTGCTCTTTTAGCAGGGGCATTCGCCTCTTTCGGGTTTCTTCCCGGCCAAACCCCAATCGCGGAACCGCAGCCCATCGGCAAAGCTTCCAGCGACCTTTGCCTGCCCGTTCCCAAGCTCGAATTCAAAAACACCGATCCTGCCTGCAAGAAAGCCAGCAAAGGCAATGCCAGGCAGGCTGCCTTGAAACTGGAAAGCATACGCCCGCTGGCGAGCAAAGAAAACGCCCGCATCACACTGGAAGTCCAGATAGACTGGGGAGACGGCTCTGGTTACCAGATACTGATTGATGCCGATGGCACCGCCTACGGCGACATCATCCCAAGAACCGGACTGCTATGGGAAGATGACGGAAATCATCCCCCTGTGACGGAACTGTACTCGGCATTCGAATACAAAATCCCGGCAAATGCCACCGGCACAGCAGAAGACCACACGGTCATCGCCGCAGGAGAAAGCGGACATATAGATATCCCGGCCGGCACCTACGACCTCGCGGTTGTCAACCCGGTTGCCGCCTACATGCCCTACCCGGCCTGTGTCTATATCGCCTCCGGGGAGAACGCCCGCCTGGACGATTACTCATTCGAAGCAGGAAAAGAATACGTCTTCACGGCAATCCCAAGCCCGGACATGCAGAACGACTATGTGCGACTCCACCTCAGGCCCGATTTCGATATGGCCGTATCCGCCATAAAGGCTCCCGCAGGAGGCATAGAATTGAGTTCGGCCGAAGCCGTGACGGTCATCCTGGAAAACAAAGGCTCCAAAAGCATATCCTCATGCGACCTCTCCTACCGCATCGACGGGATGGATTCCGTGACGGAACACCTCAGCAAGGAGATAGCGCCGGCAGAAAGACTGGAATACACTTTCGCCACCAAGGCAGATTTAAGCATACCTGGACATACCTACCTGATTGAAGCCAGCGTGGACTGCGTCCAAGACACCTTGTATGAAAACAACACGGCATCCGCCGACGTGTTCCACGCAGGCCCCATACAGCCTCCGTTCTTTTGCGATTTCGACGATGAAAAGGACATGGACCTCTGGAACATCGTCAATGTCGACAGCGACGGCATCAGCTGGGAATGGCTCGGAGGGGCGGTCGACATTGGTTTCAGCATAATCCACCCGCTCGACGACTACCTGGTGACCACCTGCCCCATCGTGCTAAGCCAAGGCGATGCCCACATCGCTTTCGAATACAACAGCACGAACAGCTCCTACGTAGAGAAACTGGCCGTTTACTATGGCACATCCGCCGACCCCCATGACATGGAGTTGCTCCAAGACATAACCATCACGGAATGTACGGAAACCATGCAATTCTCCCTTTCCGAATTCCGGGTAGAACATGACGGGGAATACTATTTCGCCATCCATGCGCATTCCGATGTCAACCAATACGGCATCTACATAGACAATGTAGAGATAAATCAAGGCAGGTACGTGAGCACGCCCGACTTGGCAATCAAGGATATCATTCTCCCCGTGTCGGCCTGCGACCTCTCGGCCAAGACCCCGCTGCAAGTCCTTGCCGCCAACTTAGGCCGCGCGAGCATCCGTACGCTGAGCCTGACGTTCACCTTGGACGGAGGCAACCCTGTTACAGAAGAATTCGGCCCGATTCCCATGGGAAAAGACACCCTGCTCGTTTTCTCCCAGACCATGGATTTGTCGCCCACAGGCCAGCATACCGTGGAAGTGGAAGGCAAGGTACTAAGTACGCCAGGCTTGGAAGAACGTGTGCTGGAAAACAACAAATCCGAAGATTCTCTCATTACTTTCACCCCTCTCTTTCCTCCTTTCTTCACCGATTTCGCGGATTCGTCACTCAGAGCAGGGTGGGTCGGAAACTGGGGCTGGTCGGCAGAAGCAAATGGCTACGCGGCATCCGTCAAAGATCCCGAACCCTTGTTCTCGCGCTGCGTGCATCTGGAAGAAGGGAAGCATTACCGTTTCCTTATGAACCACATAGCAGGCGGACTTTACTACGGGATAGAAATTCCTGAAACATTCTGCGTCCTCTACGGCCTTTCCGGCACGGATGCCAGCACATGGGACACTCTATGGAATGCGCCTCGCGCCTACGAACCAGTCTTCGTTTCAAAGGATGCCTCATTCCAATGCGAAGCCGACGGCAATTACAGTTTTGCCATCCATTCCACCGGCGGGCTGTGGATCAAGGAAATATCCGTGGCAGAGATAAGCGATTACGATGTGCGCATCAACGGATACACCCTTCCGCTGGCCCGTTTGACACCTGCCGATCTGGTCAACACCCCCATGACAGCGTCCGTCGCCATCCAGAACCGCGGACTCATGCCCGTCCAGGCTAAAGTAGAGATACTGAATGGCACGGAAGTCATCGGGGAGTCCGAAACCAATCTGTCCGAGCGAGAAGAAACCGCTACCATAGACATAGACTTCACTTTGGAAGGCTTCGTCCCCGATGACGAATTCACCCTGACCTTCCAAGCCACCGCCATCGGCCATGAGGAGGCCGACTCCACCCAGGACAACGAACTGCAAAAGAAAATTACCGTGACCGAAGATGAATTGGCGCACGACCAGGTATCCACCGCCTTGTTCTACGACCCGGACACCTACACCGTCGGTGCCGATTTCACTTTGGCGGCAGGCCTCCCGTTCTCCATAGCGGCACGCGACACCTTGACCGCCATCTCCATCGGATGGGGATCACCGCACAAAGAAAGCGTCGTACTGTCCATCCACCGGTGGAATGCCGGCACAAGGACGCTGGGAGAACTGATTTACGAAAATACCGTCTCTGCCGGAACGGAATCCATGTTTGTCCGCTACCCGGTTCCGGGGCTGCTGCTCGAAGCGGGAGATTATATCATCGCCGAGAAATCGCGCGGTTTCATCCTCATGACCGACAAGAAAGATGACGGTTCTTTCTATGTGACCTCCACGGAGCCCCCCATTCTCCAGCAAGGAGTCGGGTATCCGGCTATCCGCGCCATCTTTGGCAGCGATGGCAGCTTGAACGCCTTCGATGCATCTGTCGAAGAAATTGTCCGTCCAAGGGGCAACGGCTTGTTCTCGGCCAACCAGGAAGTGGAGGTACGCATACGCAATAGAGGATTCGAAGAAGCAGACATTCCTGTCACACTGGCAATCAACAAGATGAAGCCAACCACGCAAATCATGCGCCTAGCACCTTATGCCAGCGGCACACTCATCTTCAACATGGACATGTCCGCCCCCTCCACCGAGTACCTCATGACCGCTGCGACCTGCCTGGAAGGCGATGAAGACCCGTCCAACGACACCATCGTCAAAGTGGTCAGATCCCTGCCTCCGGCAGACCCGTACATCATGAACTTCGAATACTGTGAAGACTTCGCCATAACCGATTTCGTCCCCGCTTGGACAACCATCGACATGGATGGGAACCAGCTGGGCGGATGGAATGGCGTCGACTATCCCCTGATGCAGCAATGCGCGGGCTTCATCGCCTTCAATCCCAGCCTGACCGAGCCTTCGCTCCTGGATGCCATGGGCGATGCCATCGCGCCGCACAACGGAGACCGTTTCGGTGCCAGCATCTTCGACTACATGGGCTCGGCCAGCAACGACTGGCTGATTTCCCCGAAATTGAAGCTTCCTGCTGACAATGCCAGGCTGAGCTTCTACGCAAAGAGTTACTCCGGCGATTACGGGCTTGAGGAATACAACGTTTACGTGTCGGAAACCGATGACGACATAAGCAGCTTCGTCCCCATCGGGAACACCCGGGAAGCGCCCGCCGAGACATGGGAGTTCGTGGAAATCAATCTCAGCCAGTACGCCGGAAAGGAGGTTCATGTGGCAATCCAGTGCGTTTCGCCTTACCGATTCATGTTCATGATCGACGACATCGAAGTCAGTCGCCCGCTCAGCAACGGAGGCAAAGGGTCGCCGGCAGCGCAGCTCAGCCTCTACCCTAACCCAGCCAGCGGAACAATCCAGATATTGTCGAGCGAGGCACAAATCGAACAGGTATCCATTTCCAATCTGGCAGGCAGCCTGGTATATGAAAGCCCGGCCAACCTAGATTGCGCCGAGTTCCGCTACAACGTCTCGGACTTGAAAGCAGGCCTGTACCTTGCCGAAGTCCGCACAAGCCAAGGCACAGCCGTCCTGAAATTCATCGTCCGGTAAAAGGAAGGCTATTTTGAAATCTCTTTCCAAGGACAATAACATTCCAGAAAAAAAACATGCATATGAAAAAAAACAAAATACAATCCGCTTTGACTGCCATGGGATTCGCCATCTCCAGCCTTGGCATAGCCAGTGCGCAAAATCCGGTTCCCCTGCCGTTCGAATGCGATTTCGAAAACGGTGCGGAAGGATGGAACTTCGTACAGAGCAAGACTGACCAATGGTGCGTAGGCACAGGTGCCGAAGGCAACGAAAGCCATGCCATGTACATCAGCAACGATAATGGCGCAACAAACAGCTACGACCTGAACGGAATGAACTTCGGAGTCTACGCTTACTTCACCGTGGACATAGAAGAACCCGGCCAATACAGGCTCGACTTCCGTTGCCTCTGCGAAGGAGGCGACGAACTGGACGTGATGATGGTCGGCATCTCTGCCGTGCAGCCGACGGAGGGAAGCAAGATCAACGGCAGCAGCACCTACCAGTATGCAAGCCAATGGCAAAATGAATCCTTGGATTTCCTGGTCAGCAGCACGGGGACACAATACGTGTTCTTCCGCTGGGTGAATGATGGAAGCGGCACCGGATCAGGCCGTGCGGCAGCCATCGACGATGTAGTGTTCAAGAAAGACGATTGCCCCGCGCCGACGAACCTGTCGGCCATAGCCCTTGCCCACGACCAAGTACGGCTGTCCTGGGAAGCCCCAGACGGAATCGATGACATCGCACGATACGATATCCAGTTCAGGAAAAGCACGGAATCATCATGGACATCCGCAGAAAGCGCAGCCTCGACCACCAGCCTGATTACCGGCCTGAGCGAGAACTCTCTGTACTTTTTCCGCGTCCGATCTTACCGGAACACGGAAAGCTTCAGCAACTGGACAGACGGTTTCTGCGCCTGCCGGACTCCTTACGCCTGCCCCGCGCCGGAGAACCTGAGCCTTGCTCCGGAAGGGGAAACGTTCAGGCTGGACTGGGAAACCGAAGCCGGCAACACGATAGTCTATTATGCAAAGAACAATGAGGACATATGGAAAGCTGTCCTTGCAAACGGCAACACCTTCCTGTTCCCTGAATTGGAAATGGCATCCGGCTATGTTGCCAAGCTCCGTTCCTTCTGCGGGGCAGGAGACACCAGCATCTTTTCAGAAGAAGTCTCGTTCACCACGCCATGCCCCGCACAGTCCGTGCCATTCAGGGAAGACTTCGATGAATCCAGCTGGATTGGCGGAAACCTGCTATGCTGGACTATCATCGATGCGAACAACGATGGCAAAACATTCGATTTCAGCGCATCGGATGGCATCGATGGCAGCGGCTGCGCCATGTACAGGTATTCTATGAACAGTCCGGCCGACGACTATCTGGTTTCCCCGCAAATCGACTTGCAAGGCCGGGAAGCCTCCGTGTCTTTCTATATCCGCCCAGAATACGAGAACACGGAAAAGTACAGCGTGCTGCTGTCCACCACCGGGACAGCCGTAGAAGACTTTACCGAAACACTGCAAGAGGAACGCCTCCTGTCCAGCACGGAGTTCGAACTGCGCACCTTCGATCTTTCGGCCTACACAGACGAGAAAGTGCATATCGCTATCAAAGCCTCTTCCGATGCTTTCAGCGATTTCTTCTACATAGACGATTTCAGCGTAACCACTTGCCCTGCCCCAGCGAACTTAGCCTTGGATGAAGGGCCGGACAGCCTGCTGCCCACTTCCGCGCGAATCGCGTTCCAAGCCAAATCGGGCAACGCAACCATCGAATACAAGGAATCGTCCGAAGAGCAATGGACAATAGTCGCAGACCAGACAAGCCCAGTCTTGCTGCAAGGACTCAGACCCGACAACACGGAATACCAGGTACGCGCCAAGGCCATCTGCGGAGAGACGGAAGAAAGCCCCTATTCCCAGACTTTCAGCTTTTCCACTCCTTACGCATGCCCTGCTCCGGAAAACCTGAGGGCCACTGCCATCCTGGCTTCATCCTTGGCACTGGCTTGGGAAGGCGAAGCCGACACCTACGAAACAGAGTGCAAAGAGAGCGGTTCGGAAGCATGGATCCCGAAGGGAAAAACGCAGGAGAAGCAAATCCGGATCGATAGCCTGTCCCCCCAAAGCCTGTACGATATCCGAGTACGGGCGATTTGCAGCCAGGACGAGCATAGCCTATGGTGCGAGGGCAGCTTCCTTACCCCTTGCCAAGCCATGCCGTTCCCTTATTCGGAAGGCTTTGAATCGGAATTCACGGACAACGTCCCGCAATGCTGGACATACCGGCGCTTGTCCGGTTCCAACAGTCCGCACTGGCTCCAGTCGGCAAGCATGGCGAAAGAGGGAGAGAAATCCCTGATGCTCTCTTCTGAGAGCCGGGGCGAAGCCATCATGGCATCCCCGCTGCTGGACTTCGAAGAAGGATTCGTCTACACTCTCAGCTTCTGGGCCTACCGCAACCCCATGGCCTTATCTGAAGAGGATGGCGTGAAGTTCTACATCGGGCCATCCTACGACACTGCCGATGCCCAGTTCATAGCCTATATCCACAACATGCCCAGCCTCGATCCGGTAGCGGAGACTGAAAGCGAAGACGGTTGGTACTTCTACCGCTACAACCTCCCCGTGAAGAGTGCACCTTGTTTCCTGCTGCTTTATGGCATTTCCGGATCAGACGTAGACATGTTCATCGATGATTTGCAGGTTTCCCGATACTATGCCAACAGGATTTCAGCCGAAATCTGCGAGGGGGACACCTATCCGTTCGGAAACTTGGACTTGAGCCAGAGTGGCATCTATTACGACACCATCGAGAACGCAATCGCCGACACCCTGACAATCCTGAACTTGCGAGTCAATCCTTCCTACGTGTTCGATATTGAAGAAACCATCTGCGAGGGGGACACCTTGCGCATCGGCGACCAGACTTTCACCGAGAGCGGAAGCCACACCGTCGGATTAAAGACTGCTGCCGGATGCGACAGCATCTATCATATCGACCTGCGTATCCGCCAGCATTACCTCTTCGAGATTGACACAACCATTTGCGAAGGCAGCAGCTTGATTTTTGGCGGGAGAACCTATTCCGAATCCGGAGAATACGTCGAAACTTACGAATCGGAAGACGGATGCGATAGCGTTTACCATGTAACATTATCTGTCGACCCAGGCCCCGAACCGCCTGTCATCATGCTGGTCGATTCGCTCCAAACCGGGAGAAGCCCGTACTTAATAGCCGCCACGCCAGAGGATTCGGTGAAATGGTACAACCGGAGAGGCTGGATCGAAGAAGCGCACGGCAAACAATACACACCTTCCGAGAACGGATACTACCATGCCACCGCTGTCAATCTTTGCGGCGAATCCGAGGAGTCCAACAAAATCCAGATCACTCTGACAGCTGTTCAAGGATTGTCCGAGGCCGATGCGCCAGCCGTATACCCGAACCCAGCCACGGACGCAATCCATGTACAGGCGCAACAGGATATCTTGCTGGCACGGATGCACGATCAATCGGGCAGGACGGTAATGGAAGCCGAAGGCAACAGCCTGCAGGAACTGACCTTGCCCGTGAGCCGTTTGGAAACAGGCAACTATGTACTGAGAGTCCAGACCTCCTCAGGCTGGTTCACTTACAAAATCGTGATAAGATAGCGATTCCCAGCGCAAGAAACAAGACAGGAGCAGTGTAAACCAAACGGTAAACCAAACTGTGTCAAGTTTAGTTTTGCCGGGTCAGCGGAGACTGTAAACTAAAGTGTGTCAAGAAAAGGAAAAGAGACAAACTTTACAGACACACTTTAGTTTACAGTCTCGGATTTTGTTTGCCCGTCGGGGGCTATTCCGGGTCTTGGTTGAGCGATGCTCGATGATAGCTTGGCTATCCTCCTTTGAAAAACGCGGCGCCATCCCTCCAAATCCCCTCCCGATGGCCTGAACAAATAAACTTAAACAGCTTCTAAAGATAGAAGAACCGGCAGTGCTTCTTGGCTATGAAAAGTACAAACAGAAGCAGAGCTGCCGGATGTGCCATCGGATTTGCAGCGCACAGATATGCCACATTTTTTCATAGGAAACCCCTACCTTTGCCGCAGAAAACCGGTAAAACAACTAACATGGCAGAAAATCTTTTAGGAAAATACGTGTGGCTGATGGATGTCCTGCTCCGATACAAGCGCCTGACATTCCAGGAAATCAACAACCTTTGGCAAAGAAGCGAATTAGGCTCCGGCGACGAACTGCCCTTGAGGACCTTCCACAACCACAGGAAAGCCATCAAGGACATTTTCGACGTCTACATCGAGTGCAACCGGAACGATGGCTACCACTATTACATCGACGAACCGGAACGCATCAAGAACAACAATCTGCGCAACTGGCTGGTAAGTTCATACGCCACCTTGAACCAAATCCAGGCGGACAACAAATTGGAAAACCGGATCCTGTTCGAGAACATTCCTTCTGGACAAACCTGGCTGACCACCCTCGCCGAAGCCATGCGCCACAACAAAGTCCTCAATATCACGCACCAAGGCTTCGGGAAACCCGAAGCACACACCTTCGAAATCGAACCTTACGCCCTGAAAGTCGTCAAACGCCGCTGGTATGTAGTGGCCCGGAACCCTTATTATTCCGAGAAAAACAAAGAAAAGAAAATCAAACCCGGCGACGTGTACCTCGTTTACGCGCTCGACCGGATTTCAGACATCCAAGACACAGGCAAAACCTTCAAGATGAAGAAAGACTTCGACATAGACCAGTTTTTTGAAGGCTGTTGCGGTGTCATCACCTCAGATGAACCGGTCCAACGAATCGTGATTGCGGCCTATGAAGGCTTCGCCGACTACCTGCGAACCCTGCCCCTGCACGAATCCCAACACGAAATAGGAGGCGAAGGAAACGCAACTCTCTTTGAATACGCCCTGAAACCCACCTTGGATTTCTACCTGTCGGTACTGGCCCATGGAGACCAAATAGAGGTGTTGGAACCCGAAGAGGTACGCGAGGAAATGCGTCGTCAAATCCAGCAGCTCTTGTCTCTCTATTCGCAAGAGGCCGGAAATCCAGACAAAGGACAAGACCGCCCGCTCACCTGCGCGGCATCCAACCTGCCGCCCCATTACCCCGGAACAAACAGCCGATGAAAAACTTTCCGCATACGTGAAAACGAAGCATCCGCAGCACCATTGCCGCTGGAGGCAGGCTGCACAACCTGCCGATGAAAACTCCAGCGAACCCTGATCCGCATTATCCCAAATCGGCCATCAAAACTTTGGGTAGATTTTCCGCTTGTGTCATGAAGGATGCTTCTGGCCTGGCCGAAAGCATAGCAGGCCATGTCGAGGCGTAGCGGGAACAGGATACGGACAGAAGCGGGCAAGATGCCCGTAAGCCTCGTTCTCCCAATCGGAAACAGCCCCGGCGTGCCTAACGACTGATTCGGGATTATGGCCAGCCGGCCACGATACCAGCGAAAAAAAAGCCCGCGCCTGTTAATCCCAAATCGGTCATTAGACTTTGGGGAGATTGCCCGCTTGTGTCATGCAGCATGCTTCTCGCCTAGCCGAAGGCGTAGCGGGCTACGTCGAGGCGTAGCGAGAAACAGGATGCGGACAGAAGCGGGCAAGATGCCCGAATGCCTCATTTTCCCAATCAGAAACGGACATGGCGTGTCTAATGACCGATTTGGGTTAATCCATCAGAAACAAAATTCGCATTTTTATCAGGTAGCTACGAGGCATCGAGCCACAGCGCGGCGCGGGAGCGTACTGAGGTACGTGACCAAGCCGCGCATGGCTCGCAACGAAGCAGATACCAATAAAAATGCGAATTTTTAGCCTTTGTAGAAGGGCATCTTGACCACAACAGCCTTCAGCTTCCTGCCCCGGATATCGATAAAAATCTCATTTCCGGCCTTGCTGAACTCGGTCTTCACATAACCGGTTCCGATAGCCTTGCCAAGCGAAGGAGACTGGGAACCGGAGCAAACATGACCGATCACGTTGCCTTCGGCATCGCAGATAGGATATTCGGCACGGGCAATGCCACGGTCAACCATTTCAAAACCGACCAATTTGCGCTTTACGCCTTCAGCCTTGAGTTTTTCCATCTTGTCGCGGTCGATAAAGTCGTTGCCCGGAACGAACTTGGTAATCCAACCCAAACCGGCTTCGATAGGCGAAGTTTCATCGGTGATTTCGTGACCGTAGAGGCAGAAGCCCATTTCCAGACGGAGAGTGTCGCGGCAACCCAGACCGCAAGGCATGATACCGAATTCCTTGCCGGCTTCGAACACGGCATCCCAAATCTTGAGACCGTCTTCATTGGCAAAATAAATTTCGCATCCGCCCGCTCCGGTATAACCGGTCGTACTCAGAATGACATCCTTCACACCGGCCAGATTCACTTTCTTGAAGGTGTAGTAAACCATGTCTTCAATCGGGGTATCGGTCAGCTTCTGCATCACTTTCAATGCCAAAGGTCCTTGAACAGCCAGCTGGGAAATTTCATCGGAAGCATTGTAGAGTTCCTTGCCTACTTCCATGCCCATTTCTTCGGCATGCTGGGCGAACCACTTCCAGTCCTTTTCGATATTGGCTGCATTAGGCACCACCATATAGGTTTCGGCATCGATACGGTAAACCAGCATATCGTCCACAATACCGCCACGACCGTTGGGAACCGTAGTGTACTGAACCTTCCCATCGGTCAAAGCCGCTACATCGTTGGTAGTCAGATGCTGCAAAAGCGCAAAAGCCTTGGGGCCTTTGATCCAGAACTCGCCCATGTGGGAAACATCGAAAACGCCCACTTTTTGGCGAACGTTATTGTGTTCTGCGATAATACCTTCATACTGCACAGGCATATTGTAACCTGCAAAAGGCTCCATCTTGGCACCCAGCTTGATATGGGTGTCCGTAAAAACTGTTGTTTTCATCGTATCTGTGAATATTTTGTTTTCCCTGGACTATTTACTCGGCTGGGCATTGCGATCCTTGGGCATCTGAATCTGACCGCTTATCAAAGCCCCTTGTTCCACGCAGAGCCGCTGCGTATTGAAAACACCTTCTATCACAGCGGTGCTTTTCAATGACAAAAGACCGGAAACAGTCATTTTTTCCACTTTGACATGCCCTTCCAGTTCAGCTGCTGAACATTGAATAGTCCCTTGCACTAAGCTATCTTTGCCGATAACCAACTTGCCTGCCACATTCATCGTACCTTCAAACTGACCATCAATGCGGAGATTCCCTTTGGTCTCCAAAGTGCCCTTTACCAAGGTTCCAGCCCCTAATACATTATAAGATTGCAATGAATCGTTTTCTGGTTGTTTTGCCATTTCTTATACATTTTGTCAGATGGGAGCCGTCCATGCATTGCCCCATCGTGGATTCGCTAAAATACAAAGTTACAAAAATTCCGCCGCTTCAATGTCATCCAGCCACTGCAAAGCCGCCTCCAAGCACAATGCCGCCCCTTCCGGACAATCCAGACTCTCGTATAATTGACTCATTAGCAGGAACACTTCCGGATCAGGAGATATTTCCACCAAAGCATGCAATTCGCCCAAAGCCTTTTCCACCATTCCCATTTCCAAATAACAGGACGATGCCAGCCAATATCCGTTAGGTTCGTCCGGAATCCAGAATTTAATCTGGTTCGCCACATCCAATACACTCTCATAATCAGCAACCTGCATATACACATCTGCCAACAGGGCCAATGCTGTCGTATTGGATGGAACAAGGGAGGCCCAACGAGAAGCATACATCCAGGCAGAATCCGGTTTCCGCTCATCAAGATATATCCTGGAAAGATTTTCCAACACCTGTTCATTGCCAGGATTACAAGCATAGGCACGCTGGTAGAGCATCTTGGCAGAATCCGGCTTGCCAGACTTATAAGCCTGGTAGGCATAATAATCAGACTTATCCTCCCGTTTCAATACAATACAGATAGGCATCCCGTCGACATCAATCGTATGCACCGTGTTCTTGGGCGGAAAGATCTCCTTGTTCTTAATCCATTCCGGATTCACTCCCGTAAGGGTGAATACCGCATAATCCCAATCGTTGTTCCCCATTTCGTAAATACGGGAAAAAACCGTTCTGAAATGCACCGTATCCTTTCGCAAATAATACGAAACCGAAGGCACATGCCAAGTAGCCACCTTGATTTTCCGGCCAGGCTCCAACAAAGAGGTATCGGCATTGGCCATCACCCATTCGGCCCCCTCCCGGGTAGAGTGATAATAATAGTCCATCTCATAACAGCCGTAAGCACGGCGGATACCTCCCGCAAGTTCATTAAAATAGACATATTCATAAGGATGGTTCGCTATGATATGGCGAACCGGGCCAATCAAAAGAACGATAGGCAGAAACAAGCCCAAAAGCCAACGTAAAGCAGGCTTCACAGGCATTTCATGCAAAGAATAAAAACCCAGACCGGCCATCGCCACCAATGGCGGGTAGCAGAACATGGAATGTCGCCATCCTCCATAGACATTGGCCTTTGTCAGAATTATCCACACAACAGGAAAGAGGAAGCAAAAGCACAAAAAAAAGCCCCAGAACCGGTTCTCTTTTCTCCATGCCGTCGCCAAATAAGCCAATGCCCCGACTATCACCGCAACAGGAATCGTCATGAGGATGAACTTGGGCGTATAATACCACGGCAAATTGGTACTCATCTGCAACCGCCCTTCAAATAACTGACGAATGGCTATTTCAAAATCATTCATTGAAAGCAACGCCCCGAACACGTGATGCAGAGGCGCCTGCATCGCATACGGCCAAAGGATCAGGCAAAGCAAGCAGGCTCCCAGGAAGATGCCAATTCCATACAAGCAAAAACGTCCTATCGTCCGCCACATCCCGCCTTCGGCAAAAGCCCCCCGGTTGCACATCTGGAAAAAACGCAACAAACAAAACAAAATAAAATAAGCCATCAGGATCAAGCCGCCCACTCTGACCGACATAGCCAAACCAATGCCGACAGCCAACATGACAGACGTAGACCATTTGACTTTTGGAAAATCCTGCAAAAAAACGACCATGTAAAACAACGACATTGCCGTAAAAGAAGCCAAACCGACATCCTTCAAATTATTGAATGAATGCCCAAGAAAACGCGGAGAACAAACAAACAAAAGGAAGGTCAGTATTGCCGGAAGATATTTCCGGCCGGCAATCCGGTAAGCCAGCAAAGCCGTGAACAAGATGCCCATCCAGCCACATATCGTATTTACAATATGCCGAAGCTGCATGATATCCTCAATGCCGAACCATTGGCTCAAAGCATAGGCAAAATTATCCACAACCTGCCCGTACAAGGGAAGGTTGTAATCTTCCGTCACGACCGCTGCCGTAGAATCCTGACCAAAAGTCCTGTAATAATCATACACATGGGCTGCCTGTGTATTGTGATAGGTCTCATCTCCGGACATCCCTGCATCGAAACTGCCCCACAACATCAAACCCAGCGACATGAAAGCAAGCATCCAGAATACCAATTTCGGCGTATCTGATTCTGTTTTGCGCCGCTCGAAAACCAACAGTTTGTTCAATACAAAACCCAGTAAGCCGACAGGTACGCACATAATAGCCGAAGCGACATAGTCATTAGCGCCGAAAAAGCTCTTTATCAAAGTCATGCCTCCGATATTGCAAAAATACATGATAGCATAGACCATGAAGAACCTAGGCAACAAATTCAGTTTCTTATTCCTGAAAACCAAAGAACCGTATGTCCGGAAATTAAAAAGAACGCCTATAATCTGCCCAATCAGTGCTGCCAGCGTATAGTGCAGGCCTATAAAAATCAAAAAAGAGAAAAGCGCATAGCCGAAAGCCGTGTTCAAGCCCGCCACCAGAAAGAAACGGACCATCTTGAGACGGCACATCCCCGAGACAAAACGTCCCAACGAGCAACTCTCCAGCCATTTTTGAACCCTGGAAGTTCCTTGTGGTTTACCTGCGGATCTATCCATTAATATTCATTTGTCGAGCCAATATACACAAATCCTTCCGGCATGGGGATTTCCACATTCACACGCCTCGTCTGCATAGGATGAGGGAAATAGATGGAATAAGCCAGCAAACGGACAGTACGTTTCACCTTGCTATCTCCGCCGTATTTACGATCCCCTACTATCGGGCATCCCATATCGGAAAGATGCACGCGAATCTGATTCTTCCGTCCAGTTTCCAACTTGATCCTCAGCAAAGAAAACAAGGAATCAGGATGTTCCTTTCCTGCCTGCACAAGCTTAAGCGCATCGGCATCCACCTCTTTGCCTTCCCACGTATAAGTAGCCAAATGCTTGTAATGGGTAACAGACCATTTGGCACCCGGAACTTCGTTCTTGACAGAATATACCACCTGCTGGGAATTCTCCTTGAGCCAGGACTGGCAAGTACCCGCCTTGGCCGGAGGCAAGCCATGCACCAAGGCGTAATAGTATTTTTCCACCTCAGTCCAATGCTCCTGCATAAAGAACTTCGATTCCTCGTCTTTGGCAAAAAGAAGAATGCCGCTCACTTCCCGATCCAAACGATGCACCGTGTATGCCCGCTGCTTGCCCCGCGTGGATTTTACCACATAGGAATTGACCATGCCGAACATGGAACGCACTTTCTCCGTTGTCCTTCCAGAGGATAAAATGCCAGCCGGTTTGTATACCGCGAGGATATATTCGTCCTCAAAAAGAATCCTGAAAGGCGGCCTTTCTTTGAGAGAGTCCCTTTCCTGGTATTTCCTGACTTCCACATGCCACCCGCTATTCAACAAATATTCGGGATGCCGGACAATGCCGTCTTTCAAGTTCTTGCATTCCATAACCCGGACACAACCATAGCGAATCATTTTCTTCAAATGCGTCCGCGATGACTCGGGAAAAGCTTGTTGAAGGATTTCCAGCAAAGTTGCCGCTTTTTTGACTTCCATTCTCATAAGGCGTGTCCTGCAAATTATGTTTAAAGCCCGCTCGCCAAGACAAGTTGCGTCCCGAACGCTCCTTTCCTATAGTTTGATCTCTTCCTCGTTTTTGTCCAGGAACTTATACTCCAGGAAGCCAAACGACGAACTCTCGCGCAAT
Organism: uncultured Bacteroidales bacterium; assembly: GCA_944320465.1. Taxonomy (GTDB): domain Bacteria; phylum Bacteroidota; class Bacteroidia; order Bacteroidales; family P3; genus Pullibacteroides. Next base: position 42,379 of record CALUHO010000003.1, on the reverse strand, counting down.
TTAATCCATCGATGGTATTTCCACCACCATTTCCGTTGATAGGCCCTGAAATGACGCAACATGTATGCATACACGTACGGACTCAGAATGATGGTGAAATTACGAGCATTTATATCCTTGACAAGATATTCAACGTCACGGTCTATATCATCCACAATGCAAATGCTTGGACGAATCTGTCCTGTCCCGCCGCAAGCCGGACAAGTCTCCAGCACGTCCACTTGGGTCTGCGGACGGACCCGTTGACGGGTTATCTGTATCAAACCAAATTTGGTCGGGGGCAATACCGTATGCTTGGAAGGATCGTTTTCCATGAACTTGACCATCGCGTCGAACAAAATTTTCCTGTTCTTGGCTTCCCTTTGGTCAATGAAATCCACTATGACAATACCGCCCATATCTCTGAGCCGGACCTGACGAGCCACTTCGGCCGCAGCCTCCAAGTTCACTTCCAGCGCATTGTCCTCCTGGCTCTGCTCTGCGTTGACCCGATGCCCGCTATTGACATCTATCACATGCATAGCCTCAGTGTGTTCTACCACTAAATAAGCTCCGCCACGCTTAATATTGACTACCTTGCCAAAAGATGCCTTGACCTGTTTGGTGACCCCGTAACGGTCAAAAATCGGCTCTTTGTCCTTATAATGCTTGACAATATTCTTCTTCTCGGGCGCGATGGTTTCAACATAGGCTTTTATTTCCTCGTATATTTCCTCGCTGTTGGTAACAATCTGGTCAAAATCGTTACTTAGAAAGTCCCGCAAGATACTGACAGTCTTGTCCATCTCGCTGCAAACCTTGACCGGCGGCGTGATATTGTGCAGATGATTCTTGATTTGTTCCCATTTCCGGAACAACGAATCCAAATCGGAATGCAGTTCAGAGGCAGTCCTGCCTTCGGCCACGGTCCGGATAATGACTCCGAAATTCTTAGGGCGGACACTCAACACCAAATTCTTGAGACGTTGCCGCTCCTCAGGATTCTTAATCTTTGAAGAAATTGAAATCCTGTTTGAAAACGGAATAAGGACCACGTACCTCCCCGCAAAGGATATCTCCGAACTAAGGCGGGGGCCTTTGGTGGAAATCGGTTCCTTGGTCACTTGAACCAGCACGAACTGGTTCTGCTTCAGAACCGATGATATCTTGGCTGTCTTGGAAAGCTCTTCTTTGAGCTTGTAAGCGGAAATATCAAGCTGTGCCTGATCGCCATGCAAGGCACAATTGGTAAACTTATGTAAAACCTGGACCTGAGGTCCAAGATCCAAGAAATGCAAAAAACCTTCTTTCGCAGCCCCTACATCCACAAAAGCGGCATTAAGCCCCGGCATCACTTTTCTCACCCGGCCCAAGAAAATGTCGCCAACCGAATGCTGCGTGTTATTCTTTTCTCTGTGAAGCTCAACTAAAACTTTATCCTCCAGAAGGGCGATGACCGTTTCCTGGGGAGTTGAGTTCACAATCAACTCTTTATTCACTCGTGCAATGTAAAACTTTAGAAACCCTGCCTGTCACATATAAATGAACACAGGGTTCGCCGCCATGACAACCGGGAACCGGATATGCATGAACGACAAACCCAGCGGACAGGGACAGGAATCCCACATCCAGAATGCCCTCTTTGCAAAAAAAACATTCCGGATAATCAGGAAAAAACTACTTCACTTCTTTTCTAACCGCTTCAACAAAAGGCTTGGCCGGCTTAAAAGCGGGAATATTGTGCGCCGGAACAATCATAGCCTTGTTCTGGGTAATGTTGCGAGCCGTCTTCTGGGCACGCTGCTTTATGATAAAACTTCCGAAACCACGCAGATACACGTTATTGCCTTTCACCATGTTTTCTTTGATGACTTCCATCATGGTTTCAACGGTAGCCAAAACGGTAACTCTTTCAATTCCTGTTTTGTTGGCGATTTCTGCCACTACTTCTGCCTTTGTCATTGTCGTATATATTTTTTAAAGTTCAAACTCTTCTTGCGCGAACCATCCCTATGCTCCGCCCCTCATCTTTTCTCAAAATCAACTTGATGGGAAAGCCGCAACTTGGACAATTCCACTCCGAGCCGTAAACAGCCCCCAGCGTCTTAATTTCCAAGAATACAAGGTGCAAAGATAATATTTTCTCCCATATCAAGAAAAAAAGGATTTCATGCATTTCCGACTTCGCTGAAAACAGAATGCGTCCCGACACAGCAAATCGAGCATGGTCGTTTGCTCTGCACTCGACTTTCGCCATTTTGGGCTTTCGCCGAAAACAGGATGCGTCCCGGCCATGCAAAACCGAGCAAGATCTTTTTGCATGGCGCTCGACTTTCGCTATTTTTGCGCTGCAACTATCCTCGGTTCCATCCAGGCAAGGCACGTAGCTGCGTAAAACAAAACATCGTGGACTTCTGCAAGAAATTAATCGATTGGTATAACGAAAACAAAAGGACTCTGCCTTGGCGAGAGACCCGGGACCCGTACCGAATCTGGCTTTCGGAAACCATTCTCCAACAAACAAGAGTAGCACAAGGACTGCCTTATTACGAACGCTTCATAGAACGGTTCCCCACGGTTGGGGAATTAGCCTTGGCCGAGGAGACGGAGGTACTGAAACTATGGCAAGGCCTAGGCTACTATTCCAGAGCCCGGAACCTGCACAAAGCAGCGCAAATCATCCACGAGAAATACCAAGACCGCTTCCCTGAGGATTACCCGTCTATCCGGGCATTGCCCGGCATCGGGGATTATACGGCTGCGGCCATCGCCTCCTTCTCCTACAACCTATGCTACCCGGTAATGGACGGCAATGTAATCCGGGTGATAAGCCGGCTGCACGGCATTTTCGAAGAATCGACGAGCCAGACTTGCCGCAGGCAAATCATGAATGTGCTAAATAAAACCATCGAACCCGAACATGCCGGAGAATTCAACCAAGCCATCATGGAATTCGGAGCCCTGGCATGCACACCTGCGGCCCCCTCCTGCCTTTTCTGCCCGTTTCAAACAGAATGCTACGCTTTCCGCCAAGGAGTCGTTGACCAGTTGCCCGTCAAAAAGAAAAAAGAAACCTTGCCGCTATACGAACTGCACTACCTCCTAATTGCCGACAAAAACGGCCTCTGGATTCATAAAAGAGGCTACAACGACCTCTGGAGAGGCATGTTCGATCTACCCAGCCTGCCGGAAATTTATTGGAAATCGCCCCAAGGGGACAAAGCCATCGCTGCGGAAAACATTACTGGCATAGAATTCCTGAAACACTATACGCAAGTTCTCAGCCATCGCCGCCTGAGTATCTTTTTCTACAAGGCCGATGCCGGTTCGCAAATAGCCAAGGAGGCCCTGTCCGGGCAGGATGGATGCCGGAAAGTGACATGGGATGACTTAGGCAAGTTAGCCGTGCCAAGGAACATGGAGAAATTCTTCAAGGATTTCAATCTGACAGGACAAAGCGGAAAAAAATCGCCCCGACCCGATTTATAAACCCGCCTTAAGAATTTTTAACAAAAAAAACTTCGATAAAATCGATTCCAGGCGTATAAGTTATAAGAAAAGCCTTCGGTCCCGGCTCGACGAATCCGGCTGCAGATATTGAACGCACGACACCGACCGATTGGCTTTTCAAAATCCAAAACTTTACAAACCCATTAAAACTGACCGAAATGAGCGGAGTAAACAAAGTAATCCTCATCGGGAACCTAGGAAGGGATCCCGAAGTGTTCACCTTTGATAACGGGAACAAGAAAGTACGCCTGGCCGTGGCCACGACCGAAACCTATCGGAACAAGCAGAACGAGAAAGTGGAACATACCGAATGGCATATCGTGGTCCTGTTCAGAGGTTTGGCCGATGTGGCCGCCAAATATCTCAAGAAAGGCAATCCCATCTACGTGGAAGGCCGCTTGAGGACCCGTTCCTGGGAAGAAAACGGACTCAAACGCTACGTTACCGAAATCGAAGCCCAGAACCTAATCATGCTGGGAGGGAAACGAAGCGAAGCACCCACGGTAATCCAAGGAGTGGAGGCCATGCCCAAAGTCCCGGAAAAATTAGAGAACGAGCCGGAATACAATCCGGAGGACGACCCGACGCCATTTTGAGCTGACACCGTTTTGACCCAAATCGGTCATTAGACTTCGGCCTCAAACACATTCTGCCGCCGATGGCCTGAAAACCAGTCATCGGCCATCGGCGACGCACCACAAAACACCACTTTTGAACTGAATTTTGCAGTTTTCAAAAAAATATCTACCTTTGCAGCCCTTTCCGGTGAAACCCGGACGCAGAATCGGTATGCCGGAAAGCTCTTGGGTAAAACCAGCATATATGTTCCGGAGGTCACGTAGCTCAGCCGGTAGAGCACATCCCTTTTAAGGATGGGGCCCTGGGTTCGAATCCCAGCGTGACCACGATTCGAGAATGATTCTCGCTGAAGGGGAGTGGAGTTTACAGGGAGTAGGCTCCACTTTTCAATAAGTCCCAAGCAGCCTGTCGCAGGAGAGTAGCGATTTTGCAGCAGAGGCTACGGATAGCGAAAAATCATCAGGAACGATTACTTGGAAAGATGCCGGAGTGGTCGATCGGGACGGTCTCGAAAACCGTTGTATCCTTTCGGGTACCGAGGGTTCGAATCCCTCTCTTTCCGCAAGAAACATTGGAAAATCGATATCTTTCAGAATCAACGTCTGACTTCTCACTCAAGAATAGCCTCCGATTCGGAAGTTTTCTGCCGGGCGGCAAAAACAAAGCTGTCGTCCATTCGAACAAGTAAATCAAGTAAAATCACAGGGGTACAGAGCGAACAGAAATTCCGCCTTTGCTGCAATCCTGCTATGAAAAAAGGGGGCCTAGTCGACAAAAAAGGGGGAGGGATCCTGGCATGGACAAACATACCCACACCCGAATCCCGCCCCGCAGGGAAACAACCAAAAAACAATTTCTAATAAACCACAAACTTGACAACCTGCACGCCTGCATCCGTATAGACACGAGCCATGTACACACCCGAATAGAATGCTTCCGTACTCAAGCGGAATGCCTCCGCATTCAATGTGGCGGCAGTATAGACCAAGGCCCCTGCCATATTGAACACTTCCACACGATCCATCGGCATCCCGTAGCTCGTCACCATCACGAAATCCGTAGCCGGATTAGGATACACGGCAACCTTTCCGCTTGAGCCGGCATGTCCCTCCACACCCGTTCCGGGTTTGCTGACCTCGATATCGTCAATTAGGAATGCAAAGGAATTATCTGTGGAAACAACTTGAATGGCCACATGCACCGCCTTGCCCGCATATTCAGACAAATCCACCTCCACTTCCGTCCAGCTGCTTGCCGGAGCCTCTCTGGTTTCCCCTACCTGAACAAAGCTCTCCGGTGCATTATCAGTGGTAGACACCATCACATTATAACGTTCCAAACCATATCTTGCATCATGCGTCTTAACCCAGAACGTCATTTTGGCATCGGTTTCAGGCAACATCAGCAAAGGTGAAATCAGCCAATTGTCATTCGGGGCATCAATCGCTCCGAAGCTTGCCCCCATCTTGTCCCCGCCGTGCGCCTGCATGATATCTATCGTAGAAGGCGCGGTATGGGAAGGATTATAGACAATAAAGGCCATCGGTTCAAAAGAATGCAGGAAATCGTAGCCGGAAAAGCCCCATGTGTCGACACCATCGCCATCGTAAACCGTCCAATTGGGAATGAAATCATCCAGTATGAAATCATCGCACTGCTCAAAATCCATCACATAAGGGTCGGAATCCACGCATTCCACGTTCTTTTCCTTTGAATTGTTCTCAGGGACCTCGTCCTGTTCCAGTTCGGCCTCGACTCGTATCTTGTGCATTCCCGCCGCAGACAAATCCGCTTCAAAAGAAACCGAAAGGGTTTGGTAAGAAAGGATATCCACCGTCTTTTCCTGTTCTTGCGAACCCACGGACACACGCACGGTAATTCCGGTCAAATCATCCAAGCCGTTATTACGCAATGTAGCCTTGACGGCTTGGTTCGCCGTAAACAAACCTCGGTCTGCCGGCCTGTCGATGCTCACCACTTCCACATCCTTGGCCAAAACATGGGCACCATCGCCCAACAAAGCCCTGACAGCCACATAGCCATAAGAAGGTTCTGCCCACACCGAATCCTGATAACCCGCATAGAAGAACCCTTCCGGGGCCATATCGCAAGCAATGCCGATAACCGTTTCTCCAATCTGGGAAATAGCGATATAGTAGTCGCCTTCTGCCAGAATCCTATCCGGAATGTCCACCACTTGGAAGCCTTCCTCTGTCATCCGGGTAATTTGCTGGGAGAAAACCGTGTCGCCCAGCTTCATGGCCGCCTTGTCCACCTCTCGGATAAGAATGCCTACCGGAAGCCCTTCCGGTTCATACGACATATCGACCCAACCTAACTTCAAAGCCGTAATCGTATCGACATGCGGCAAAGAGAAGATATTCCCCATGCTGAACATGACATGTCCTGACCCAAAATTGAATTCATCGGAAAGATTGTCAAATGCATACTCATCTTCGGTAGGCGTAAAAGACATGGACTGGGTGTTGTTGTCGAGATAAGCATCTTCGGCCGGCAGTTCCACGGTAATATCCAGAGCAACCTCCGTGCCAGCCGCCAAACCTTCCAATATCCCTGAAAAATTAAACGTATGCGATTCCAAAGGACCCAAAATAGCTTCTTCAGACTCGGCTACCACCGTAGATCCGTTCCGGACCACAATCTTGACCCCTTCTTCGGTATCCGCGCCACGATTGGTCACGGTAACTTCAAACTCCGGCTCGGCAGTGAACGAAACCGGCATCAGACGCGCCAGATTGGAAGAATAGGAATCAAGACGCATGTCATGGTCGTAAATCGCGGTCAAGGTACAAGATTGCAGCATGAAGAAAGCCCCTGCTGTAGGATTGACAAAAGCAATGGAATACAACCCGTCCTCATCGCAGGCGAAATCGATTTCTTCGGTGACAAAAGCACTTTCGGTATAGGCACTGTCGTAAGAAGCAAGCACCGTCCAATCCTCAACCGGCATACCGGCCTGACCGAACAGGACATCGAAATCCTCATACAATATCCCGGCCCAATAAGCTGTCCCGGCCCAGTAATCAAAACTCAAGCGGTATATACCAGCTTCCATCTCCACACAACGCGAAACCAAAGGCGTAGGCGCATTGGCGGCAAAACCGCCATACAAGGCATCCCACTCCCAATCGCCAGCCGCACAAGCCCAATTAGCCCGATCTGCCGCATTTGCCATATCGGTCTCAAAAGGCAGGCTGCCAGGAGAAAAATGGACTACCTCCCTCGCCATAGCGTTGTCTCCCATTGTGGCCGTATCCTCCAAAGCTTCGTATCCCTGCGCCAAAGCCTCCACTTCCACGCTAACCGTATAATCTCCCTCGGCAGACAAATCCATCCCTTCCGTAAAATAGACCGTATCCTTGGCAGCCATCAAGATGGTCTGCGTGAACTCTTCTTCAACCGTTTGGCCTTCGCCCGCCGTATAACGCATCTTGAATCTGGTCACATCCGCCTTGCCTTGATTGGAAATAACCACGCCCAATTGCTCCGCATCACCCAAAGCGCAGCTTGACAGCGGCATAAGCAAACTCTCCACAGCCAAGTCCGGAATGCCGATATAACGGCCTTCGTCAATCTCCACATTGTCCACCGCCGTAATCATGGTCTTGGGGTCGGCATAGCAACGGAAAGCGAAATAATAACCGCCATCCGCCGGGATATCCACATTGCAAGCCTGAAAGATCCATTGGCTGCCCGACACCTCGACACCTCGAATCTCGGTCATGGCATCCACATCGGCCGTGCTGCCGAAAAGGACGGAAACAGTCTCTGGCTGCACGCCGCTCATATTCCCGTAAGTGTAAAATTGGATATGCGCCATCCCCTCTGTCAAGCTGACAGGGAAACGGGTAATCAGATAGGCATCCGTAGTGGGGCCGCCGCCGTAGTTGCCGATAGCAGCCATGCCACCCGTGTATTCGCCAAGCTCGGGAGACGAAGGCGTGGAACCATGCGACCTGTAGACCCAAGGGAAAGCACCTTCCTTAGTCAAGGTATCCCAGAAAATCTCAAATTCCTCTTCTGTATCGAAATTGGTCATGAACGGGGCTTCTACCGGCGCAATGCTGTAAACTGTCTGATGAACCGTGTCGTTACCCATCTTGCCGTCGCCTTCCGCTTTGGCCCAGGCTTGAAAACGGTACACGCCACCGGCCGACATGTCCACTTTGGCCGCAAAGCTGTATTCATAAGTTTCCTGAGGTGCCAAGGCATGATTCAAGATTTCCTCTACCGCGTCCCCGCCATTGACTTTATACCCGACCTTCAAGGTTCTGAGGGTTTCCGTGCCTTCATTCGTGATAGAAATGGAAACCGTTTCTCCTGTTGTCAGATTTTCGCCCGTCCGAGGTGCCGTCAACGACGAAACCGCCACATCCACGGGGGAAATCACCTCCAGCAGCGTCTGCTCCACGCTGCTTGCATTGCGGGTAATAGTGAAAACATACTCGCAACCACCCACAAATTCCACATCGTCGCCACGGGCATCGGCTCCGATCGTGACCCAGATGATGGTACCTATGGGCTGGCCTATCATGTCGAAGTTCTCCATCTCCGGCCTCAGCACGCAATAATCATAAATACCCGGTTCCAATTCCATGGAACCAGAAGAGAAAGCCGGAATCCAATCCGTGGAATCGTTGGCATCGGCTACGCTACCGGCCGGTAAAGCATATTCAAAGACAGATATCGTATCTTCAGGAACCGCCGAACCTTGATAAAACGTGTATTGGTAACCCGTTGGTATCTCCCGCCCATAGGCTGTGTGATCCGCGTCAAAGAAAATAGCCACGCCGGGGCTTTCGCGTTCAGCTGTGTTTTCCTGCACATCCAAGGTTATCAAAGCCTTGTCCGGATTGGCAGCAGGCTTCACTTCCTTAAGTTGGAAGTTCAATTCTTCAGATAGGGGCGCGGTCGTTTCCGCCTTCCCGAACGGCATGCCGCACAATAACAACATGCACATGAAAGATACAGTCAAACATTTCTTTTTCATAATACATAGATTTTGGTTGATAATTATTGGAATCCACGGAACAAAAACTGCAACAGCACAAAATTCCATATCAAGAAGGCAATCAATTAGTTTTCCAACTCAAGAGCCTGCTCAACGAAAGCAATGAATGGATATTCTTCAAACAGCATTTTGAAAGCGTGCATCCGCAGTTTTTCAGGAAACTAAAGGAAACATGCCCCTATCTTTCCGAAAACGAACTACGAATCTGCGCTATCATCCGCATTGGAATGAGCAATAAAGAAATTGCCAAAATGATAGGCATCGAAGCCAAAACCATTTTCACCATACGATACCGGATCCGGAAGAAAATCTTCAAACAAGAAGCATCTTCGGAATCATCCTTGGAAGACTTCCTCAGAAGCATCTGATCAAGCCGGGCTCAAAGACGCTTCCACACCTCGATATATACCAACCCCTTTTCAAATCGCTTCTGCAAGACACAACTGCTATCGATGCCAGCCCGGGAACGCTCCAAGACATTGGAAAGGTTGCTGTAGAGGACATAATCCGCTCCGGAAGCTTCCGGGGCGAAGGACTCATCGGCCCAGACCCCGTCCATCGCTTTGTCAAGGTCTATCAGATCCGAAGTTTTGTCCGCAGGGAAGAAGGAACACACCTGATGCGGCGCCACCTGCCTGTCCTGCAAATAATCCAAGGCCTGTCGGCGCAAAGAATAATAAGGCAGATGAGCCAAAAAGCAATCCCATTGGGTCACGCGCAAGGTCGAATACCACCCCAAATGAGCCGTTCCTAACAAAAGCATCAAGCCCACGCACAAAAGCCGGGCCCGCCGCAAAGGCATCAGATCAAACATCAGCTTGCCCAACAGCAAGGACATCAATATGTACAACAACATGAAATACCGCCCGCCGTAAGGATTCTTGAAAGGCACGGTCATCAAGAAGAACACGACAAGCAAGACCGCATACGCGCCCACCAACGGACAGGGCAGGCTCGCCCAAACCTTTGCCCATCCATACTTCAAAACGACAAACAGGAGAACCACCCAGAGGAAAACCTTGCCCAGATCCAAAAGGAACAAGGGGAAGGAAACCAAATTACCCATTATCCGCCCCATGTCCGCTATCCGCCATAAGGAATCCTTTCCCATTCCAAAAACCACTTCCTGATTGCGCATCTGCACCACAAACAAAAACACGGACACCGCCAATGCCGGCAGGAACAAAAGCATTTCCCTGCCTATCAACGACGCGGCCAACCGCCAATTCATTCCCTTGCGGCATACCGCATGCAACAAGGCGAACAGACCCAAGGCCGCGCAGACCATGACCCCCCGGCTACGCAGCATGGCAAGGAAGAAAGCCCCTGCCACAACCTTGGCCTTATTTCCGGACAAGATCCCCCTCAAGCACACCAAGGCGCACAAAACCATCACGGTATCGAACATTGGCAACAACAACTGCGTCAACAGGGTGGTATCACACAGGAGCAGCAAGAACACGAAATCCCGACCCCGGCTCTTGCCCATCACCTCCCGGCACAAACCGAAAAGCTGCCAGACAAAAGCCAAGCCAAAAAGAATAAAAAGAACATGCGTGGAAAAGAGAGTCCGCCCGAAAACCGTCCACCACAAAGCCAGCAACAGGCTCAAGGGCAGGTTGTCGGAAACAGTAGATTCGGGAAAATGGAAATCGGAAAAACCATTTTCGTACAAGATGGTTGCCGGACGGGAGAATATCGAAACCGAATCCCAGAAAAAAGGAGTCCAACTTAAGGCCAAAGCCGCGCCGAGATAGGCAAGCACCGCTATCCAAAAGACACGGTACTCCTTTGAAAAAAGCCGAGAATCCTTCAATCTATACATTAACATATCCTATTTTTCACGATGCTGCCGAACCTCTTGGCAAAAGCTTCCTCCAACGAAGCGCCTATTCAGGGATATACTTCTTCCGGGTAAAGCGCAAAGCCTTGACCAACCAGTTTGGCAGAGGTTTGGTGGCATCGAAACGCTGCAAATTCAAGAAAAGATTCCATTTCTTCATAATAGGAACCCGGCAAGTCTCCACATATTCAATCAATGTGCCTGAAGGATCTTCATTATAGGCAAAATGCCCGGCCGCATCCCCCATGTCGAAATTAGGATTCTGCCGGATGCTGTCCACCGTAAAGGGTGCCCCCAAAGCCTCGGCGTAATCACGCAAAGCATCGATGTTCCGGATATCGTAACAAATCTGGATGAAACCCAATTCGCCCCAGAAACGGTTCTCGAAAATCTTATGCACCGGCGTAGGCCGATCCAAAGCTTGGATCAGTTCAATCTCGGAAGGTCCCAGCAAACGGGAAAAACCTCCTGTCCGAGGACGGCTATGCGATAGCAGAACCCGACGGAAATGACAACCCGGAGTCCCTTGACGGCTCAAATCCTCAAATTCGCCTTCTTCTTGGCTGCATACACAGTCGTAACCTAACATATCCCGATAGAAAGCTTTGCTTTCCTCTATATCCTCACAACCTACAACAGCTCCGTAGACCCCGCCGGTAAGCTTGCCTTCCTTGGCGAACCAAGCTCCTTCCCGACCTGCTTGCACCATCTGGAAAAGGTTGCCATCGGGATCTTTGACATAAAAATAATCCCGGCCTTGGGAATCCTTGTAAATCTCAGTCACATAAGCACCTTTTTCCATATAAAGCTTATGGGTAGAGGCAGCATCCTTGCATTTGATTTTGCAAGCATAAATCCCATAATCTCCAGGAAGCACCTGGAATTCAGGTGCGCGAGGCGGGAAATCGCGATGTTGCCAAATTTCAAAACCGCCGCCGCCTTGCAGGTTGATAGCCAATACAGCCCTGCGGTTACGGGGCTTCCCACCCGTGTAAGGCAACATGTATTCAGCCGGAGCCCTTTCATCGAAAATAATGGCATCGACTCCGAAAAATTCGTTATACCAACGCCATGCAGCGGCCACATCGCGGACCCCGATGCCCACCTGCTGGATTCCGGAAATAATAGGTCTTTGCTTGCCGGCAGCAGAAGCCCCGGCCGCTTCACCCGATTCGTCAAATGTAAAATTGGTTGCCATGTTTGTCATTATGATAAAGTTATGTATTCTGTAATTAACGAGGAGCCACCTTTCCGGCCAATTTATAATACAAAGCCGGAATATAGCGGCGGAAATACACCATCAGCACATCGATCCGGCATACATACACCTCTTTCCTGCCTCGGCGGACTGCCCTCAAGATCCTTCTGGCGCACTCCTCGGCCGAAATGCCGTTCTTCTGCCCATGATCCATCACCCCATGCTCCGCGCCTGTTGCCGTCAGCGCATGCAAGGAAACATTGGTCAGGATCCGACCCGGACAGACCACCGTCACCTTTATGCCATGCCGGGCATTCTCGGCTCGCAATGTTTCATAGAAACCGTGCATGGCATGCTTGGCCGCTGAATACGCAGAACGCTGCGGGAAGCCGAAAACGCCGACGATGCTGCTGATGGCTACAAAATGGCCTTTCTTGCGAGCCAGCATGGACGGCAGTACCGCCTTGGCCAACTGCACCCCTCCGAAATAATCCACCTGCATGATGCGGCGGTCTATCTCCATCGGAGTCTCCACTACCAACGAACGCTGGCTGATTCCTCCGTTGTTGACCAAGATATCCACATAACCGAAACGCTCCAAGACCGTCTTGGCTGCCACGTCCAAAGTAGCCGGGTCTGCCAAATCCAAACATACGATAAAGCATTTTTCCGGATGAGCGCATTCGGCCTTGACCCTTTCCAATTCAGCCTCCTTGCGCGAAGACAATACCACTGTAGCCCCTTGTTGCGACCAAGCCTTTGCCAATGCCTCCCCGATACCGGAAGAAGCACCTGTTATCCAAACAATTGTATCTGCGTTCATTCTTGCATCCATATTCGTTTTCCATAGCAGGGTTCAAAAGGGGAATCCCCAGTCCGAATACCCCATCGAAAGAAAAATCAGGACAGCGAAATTATACTTTTTAGCGCATATACAGATAAATCAGATTTTATGCGTATGTTTGCGAGTCAAACGGAGTAAAAACAAAGAGGGAAATTAAGCGAAACACGATAACCGAACATCTTTTACCATGAAACATAAACATTTCCTGCACGCCTGCGTAGTATTCTTGGCACTTTTTTCCACATTCAATCCGGCCACTGCATTAGAGAACAGCAAAGAGAAAGCCACCATCGTCCTCTCCGCTGAACAAATTTCCCTTTATGGCGAATCCAACTTCCAATTGCTGCTCGATTCCAATTGCAATTTAGTAAACAAATTAATCAACGGGAGTGTCTTTCCCAATTCTTACGCCGATTCCATCTATGCCTCCTGTACCGGTTCCATCCCCTCCAATGCCACTTATGATGCCAGCGGCCCTGCCCTGCACAACAACGGCAAGGATTCCATCCTCGTAACTCCCGGACAATACGATTTAATCATAATCAGCTTAGAGGAAACCTCCTACGGAGGCACGGATGCTTCTATCCTTCCATCGGAAGAAGCCGTCCGGCAAAAATTGGAAATCGTGGGCGGCTATACCTACCATTTCCATATTTTCCGAAATAACTCCGGAATGGCCGATGTCCGGTTTCTCCCGCCCATAGACCTATGCATCCAGAAGATCCTGCTGCCGGAAAATGGCCCGGAATTGAATGACAATGTCCCTATTGGCGTAAGAATCGGGAATACCGGGAACGAAAGCATCGAATCGTTCCAAATCGCATACCAGATAGACAATAATCTTCCTGTCACCCAGCAAATCGACCAAATCGTAGAACCGGGAAACAGCACCGATGTGTATTTTACTCAAACAGCAGACCTTGGTCAAGAAGGCCGCTACATAATCAAGGCATGGTGTTCCGCCATTGGCGACGGAAACCTGCAGAACGACACAGCGGAAAGCGCCATCAGGCATTTACAGACGCTGCAAGTACCATACCATGAGGACTTTTCATCCACCGAGACCTTTGAAAAGAACTTCACGATTCTTGACAAGAACCAGGACAGAAACACATGGATGCTTGACACTTCAGCCATTGGACAGGACGGGCAAAAAGGCTTGGCCCGTATCGGTATCAGCTACAAGGACGCCTTGGACGACTACTTGATTACAGGCCCGATTGCCATCCCGCAAGGGCGCAACTACATCGCGTTCTTCTACAAAGCCAACATCGAAGGCTGCAAAGAGAGCCTTGACATACTCCTTGGCAACTCCTCCAATCCGGAAAGCATGAAAAGCATCGGAAAAATAGAAGACTTCGAAAATACGGACTATTTATCTTGTTCTTTCGATTTCAGCACGACAAACGATTCCGCCTGCTTCATTGCGCTTCATGCCACTTCCGCAGCTTACCAGTCCGGAATCTGCATCGACAATCTGGAAATAGGTCCCAGCAGTTACACAGGCCAACCCGACCTTGCCATCAACAAACTTATCCTGCCTCTCTCCAGTTGCGCCTTGGGATCGGGACAGGCCATTTCCGCGCAAATCAGCAATGTCGGGACGACGGCCATCGAGAACTTCTCAGCCACCTATACAATCAACGGACAGACAGCGCGGACAGAAGAGTTCCACCTTGCAATTCCTGCCGATTCTTCCTGCCAGATTTCTTTTGCCCAAACAGCCGATTTTTCCGAAGCCGGACAAGATTACGCAATAACTGTGGAAGTCTGGTTGCCAGAAAGCGAAATCCAAGAAACCCGGACTGACAACAACAGCCTGACCGACACCGTCCGCAACACACTGCCTATCGAAACCCTGCCTTACCAAAGCAACCTGGCCGAAGACTGGGTTTATTCAAGACGATACGATACTCCCGAAACGAAAGCCTGGGATGAATACAGCAGCCAATCCATGCGAGCCTACTTACCCGATGTCCCCCTGTTTTCGCCCTGCATTAGCTTGGAAGGCGGCACATACCGAATCAGGCTCCGATACCGTGCAGGGATGACCGACTACATGGATGAAACATACCAGGATGCCTTCAACCTGCGGTTCGGCATCGCAGGCAGCCCGGAAAGCACCTGGACTGTCCTATTGGAAAAAGATACGTACACCCAGGATGGATACATTGAAGAGGAAACCACATTTTCCGTTCCGGAAGCTGGGGAACACACATTCTGCCTGACCGCGTTGCGCGAACCCTCCTACCTGAACTTTGAATCCTTTTCCATAGAAAAAATGGTCTCGCACAAATTAAGGATAGAGACCATGTCTCGGGTAATACCCCCGCTTGTCCCGCAAGACCTCGGCCAAGGCATCGCCAACATCCTTGTGGAAGCCTCCAACCGAGGCACGGAAAATACCAAAGCGCAAGTCTTGATATTGGTTGGCCAAGATACGGCCGGACGAAGCCCTGTCCTGGATATCGCCCCTGATTCATCGCAGGAAATCATGGTCAAAACCACCTTTCCGCTTGCCCGGACTGGGGAAAGGCTCCATTATCAAGCCGTATTGGAAAACCTGAGCGAAGATGGTTCCGGTCCGGAGGACAACACAATAGCCTACGATTACGCTATCACCGACTCCACGCTGGCCTACGACAATGCCTCCAATTTCACGGAGAGCTACACCTTAGGGCTTTCTTACGGCTACGGGGTCGGGATTCCGTATACTTTACTTGCACCCGACACACTGACTTCCATATCCATAGGCTTCGGCGGCATAAGCAAAGCCTGCGGCTTGGAACTGAACGTATACCCGATTGATATGGAAAGCGGGAAAATCCAGAATGCCTTGCTAAGCTTGCAAACCTACCGGCAAGCAGAACCGGGTATCCAAACATTCCAAGTCCCCGAACGGAGAATCGGACCGGGCCAGTATCTGTTCGAGGTAAAACAGACCACCGATACCAGCATCGATATCATTGTAGACAGAGAACCGGAAGGGTCTTTCCATGTCTTGACAGAAGATGGCTATCATGAAGAAAAACGGTACGGGTATCCTTGCATCCGGGCCAATTTCGGGGAAAGCGGCCCCTTGTCCAAGACCGACCTCATGTTGAAAGGAATCAGCAGCCCGTCAGCAGACAGCGGACTCTTCAGCAGCCAGCAAGCCATCACGATTGAATTGAGAAACAACGGCTATGAAAACCTCTCTGGCATTGTCCTCAACTGCCAGTTGAACAAAGAAACACTGCCGGCCCTCACGATTGCGCAACTGCAAGCCTACTCAGACACCACCGTATCGTTCAGCGTTGACATGTCCGCACCCGGAGAATACATCGTGGGCATCTACACGAACCATCCCGGCGACGAAAATCCATCCAACGACACTTTGATTCGGACATTCCGCAGCGTGGAACCTGCCGACCCTTATGTCATGGACTTTGAACGCTGCAACGATTTTGCCATCGAAGGATTCAATCCCGGCTGGACAGTCTATGACGGGGACAAAGGGTACACAGCCAGTTTTACCGATGCCCAGTTCCCGGGCAGCACGGGAAAATTTGCATTCATGGCGTTTGTTCCTGAAAAAACCGAACCTTCCATGGCAAGCCAAAGCGCGGCACAACCGTTCAACGGCAAGAAATTCGGAGCCAGCCTTGCCTCTGGCAACGCCCCGAACGACGACTGGCTGATTTCTCCCAAACTGCTCCTTCCCCAAGAAAACGCCTACGTTTCATTTGCAGTCAAATCGTATACCGATATGTACGGCCTTGAACAATACCGCGTCTGGATTTCAGAGACAGGGAACACGCCTGAAGATTTCGAGTTGATTCAGGATACCCGGAACGCGCCTGCCGAAGATTGGAAAGAATGCCGCATCGACTTATCCGGATACGCAGGCAGAGAAGTTTACATAGCATTCCAATGCGTGTCGAACGATGCCTTCATGTTCATGCTCGACAACATCCGGATTTCCAAACCGGGGAACCGGACAGAAAAACGGCAAAAGCCGGACATCGTTCTCTGGCCCAATCCGGCATCGAACACATTGGTTGCAGCATCGCATGGAGAAAAAATGCAAGAAATCCGAATCCTGAACCTGCAAGGCCAGGAAATGTTCTTGAATACAAACCCGTTGAATCAAGAAAAACTCTGGATTGATGTCTCAGGCTTCCCTTCCGGCATGTACATGATTTCCATCAAGACGGACTCCGGCTGTCAAAATCTGAAATTCATTGTCAACTAACTGAAAGAAAAGGCCAGCTGAAAGATTCCTATTATAATGGAATCGTCCCTGATAAGACGTACTCCAACAGGCTTGCTCCGTATAAAAAGAGAACTCTTCAGCCGGCCTTACAAAAGCAATAATAAAAACTAAATTCTTAATATTTACCTAAAACCAACCACATGAAACCAAAACAGCTCCTATCTCTATGCACGCTCTTGCTGTGCATCGGGGCGATGCGGGTGCAAGCCCAGACCGAAATCCCGTTCAAGCTGGACTTTGAACAGGAAAGCAGCCAATGGCTCTTTGCCAACGACAGTGTCAACCAATGGGTAAGAGGAAACAAAGCCCACAATGGCGACGAGTCCCAGTACGGCTTGTATATCAGCAACACCCAAGGGGCTTCCAACAAATACGAAGGATACCAGCCCCAAGTATCCCACGCTTATTTCATGGTGCAGGTACCTCAAGGCGGAGCCTTGCTTGAATTCGATTACCGGCTCCAAGGAGAAGGCGACGAATATTACGGGATTTCCGACGGCCTAAAGGTGAGCATCGTGGATACCGCGCAAAAACCGGTTGCCGGATTCGGGATGCCAATCGCTGACGGGCAATACGTTAGGCAAACAAGCTGGACAACCGCCCAGCTGCCCGTAGACGGCCCGTCCGGAAGCGAGGATAACGGCATGCGCTATATCGTATTCACATGGGTCAACGATGCCAGCCAAGCCAACAACCCGGCAGTGGCCATCGACAATGTGACAGTCCGGTTCGACGACTGCCCGGAACCGGAAAACCTCAAGCTCTGCCAGGAACCGGACTCCCTCCAAGCCACCTCGGCTGAAATCTGCTGGGACGCGCCACAGACCGATGTCCGCCTGTATGAAATCCTGCTGTATCCTTCATACGCCCCCACGCTGAGGGAATACTTCCATACCACGGAAAACTCCTTCCTGCTGCAAGGCCTGGACGAACTCACCTATTACAGCGTTCAAGTCAGAGCAATCCGCAACGAACTAAGTTACAGCAATTTCTCAAATCCTCTTTCTTTCGAAACCCCGGTCCGGTTTCCCGTTCCCACCCATTTTGCAGCCGATGTGACCGTCCAAGGCGTGACATTTTCCTGGCAAGGCGAAGCCGATGCCTATGTCCTAAGCTACAAGACCACCGATGCCGCTGCCTATACGGACGTGGCTGTGAACGTGCACGGAATCACCTTGGACTACGAACAATTGCAGCCTGCTCAGAGCTATACCGCACGCTTGCGTGGCGTATACGGGGAAAAGGACTCGAGTGCTTGGACAACCGAAATCTCCTTCAGCACGCCTTGCACCGGAACGGAAAGCCTTCCGTATGCTGAAAGCTTTGAAAACTGGGGGCCGAATGCCCCGCTTTGCTGGACAGTCGTGGATGCCAACCAAGACGGAACGACATGGAAACAGGGAGCTGAATCTTACGGCCTTCAAGGATCCTGCGCCACCTATCCCTATTCCAGGAGCAATGCAGCCAACGACTGGCTCATCTCTCCAGCCATTTCCATCGACAGGGCGTGCACCCTCCTTTTCAGCTACAGGTCGAGCAGCCCAACTTACGATGAAAAACTCAGCGTCTACCTGTCCACCACCAGTCCAGACATTGCCAGCTTGGAACAGAACAAGATTTTTGAAAAGCCGGACATCCGCAATATGTCTTACGAACAGGCCAGCATTCCCTTGGACGAATACGTAGGCGAAACAGTGTATATCGGCTTCAAAGCGCAGTCCGAAGCGGACATGTACGGCCTCTTTATCGATGAACTCTCCATTGTTTCCTGCACCGCGCCGAAAGCCAGCATAGAAGCCGTTGCACAGAATTCCGCCTCCGTCATTGTTTCCGAGGCAGCCCAAACCGTCCTGGTTTCCTACCGGAGCCTGCCCGACGGGGAATGGATCCGACAATCAAGCCAGGGAAGCACCGTACCCTTGACCGGCCTGAATCCCCAGACGGAATATGAAGTCCAAGTACGCAACCTGTGTTCGGCCAACGATACCAGCAGCCCGGCAACCCTGTACTTCACCACCGCTTGCGGAATATCCAGCCTGCCTTTTGCCGAAAACTTCGACAATTCAGGCTACAATATCCCCAATTGCTGGGACAACAGCGAAGGGACAGCCTCCGACTCATACAAATGGACAACCGAAGCGACTGACAACGGCTTCTATATGCTGTTCAACAGCATGTACGCCTATGAAGGGGATAACAGCTACCTGAAATCCCCGTCCATAGAAACCGGCTCTGCCGAGGAGCTGGAACTCAGCTTTGAATACTACAACCCGGAAGGCGAAAGCTCTCCCGCCTCTATCTTAGCGGTTTATATCCTCAACGATGCCGGGGAAAGGGACACCTTGGCCACGAACCTGCCTGCCACCGAATGGAGCCATGCCAGCTTTATCTTTTCAGATATCCTGGACGGGGCGGAAAGCATCCAAATCGTTTTTGAGGCGGTCGGCAATTACGGGTACGGTGAAGTGAGCATAGACAATGTCCGGCTTGCGTTGCCACCCTCCTGCCCCGTCCCGTCCGATCTTCAAATCAGCCAGAACGCAGGCCATTCAGCCTCACTTTCCTGGATATCGGATGCCGATGCCTTCGAACTGCGCTATTTCCCCACGGCAGATAGCCAGAACATGCAAACCCTTTATCCGACGGCATCTCCCGCCGAACTGACATCCTTGCAAGGCGATACGGAATATTCGGTGGAACTCCGGGCCATCTGCGGAGCCGGCGACACCAGCCAGGCGGCATCCCTTCAATTCACCACGCCGGTAACTTGCCAAACCGTAAGCAATCTAAGCGTAGACTCCACAAGCAGTTCCTCGGTTCTTATCAGCTGGAGCAAGTCCGATGCCGGCAATTACCAAGTACGCTACGGTCTAGCCGATGCAGAAAGCGCAAGCACGCTCTCCACGACAGATACCTCGATCCTGCTGACTGGACTGGAAGCTGCCAATCAATACCAAGTCTCCGTCCGCGCCATTTGCGGGGAAGGCGATACCAGCCGCTGGAGCAGCATTTCCTTTGCCACGCAATGCGCCGCACAAAGCCTCCCCGTCATAGAAAGTTTTGAAGAAGGTGCCATGCCGTTCTGCTGGGAAGAAGAAATCATTGTACCCAATTCCGGTTCGACCACCACCTATTGGAGCGTGTCCAGCGAAGAATCAATCGATGGCGGGTATTCAGCCGTTTTCAATAGCTACGACCTCAGGCAAAATGCGAAAGCCAGATTGCACACCCCCGAATTCGAAGCCAGCCATGACATCACGCTCTCTTTCTGGTTCAGACATCCTTCTGGCAGCAACCCTGAAGAAAGAATAATTGTAGGTTACCAAAGTTCAAACGGACAAGAGACTGCATTGGATACCCTTTCCGGAGAACTCGATTTCACTTTCCATTCCTACACGGTACCCGACATCACAGACGGCCGGATTTACTTTGAAGGCATCAGCCAGTACGGACAAAACATGTACATAGACGATATAAGGATAGAAGGCCTGTTCGGCACAGACCTTGCCGTGATGGGCATCGACCCGATCAACCCGGTGAGCGGCGTGGAAAGCGTGCCTATAAGCATGCAGTTGCAAAACAAAGGCACGGAGCCTTATTCCGGATCTGTCAACCTGTCTTTGATTGACCAAAACGGAAACACCGTGGGCACCGGACAAATCGAGGTAGAAGAACTGGCATCGAACGACACTCTTCCTTACCAATTCAAGGCCGATTTCCCGATTTCCGGATACGGGACATTCATAGCCAGCGTCCAAATCCAGGCCGAAGGCGATGAAAACCCGGCCAACGACAAGGCCAGCACGGAAATAGAACATTACAAGCCTTTCTCCACACCTTACAGCACCACTTTTGCTTACGGCGACAGCACGCTTGACTACATCGCGGTGCAAGACCTGAACAAAGACGATATAAGCTGGAACCGTCAAGCTTCCGCCGGATACCAATGCACCTATAGTTCCAAAGAAGCCAGCAACGACCTGCTGATCCTGCCCGCCATCCTCCTCAGGCCGGGAGAATACCAAATCATGGCAGAAGTGGGCGGCGTGGATGCCTGCTTCCCGGAAAACGCAGCCCTCTATATGGCCGGCAACACAGAAAACATGTTGCTGGATTCCGCCCTTGCCAAAGTGGAAAACCTGTTTGCCTCATCCCACGCCTTGACAGCAAAAGTAGCCGTGGATAAAGAACAAGTAGCCTACTTCGGCATCTTAGCCTGCAGCGAACGGGATCAGATGGGCCTCAATGCCATTTCCTTCTCCGTGACCCAACAAGCCTATGGCATACAGGCCGACATCTGCCAAGGCGAAACCTATCTGTTCAACGGGCAGGAACTCAACCAAAGCGGAACTTATACCGACACTTTGGTTTCGGCTTCGAACACGGACAGCATCGTCAATTTGCATCTGAACGTCCACCCCACCTACCTGTTTGAACTCGACACCGTTATCTGCGAAGGTTCCAGCCTTGTCTTTGGCGGTGCCACCTACACCGAAAGCGGGGAATACGAACAGGCCCACACAACGGCCTTCGGTTGCGACAGTACCTATCTGCTCCGCCTGGAAGTACTGCCCAAACCGGAGCCTCCTGTCATTGAAGAGCAGACCGAAAACGGGACCCGGATGTTAGTATCCAACTACGAGGATGGCAACCAATGGTATAAAGACAACGCGGCCATCGAAGGAGAGAACGAGTCCCGCTACATCCTGACCAGCAACGGGGAATACTATGCCACCGTCAATAACGGATGCGCCGAGTCCGCCCCCTCCAACATCATCAAGATTACCGATCTGGCCAACGATGCGATGAACGCGGCCGCAGGCCTCGCCCTGTACCCCAACCCCACCAGGGACAAGGTAAACCTCCGAATCCAGCACGGCTCCATCCTGCGCGTGGAAATCTTCAGTGCCAACGGCAAGCGAATCCTGACCGAAGAGAACCTCTCGACTCAATCCTGGCAACACGATGTCCATGCATGGGCTGCCGGCATGTACATCGTGAATGTGCAAACCACCGAAGGCAATTCTTCGTTCAAGCTGCAAATCAGCAAATAAGCTCTGCGACAAAAAAGTGTGCCAGTTCCCAACCACTGGCACACCGCTTGTCTTTTCTTTCAGAAACAATCAAAACCAACCAAAACCAACCGTTCATGAGACGAAAAATTTTCGCCTGCGCCCTATTATCGGCCGGGCTTTTATGGGCAGGAACAGGGCAAGCCCAAACCATCCAGGACACACTGGAAGTACCTTTCACGGAACACTTCACCCAGGCTTCTTTTAATGCCAATTGGACCATAACCGATGCCAATGAAGACGAAGAGACCTGGGAATTTGTGGATTATTACGGCATTGATGACACCGCCAACGGCAGAGGGGCTGCCCGGTACCGCTACTCTCCGTCCGAGAGAGCCGACGACTACCTTGTCAGCATCCCTGCCGCCCTTCCTGCCGGGGATATCAGCATCTCTTTCTATTACAGCACTGTATCTGAATACAGCACCGAATCTTTCAGCGTCCTTTTAGGATCAAGCCCGGAAACGAGCCAGATGGACACCTTGGCTGTTTTCACAGACATAGCCAGTGTGGACGAATGGACTTTCGTTCCCTTGAACATCAGGATCGAGAACGAAGGAACCTATTACCTGGCCTTCCATTGCTTCTCCGAAGCCGACCAGATGGGATTGCTGATCGACGAAGTAAGCATCAATGCAGGGCGGTACATAGGCACTCCCGACCTCTGCCTTGATGAAATCCTCTTCCCTTCCCGTTACTGCGAGCTGGACACCAACGAAACTATCGGCTTGCGGGTCACCAACAACGGCAGCGAAGCCTCTTACGGATTCCGCGTGGATTACGCCCTTGACGATGGCGAATGGAAGCAAGAGAGTTTTACGGACACCATAGCCATGAACCAAACCAAAGAGGTGTATTTCAGCCAGACTTTCAATCTGAGCGGATACAGGAAATACTATTTCCATGCAAAGGCCATCTCCTTGAACACCGTCAATCCGGAAACCGACACTTTGGACAATTTCCTTGCCGACAGCATTGAAACCAGAGCCGCCTTGACCGTGCCTTACATTGACCCCGTCAACGGGGATTGGGCAAGCGACGGCCTGATTCAACTCACCTCCGACTCCACCTATCAAATCATGCAGGCGGGAAAAATGCTCCAATCGCGCTGCTTCCTGTTAGAAGCGGGGGAATACCGCCTCAGCTACGAAATCATGGCAGGGACGAACTACTACGTCGTCTTTGAAGACAGCTATTCCGTCCTAGTCGGCAACAGCTTCAGTCCTGCCGGACAATGGGAAGAAATTCATTCCGAAACCGATTTGTACACCAACGAAAGCTATGTCAGCAGGGAAATATCATTCCCGATTGAAACTCCCGGATACTACAGCATCGCCTTCAAGCCTGCCGACGATCCGGACAACCTCTGCATCGGGAACATCACCTTGGCAGCCAAGACCGGCGGCGGGGATGCAAGAATCAGCAACTGGAGCTTGGAATGGGCTCGCCAGACCCCGGCCGGGCAACTCATGCACCCCAGCCTGTCCACGGTAGAAGTAGAGAACAGAGGCATGGCCGTGCAAGCCCATCTCAGCGTGGAACAAGGCGAATCCACGCTATGGACTTCGGAATCCTTCTCCTTGGAAGAACTGGCCATAGATACCCTGCAAGTACAGGTACCTGCCTTGAATCCCGTTCTTGGCGAAACATTGGAAATAGAGCTGGCCCTGAACCTTGAAGACGAAACCGACCTCTTTCCGGACGACAACCGGATTTCCCTTGCCACCTTGGTCCATGACAGCACCCTTGCCTACGACAACATCCCCGACGAATGGTACAGCGAAGACGGCATAGGCGCGTACGCGCCTATCAGCATCGGTATGCCGATATACATCTCTGCTGCCGACACCATCACCTCCCTGACTCTCGGTGTGGCGCCGGTAGCCCTGCCGATAGAATTCGGGCTTTACCTGTTCGAATCCGATCCGGGATACACCTTCGGGGAATCCGTCTTTGGCGGCATGGTGACCCGAGGCAGTACCGAAGGCTGGTACACCTACTCCTTCCCGCCCCGCATCCTGCAACCCGGCTGGTATGTCATCGGGGTGACCCAGTACACGGCCGAACCTATTTTCCTGTGGTCGGACGATACCGAGGAAGGCATCACCTTGCAATATGCCGATACCGGCACGATGATTCTCACCGGATTCGGATATCCTTGCCTCCGTGCCAATTTCGGGCATCCGCAATTGGCCCAAGGCTTGGATGTGGCCGCCGCGGAATTCGTGTCGCCTGCGGATTCGGGATTCTACCGGGTAGATGAAACGATAGCCGCCACCATCGAAAACAAAGGCTTGACCACGGTTTACGATGTACCCGTACACATGGCTATCGGCAAAACAGAACAGACGCTTGTCATAGATTCCATAGCGGCATACGCCACGGCAACCGCCCGGTTCACGGCCGAAATGGAACTGCCCGGAGAATACCCTGTACTGCTTTACACCACCCTGGAAGGAGACCAAAACCCATCCAACGACTCTATCCGGAAAGTCTTTGTCTGCTTGGATTCCGTTTCAAACCAACAAATTGTACAACTGAAAAACGAAATTTCCCTATACCCGAACCCGGCCAAAGACGAATGCCGTATTTCCTCCGTTTCGGCATCGCTCACAGACCTTCACGTCTATGACATGCACGGGAAAGAAGTCCTGCGTGAAGAGAATCTGCAAGCTACCGAATACGTGCTGAAACTGCAAAATTGGGAAAAGGGAGTTTATATAGTGCATATCATGACCTCCAAAGGCTCCCTGATGAAAAAACTGATTGTACAATAAAACAACTGAACTTAAAATGAAAAGAATCGCATCCCTGCTAAGCTTGCCATTGATATTCTGCGGTCTATCTACCAGAATAAGCCTGGCAGGAAACACAATAGACCCACAGGCCAAAGCAGACGGGACGGCTACCGTGATTGTCAGGGTAGACGACAACGCCTCCAACGATGGATCCGGATACCAGCTCCTGCTGGATCCGGACTGCAGACTGTACGAGCAACTGGAAATAGTTTTCAATTCCATCATCCTGCCCTATGACAAAGAAGCCTTTTACCAAGAAGCCGATTTCAAGATACCGGCTCAAGCCGCGCCAGACTGCGTATCGCCCGTCCTTTTCAATGGCGATGCCGACACGCTGGAAATCCCGGCAGGACACTACGACCTGATTTTCCTGAACCCCTACGAATACGAAGACGCTTGCCAGATATACGCCATCTCGGCAGAGAACAATGTCTTCTCCAGTGCTTCTTTCGATGCCGGTTTGGAATATCGTTTCTTCCTGACCCGCGACGATTTCGGTTATCTTACAGTAGATGTCGCATCGCCGGTAGACATGCAGGTAACAGAAATGGCCAGCCCTGTATCAAAAGCCGGCCTGGGTTCGCATGAAACCGTCTCGGTCCGAATCCGCAACACAGGAACAGAAACCGTCCAAGCCGGGAAAGCCCGTCTCTTCTTGGAAGTGGACGAATCCCTGGTAGCCGAAGAAAGCCTGGAAGAAGACATAGAAAGTCAGGAAGAACTTGTTTTCCAATTTGCCCAGACAGCCGATTTGTCCGAAACCGGGCTGCACCGAATCCGGATATGGAGTGTTTGCGAAGGCGATATCCTGACGGCAAACGATACGTTGGATACCGAAATCAATAATATTCCCGTACTCCAAAGCCCTTTCAGCGAAGACTTCTCTTCAGACAGCCTATGGAGAACCCGGTGGACGATTATCGACCATAACGAGGACTTGTTCACTTGGGATTGGGAACGAGACTCGCTTCTTTGCCGGAACCACAAGACAGGGGCTGCCATGCTGAGTTTCACAATGCAGGCCTCCGATGATTACCTGGTCACGCATCCCATCGCGGTTCCGGCCGGGGACAACCATTTCCTGATCCGTTACCGGGCCGAATCCAGAAACTATCCCGAACGGATGGCCGTGCTGTTCGGCTTCGACCCGGATCCGGCCAAGATGCAAGTCCTGGATACTTTGGACCAGATTGTCAACGAGAACTATTACACTTATTCCTACAGTTTCAATCTGGCCCAGGACAGCATCTGCCATTTTGGAGTACACGGCATTTCCGATGCCGACCAATTGGCTCTTTTAGTGGATGATTTCTATGTGGGTCCCGGCATTTACCAAGGCACGCCCGACTTGATCCTGGAAGAAGTGATATTGCCACCTTCCGGCTGCGAATTGTCCGAGGCCGCGGTACAGCTGCAGGTCTCCAACATGGGCGACGACCGGGTCAAGGAAATCAAGGCATATTACACTTTGCAAGGCGCAAGCGATTCGGTTTTCCAGACTTTCCCCGTGGAATTGGGCGTAGGCGTGCGAACCATCCTTGCCTTTGATTCCACATTCTCCGTGGCGGAAGGGAACTCCTGCACCATCCTGGCCGGATTGCTGCCTGCCGAAAGAGAGGACAGCCTCAGGAACAATACCGGAGAGGCCAGCGTGCGCAATCTGGGCTCGATTGAAAGCTTCCCGGCCATGCTCGACCCGCACAAGCAGGAAATCCGGTCCTTGCACGAAGGTGGATGGAGCCTGGACAACGACACTTTGCAAGCCGAATCCGCTACCATCCCCTTGGTTTCCGCCTGCCTCGAACTGGAAGCCAACAGCCGTTACCGGATCAACTACGAATACATGGGTGGCATCATGGAGCTCTGGGCCATTCCTGACGGGTACCGGATCCGTTACGGCAAAAGCCTTTACACGATGGAACAATGGGAAACCGCGATAGTAGATTCCATGGTCTACGAAACTTTCTTTGTTCCGGGAGAATGCGAAATCAAAACGGACGAAACCGGCGGGACTTACATTTTCTGCATAGAAGCCATTGATATTCCTGCCAACCTGCGTTTCTGCAACTTCAAAGTTTCCCAAGTCATGCCTTCCGACATGCGGCTTGCCGACTTCTCCTCAGGTATCGCCAACCGGTATCCGGCAGATCTGGTTCCCGGAGAACACAACATGGCTGCAAGCCTGCGGAACCGCGGCACGGAAGCAGCGCAAAACGCCAAGACCGACATCTGGTGCAACGGTTCCTATCTTGCATCCAGCCCGATGGTCAACATAGCCTCGGACAGTACTGCCTTGCTCCGCTTCCCGGTTGCCTTGAAGGATCTCTCCGTCAAAACCGGAGACACTTTGCATTTGCAGGCTTCCGCTCTGATTGAGCAGCAAGAGGATGCCTATCCCGAAGACAATACGATTACTCAGGACATCATCCTGACCGATACCGTCATGGCTTGGGACAATGCCTCTGCCGAACACTGCATTTCCCGATACCAGATCGAACCCGGCTATCCTATCTGCTGCGCCATGCCCTACAGCCTGCCGCGCAAAGACACCTTGAGTTCCTTGACCACGGCCTGGAGCCGCGGATTCGAGCGGGAAATCGTGATTTCCATCCTGAAATGGAATCCTATGCAAATGACCATCGAGGATACCGTCTACAGCTTCCGGACCATCCGGACTCCCGAACCGGGATTCAAGACGTTCGACCTGCCTGGCATCCAGCTCGAAGCCGGAGACTACCTCTTTGCCATCGACCAACCTGCGGCGGAGACCTTCGGCCTTATCGGAGACGGGCGACGGAACGGCTTCACGTATGTCATTGAAGAAGGGAAAATCAGAAGGACTTCTGCCTATGGATACGCCGTCATCCGTGCTAATTTTGGTGAAGGCAGCGAAGCCTACTCGTTGGATGCCGCGGCTTTATCTATCATCAGCCCCGCCGACATGCAAGCCTATACCAACCAGCAGGCCATTGTAGTGGAAGTGGCCAACTTGGGTTCGGAAGGCATCAAGGCAGTTCCGGTGCATTGCGTAGTCAATGGAAAAGAACTGCCGGTGCAGGAAATCCTGCTGATGCCGTATTCTACAGAACAGCTCACGTTCACGGCCGATATGTCCCAAGCCGATACCAAATACGAGATTGCGGCTTACACGGCTTTGGCATCGGACCAGAATCCGGCCAATGATACAGTCCGTGCCACATTGACCAGCCTCCCGGCCTTGGATCCGTACCGGATGGACTTTGAGTACTGCCCGGATTTTGCCATAAGCGGATTCAGCCCGGCTTGGACCAGCTTGGACCAAGACCAATCGCCTACTATCGGCTTCCAAGACGTATCCTACCCCGGCAAGGAGGCGGCGATGGGCTTCATGGCCTTCAATCCTTACGAGACCACCCCGCCCATGTTAGGTACCGAAGCCGATGTGCAGTATGAACAAGTCCGGCCTATCCAAGGCTACAAGTTCGGTGCCGCTTTCTGCGCCACTTCCACGATGAACGACGACTGGCTCGTCTCGCCCAAGCTGCAAATGCCGGCAAAAGGCTCGCAAATCAGTTTCTATACCAAAGGCTATTCTGCCGTCGAGGATCCGGAACAGTTTGCTATCTTGGTATCCACAGGTTCAAACCAAGTGGAAGATTTTGAAGACATCGGCTTGAACCTCTATACCGAAAGCGAATGGACCTTGCATGAAATAGACCTGAGCAAATACGATGGCAGGGAAATCCACATCGCCATCCGTTGCATCACCTTGGACGGCTTTGTTTTCATGATTGACGACATCCAGGTGAAAAAGCCCGGAACCGGGATCGAGGACCAGATTCCAGCGCAGGCGTTCTGCTACCCGAACCCGGCGCACTCGATACTGAATATTGTCTCTCCGGTGGCGGAAATGGAGCAAATCGAGGTATTCGACATGCAAGGGAAGGCTTTTTTCCGCTCCCATGCCAATTTGAAGGCATTTGACTTCAGGCTCGATGTGGAAAATTATCCAGAGGGGCTTTATCTGGTTCGTATCCAAACCACTACCGGGGTGCAAACACTTAAAGTCCTGATCCGGTAAGCCATTGCGCTGATACTGGACAAGATAGACGAGGGCGACTTCAAAGTTCCTGTAAAAAGGGGCTTCGGAGCCGCCCTTTTCCATGGCATGACATGCCGGACAAGCAAGAGAAACAGCTTATCCGGCGCATTATCCCAAATCGGTCATTAGACTTTGGGGAGATTGCCCGCTTGTGTCATGCAGCATGCTTCTCGCCTAGCCGAAGGCGTAGCGGGCTACGTCGAGGCGTAGCGAGAAACAGGATGCGGACAGAAGCGGGCAAGATGCCCGAATGCCTCATTTTCCCAATCAGAAACGGACTCGGCGTGTCTAATGACCGATTTGGGATTATACACCTCAAAAAAAATAACAACATACAAATCAATATTTTATAAAATAATAGTTCGATAAAACCGATTTCGCGCGATATATAAATAAGATGAGAACCAAACGCGAAATCAAAAAACGCATAAGCCAGTTTATCCAATACCGGATTCTTGAAGAAACTCGTACAAGATTTCTACGGGCAAGTTACTTCATGGCCTTGACAAAACGGGATCGCCATGCCATCCGATTCCTTTTGGTTCTGATCTGCATCACCATTGCCTTGCGGGCCTGGGGTATTGTCAGGCCAGCCAAAGAATGGGGAATCTCCGATTTGGGAAATCCGTTCGCCATGGATAATACCTATCTGGGAAGCCGGTTCTACCAAGAAGCCGCGACACATCAAGAAACACGATACGGCAATAAGGACGCGTTGCCATCCCGATACCCGTCCGGCTGCTCAACAAAACGGCAAAAGTCTACAGAAAACCGACAGAAGGACACTTCGGAATTCCCTTACCGCAGCCGTTACACACCTCCGTCTTACATGGTCAAAAGGAAATTCACCGTAGACCTCAACAAGGCCGATACCTTCGACTTGCAGGAATTGAGAGGCATAGGTTCGGTATATTCCAAACGAATCATTGCTTACCGGGAAAAACTAGGTGGTTTTGTACATCCGGAGCAACTGCGCGAAGTCTGGGGAATAGATTCCGTGCTATACCAGCGTATTGCCCCCTCTGTCTATGTCAAAGACCCGAAACTGCGGAAGCTCAAAGTGAACCAAGCAGACCTTTACACGCTCAAAAAGCATCCTTACTTAGATTATTACCAAGCTAAGGAAATTTACCTGCACCGCCTCAAATACGGCCCGTTCTCAGACACAGAACAAATCCGGCATGTCAACCTGATGGACTCCGGGACTTTTTCCCGGCTGTATCCTTACCTAAGCATAGAAAAAAGCGGGGATGGAACCGGCATTACCCCGCACAAAGATAAAGATGAGCGTATTACAAGACAGCATCCAGAAGACAGTCAACCATGAGCTGGAGCAAGGGAACACCTGCGCCCTATGTCTGACCGGGACAAGAAGCTGGTCAAGGCAGGTTCTGCACATGCCTGGAAACAAGAAAAAAGATACAAAAAAAAGATACAAAAATGAGAAACGACCAAGAACCCCAGAAACCAGATTGCACACAGAAGCGATGCCCGGCTGCCAGCCATCCGACAAGGAAGAAGGAGTTTTTCCGACACCGTCCGCGCCTTTTCCGGAAAAACACATGGCAAAACCGGAAGCCGGCCAGTCCTCGGATTGCCATCCGGACGCTTTGCATCTTCTTGGCTGGCATCGCTTCCCTGCAAAGCCGAGGCCTGGCGTGTTGCCGCCAGGCTCCGGCTTCCGCAACCGGCTCAGGACTCCGCCCGCAGACAGGCATGTTCACCAAGCATATAAATCCGTCTTCCATGCCTGAAACCGGAACAGCAGAGCAATTGCCTTTCCACGAAGGATTCGAACAATGGGAAAACGGCATTCCGAGCGGCTGGAAGACTTACGACCAGAACCAGGACGGGACATGCTGGCAGGAAAGTTCCGAAAACGCCCGGAACGGCCACTGCGCCATGTATGGCTACAACCGGGACAATTACGCGATGGACTGGTTGGTTTCGCCCACGCTTTACTTGGACAAAGACTGTTTCCTGAAGTTCCATTACCGAGTCCGAACCGACGTGAACAAGGAAAACCTCAGCGTCTACCTCTCCACTTCGGGCAACGACATCATGGCTTTGCAGGAGCATCTGCTATGGCAAATCATCGAAGCGGCCAATACCGAATACCAAGAGGTGAGCATAGATCTCTCGGATTTTACCGGGCAGAATGTCAATATCGGCATCCTAGCACATTCAGCCAAAGACCGTTACGGAATCTATATTGACGATTTCTCGGTAGTTTCCTGCTACGAACCCGTGTCGGTCCAAGTTGTGGGCATCGGCCAGCACGAAGCCTATGTTGCCTACAAAAACCCGGAAAACATGGGAAACTCCGGCACGGAAGCTCATGTTTCCTATCGAATCTTAGAGGCACTGCCCGAACCGAGTCTGGACGAAACAGAATCAAGCAAGCCGGCACATACTTCCTGGCAAGAACTGCACTGCCGCCAAAGTCCTGCTTGGCTTCAGGACTTGAACATCAGCACGCCTTACGAGGTCCAAGTCCGCAACCTTTGCCAAGACAAGGATACCAGCCGCCCCGTCACAGTGCAGTTCCGCACCGCCTGCCCTCTGTACGGGCTGCCTTTCATGGAAGACTTCGGCCAAGTACCCGATGGCGGGATTCCAGAATGCTGGGACAACTCCGAAGGATCGGAGACCCTGCCCGAAAACCGTTGGAACGTACCTGCCCAAGCAGACGAGAACGAAGAAATAGGAAAATACATCCTCTTCAACAGCAAACTTTCCGATAGAGGGAAAAACAACTTCCTCAAAACGCCTTTGATCCATACTACCGGCCAAGAGAACCTGCGCTTGACGTTCAGCTATATCAACAATGAGGGCCAACGCGAAAACCCCTCTTTGCTTTCGGTCTATTCCACGCTCGATGCCGGCCTCAGCTATGACACTATCGTCCATCGGCTTTGTTCAGGCCCGGCATGGAAGGACACCTCCATTTTGTTATATTTAAAACATCCTGAATCAGGCAATTCAAAAGCCGAAATAGAAGGCGGAAATTACCTGCAAATCGTCTTCGAAGCTGTCAGCAATTACGGCTTCGGCCGAGTCGGCATCGATAACATCAGCCTGACATCCTTTGAATGTCCGCCGCCATACGGACTCATAGCCTCGGACATCAGCGGCTCTTCGGCAAGGCTTTCATGGCAGTCCGGCGCTTCCCGGCATAGGATTTCATACTGGCCCCAAGGACAGGAAAATCAGAAACACCAATTCTTCTCGGACTCCTGCACCGCCCTGCTTTCCGGTTTGCGCCCCGGAACCGCCTACAAAGCCCTGATTGAAGCCATTGACGCATACGGCGATACCAGCCAAGCCGTTCCTGTCCAATTCCAGACACCTTGCGCAGACATGCCTTTGCCTTATTCCGAAGGTTTTGAAAACGTGGCCTTCGGTGAATATTTGCCGTCCTGCTGGGAACAAGAAATAATAATATCCGATCCGGATGCCGATTTCTATTGGGAATGTTCCAATATGGGCATAGATGCTGCCGAAGGCCTCTCCTATTTGTATTTCTACTGTTTTGGCATTGACAGGGGAACGCATGCCCGGGTATCGACCCCTTTGTTAGCGGCGCATTCCAGCATTGAAGTTTCGTTCCTGCTCTATCATTGGCCGGGATCGTACAATCAGGAAAAACTGATTGTCAGCTATTCCGATACCCGTTATCCTGACATGGACTTCCCTATCGACACCATTTCCTGCGATTTCAGCCACGATACGGAAGGCGGTTGGACGGCATACTCATACCGTCTCCCGGAATTTTCGCAAGGCCGCATCCAGTTTGAAGCCATTGCCCAAAAAGGACAGAATATCCTCATTGACCAATTGGAAATAAAACCCATACAAGCCATTGACCTGCAAATAGAAATAGCCTCCTCTGCCTATGCTTTCGGCGATGCCGGCAGCCTCCAGTCAGCTTTCAGGCTCTGCAATACCGGCGCGTTCGACTTTGACGGACAAACCGACATCTGGCTCAGAACGCCGGAAAACGACAGCCTGCTTCATCGAATCGACTTTTCCGGCAATCCGCTTCCTTCTGCTCAAAGCCGGGATTTCCTGTTCGACAATGCTTTTTCCTTGAAGAATTACGGAGAAAAACAGTTTTCGTTGCACTTGCAAGCTACCGGAGACACGCATCCGGATAACGACACCGCCAATTTCCGCATCCTGCACTATCCGGCAATGAATCTGCCGTTTGACGACAGCCTGAACCTATCCGATTTCAATCCTGCCCATATTACGGTCTTTGACCTGAACCAAGACGGTACCACATGGGAAAAGCAGCAAGACGGCTCGTATCATTGCCCGCCTCAATCCGGCTGGGATTCGGACGACTTGCTTCTCATGCCTGCCCTGCACCTCCATCCGGGTACTTACGCCGTATCGGCCCATCTGAAGGGCGGCGCATACAACCGGCCTGAGAGCGCAAGCCTTTACCTATTTGAAGCCGACTGGCCGCAGACCGTCCTCGCTTCATTCCCCGTATCGTCCGCCTGCCTTGAAAGCGGCATCCAGCTGCACTCGCTCCAAGACTTTGTCGGTTTCGGGACTTCTTTAAAAGACACCGTGAACATCCTCCAAGAAGGCATCTGCTATCTTGGCCTGCACGCTTGCAGCTTCCAAGACCAGAAAGGACTTACGTTCTCGCGATTCAGCATAAAACCCCTCAATCGGATACACCATATCGACATTTCCATTTGCCAAGGTGAAACGTTTTCCTTTGCCGGACAGACTCTGAGCCAAAGCGGCATTTACACAGACACCTTGCAAAACCATTCCGGCATGGACAGCATTGTCTGCCTGAACCTGCAAGTAAATCCTTCCTACCTGTTCATCCTGGATACGCTTATCTGCCAAGGTTCGGAAATATCTTTTGGAGGAAATACGTACCGGGAAGCCGGAGAATACGAAGAAGCCTATCAAAGTCAGCATGGCTGCGACAGCGTTTACCGTCTCAGGCTCGAAACCCTGCCCTTGCCGACTCCTCCGATCATCGTGCAAGAAAGCATTTCCGGGCAAACGGTCTTGGTTTCCAACCGAGATTTTGCCAATCAATGGTACAGGAACGGTTTTGCCTTGGACGGAGAAAACGGAACAGAACTTGTCCCGACCCAGAGCGGGCTTTACCATGCCACCGTCCGCAATGCCTGCGGGGAATCGGATCCTTCTAACAAAATAGAAATAAAAGATTTGTCCAACCCTTCCGACCCCATGGCAGAAAGCTTCCGCGTTTACCCGAATCCCACCCGGAACCATCTCCATGTGGAAAGCCCTTCGCAGCGGATAGAACGCATGGAAATCTTCAACATGAACGGGAAACGGATATACTCCGGCTTGCCCAAAGCCCGGTCTTGCCGCCTCGATGTCTCCGCCTGGACACCGGGGACCTATATCCTCCAGATTCAAATCAAGGACAAGACGATGCCGTTCAAGATAGAAATCGCGAGATAAGCCAAAAGCAATTTTGACTTTGTGAAATGTATCCTTATGGATAAACCCAAATCGGTCATTAGACACGCCGGGGCTGTTTTCGGTTAGGAAAATGAGGCTTCTGGGCATCTTGCCCGCCTCTGTCCGCATCCTGTTTCTCGCTACGCCTCGACGTAGCCCGCTACGCCTTCGGCTAGGCGAGAAGCATGCTGCATGACACAAGCGGGCAATCTCCCCAAAGTCTAATGACCGATTTGGGATAAACAGGAAAAAGACCGAGTAATCAAGAAATCCATTTCCATGTCGAAGATGAGGCTTCTGGGCATCTTGTCCGCTTATGTCATGCAGAATGCCCCTCGGCAAGTCGAATGACTGCTTTAGGCTTGACAAAAATCGGCCTCAGAGGGCAAAGGATTCAATACGGTATCTGACACGCACCGGCATCTGAACACGCAGAACAAAGACAGACCCAGCGTAGAACCCCAACCATATGCAAAAAGGAGGGTGTATCAAAATAGGCATTTGAAATCACCCTCAGGCGGCGTGTCAGAGTGAGTAAGATGCAAGGCGCTGAGAGCGAGAACGAAGGAGCGTACTGTTGCTGCTTCGCAGCGAGAGCAGGCTTCGCCTCAGCATAATTCAAACTCCGTTTGATTCTGCGTTCGGCTTGCACTGCTGTTCGTGACTGAGTTCGAGACTCAAAAAACAGTGCAAACCGAGAGCCGAACCAAACCGATAGGTTTGAGTTTGCTTTCCAGCGAACGCAGGCTACGTCTCAGCATAGCCAAAACGAGTTTTGTCTCTGCCTTCGACTTGCACTGCTTTTGGCCGAGGTGCAGCCTGTTTTCGGTGAAACCAAAGCAACGAAGCAAAGACTGTGCAAACCGAGTGCAGAGCCAAAGCCCCGAGTAAGTCGAGCGCCATGCCAAGCCATCCCCTCGCTTGGGCATGGCCGAGACGGAGGGGCTTCGGCGTAGCCCACCTTGCTTGGACTCTGCCGAGGTGCAGCCAGTCTTCGGCAAAGCCAGATTGCTCATTATGACACACCGCCCTTCACCTTATCTATACAGCGTATATCAGCGAACCACGAACTTCAGCACCTGCTGGATTCCATCCTGCTCCACGCACAAAAGATAGATGCCAGACGACCAACCGGACACCGGAATCGACAGCACAGACCCGGCATGGAAAGAAGCCGAACGTCCTTCATACACCGTCCTTCCCTGCAAATCGACAACCTTCAAACCGGACACCGGCACGGACAGACGGACATTCAAGTAATCGACTGCCGGTACAGGATATATGGCCGCAACCAAAGCATTGGAAGCCGCCGCAGCATCTTCTACAGTGGTTTCATCCAGAACGCTCAAATTCAAAGCCACATACTCGGAACGTCCGTTGCGCGTAGCCTGCAAGTCCGCTCGGCATGTACCAACGCCCAAAGCCGATACTTGCAAGCCCGAATCGGACACGGCAAACGAAGCCACGCCTTCCACATCCGGTTCGCCCACCACCACCTTCCATTGCCCCGTACCCGGCAAAGAGAACATATCGCCGAAAGCCAAAAACGCATCCGTCCCAAGACGCAGGCTGTCCTCAAGCACACGCGCATCCGGACGTGCCGCGCCAACCTTGTCAATCGCCATATACGAAGGCAAAAGCGGCCCGTACTGGTTCACCCGCGAACCCTCGAAACCAATCAACAGCTGTCCGACAGCTCCCAAGCCGCTCAGATCCACCCACTCCCAAGTGTCCAGAATGTAGTGTTCGGCAGAATCCGCATCACGGCAATCGGCCAGATAATAT
The DNA here is from genome assembly GCA_944320465.1 of uncultured Bacteroidales bacterium. Lineage (GTDB taxonomy): Bacteria > Bacteroidota > Bacteroidia > Bacteroidales > P3 > Pullibacteroides. The sequence continues at coordinate 5,940 of CALUHO010000003.1, read as the reverse complement.
TCTATTACCGCCGTGTCCCCATCAGGACGGACGCCCCGGAAAAGCACCTTGAAATAGTCGCCTTCCTCGAAGGGTCCTCCCGAATAGGTATCGCCATTGACCGCCGCATTGTAGAGCATGATGTTGTTAGTCACATAACAGCCGGGAATCTCCGCGCCTTCTTCACCGGCTTCCAGCAAGTCCACCACGCCGTGGTCGTAAACCACGCCGTAGGTCGCCGAACCCAAAGCCCCGCCGCCTGCCGCATTCTTGTACTGGTTGTCGTAGCCCCATTCAGGGACATAAGAAGAATCGGAGATATTGGCGTAAGCAAATCCCATCCAGGAATCCCAAGCCAAGGTATAGGAGTTGGTAAAACGGTAAGATCCGCTGTAGAAATACGTATCCCCGTCGGTATCGCCATGCCAGCTGCTCTCCGCTTCCAGATCCAAGTCCTCGAAATCGGCAACGCCTTCGCCGCCCAGCACCACTACCTGCACAGAAACCGACTGCACGGAATTCCATTCATCGCGGACATACAGCGTATATCCGGCATTGCGTTCGGCCAAGACTTCCAGAACGGCCTCGCGCCCCACCGTATCGCCGGCAGCATCTATCCAGTTATAAGCGTATTCCGGCACGCCGCCGCTGACGGCAGCCGCCAAAGCCAGTTCCGTACCCCGTTTCACAACCGTGTCGGAAGGCAGTCCGCCCAACTGCAATTCAAAGGGCTGCCCGCTGAAATCGTCCAGATACAGGCTGTCAGTGCAGGAAAATTCCAGATACGTCATCCGTCCCTTGTCGCGCAGGTTGAAATACCGCCAATGTTCCGAAGCCGGCATCGTCAATTCCTGTCCGTTCGACAGCTTCAAGCCCGATTCGGCCTTGCTCCGGTAGAAGAAACCTGTCAGGTTCAAACCCGTGTCGGTATTGGTAAGGGCAATGCGGGCATCGCCCAATGCCAGTGCCCGGTGCGAACCTTCCGGCGCATCCGCCGCCCCGGCATCGGCCTCCAGCACAGCAAAGCCGGAAAAAAAGGCCGTACCGTCTTCAAACTCTTCCGAAACACCCACCGCCACGTCTTCAAAGGTAGAAACCGCCGTAGGCGGGAAATTTGTCTGGAAACTGTCAGATACAATCAAGCCGCTGCGAACCTCGTTGAAGTTCTCCATCACGAAATAGGCTTGATACCAAGTCTTAGCCTCCAAGCCCTCAAAACGGCATACTGCTTCCTGGTTCCGGCCGACTTCCGCCATCATTCCTTGCGACACCACTGAATCAGCCTCCATTTTCTCCCCGGGAGCCGCCACGGCATAATAAATCCGGCTCGACTGGCTCGGCTTCACCGCCATACCTGCCGTGAAAGCCGTCACATCCCGCAAGAGAGGATACTCATCGGCCATCACAGGGGGCTGGTTCAGGTCGCCTTCGAATTCGTAAGCGCCCAATGTGGCCCGCGTGGCAGGACGGTCTATGCCCAGGATATCGGTCGGGACCCAATCCAAGGGAACCGCCGTGTCGAAAGGTTGCCAGGTTTTCAATCCCAAGAAAGCAGGACTCAGGAATTCCGCTTCGGCAAAAAGACTCTCCTTGTCGGATTTCACCTGATAATCCCATACCGCATACGAAATCTCGTCCGAACCCAACCGGGCAAAAATGCCAAGATCCTCAATGGTATCGGCCGTAGTGAATACCCCGTTCCGCTCCCATTCCACATGAGCCGTGTCCGAAACCAAATCCAAACGGTACACATAACCGCCCGCCCGGTTCTGGAAAAGATTGTTGGCAATGTAGAGCGCAGAAGGAGCCGCCTCGTCATCGATATAAAGCACCGCCGAGCCGGAAGCTTCGCTTTCGCCCCCCAGCCGGACCGTATTGTAGGCAATATCCACATAAGAAGTCGTCGAACCTGTCCCGAAACCGCTCATCTCTATCCCGTACGAAGTCCCCAAGGTATTCCGGAAATCAACCACATTATTGAAAATACGCATCGGCGCATCTGCCCCGCCATAGACTGGACGGGAATAAATACCGGTAGCGTACTTGCCGGCCGGCAAATCTATCTCTATCCGATTGCCGGAAACCGCCGAAGCCAAGCCGCAACGGTACAAGTCCATCCCCGTATAGCTGTAATTATACACGTAATCGGTATGGATGTAGTTTCCAACCAAACGGAAGTGCTCTGCATCATGGATATAAACCCCTTTGGAACATTGCCCTGCAAACTCATTGCCACTGATTTCAATTTCACGAGCCTTGGCTCCCGAACCCAAGGCCACCACGCCCGACCCGCCAAGGTCAAGGCCTATGTAACCTCCTTCAAGATAACAATCCTTCACCTCGATATAACTGCAATTCAAGTTAGGAGATTGGGTAGAAGAAGCATAGACCGTCAACAGACTTATCGATGAATTATAATCCGCAGGCTGCCCGGCCAAAATCCGCAAACCGGAAAACCGCAAATGATGCGCCCCTTGGTATACGTGGATCACCGAAGGGAAATCCATATTGCCGGTAGTCAGCGTCACATCCTGCAAGCGCAGATACGAAGTCCCGGCCAGGTTGAACACCCCTTCGTTGGGATTCCGGGTCAAAGTGGCATAGTCCAGATATTCGTCATAATCATCGGAAGCAATCGTCACATCCTCGGCCCGCCCGCTCAAAGAACTTATCGTCAACAGGTTCCGCTCAGACAAACCGGCAATGGCCGGAATCACCACCACCTCATCGTAAGTGCCGCTTTCCAGCTTCAGATTGACCGGCCCGTCCACGCCTCGCGCAAGGTAGTCCACCGCGGCCTGTATCGTGGAAAAATCGGCTTCGCCCGAAACCCCTACGATGAAATCTCCATGAATCCCGGCTTTGACCGTATGCAAGGAAGCCTCGCCTTGCACCGGAACAGCCCGGTTGCCAGCGTAAGCCGAATCTAAAGCTATCTCAATACGATCCCCCGCTCCGGCATCGCCCAAATCATAGCAAATAGCCATGTGATACTCTTGTTCAAAGCGCATGGCCGCCGAACCGCTCAAACGAATCGTTTCCGTCCCCGCTTTTACCGAATCCACCTGCGCAAACAGGCAATCGGCTGCGACCGCCATGTTCAGCACCGTATCCGTTTCCAGGAAATAGGCCCGCACATTCCGCAGATCCGCATCGGTAGAAGCCAGATCCAGCACCAGATCGGTCAGCACCGCCGAACCGGTATCGCCTGCCGGCTGCAAACGGAGCAAAAGAGCCTGCACGTTCTGGCTGTACGCACCCACGAACTCCTGCTCCACCGCTTGGGCATCGACCGCCTCCAAAGCCAAAGGCGAAGGATTGACTGCCGAAATCTCGATAGCCCAGCCATCGGGCATGGAACCATAGGAAGACTTCGGCTTGACGAACTGGAACGTCATTTTTCCATCCGGAGACTGGCTTATCAGGCGCACCTGCGGGTAAGTCTTGTAAGAATAAGCGCCTATCTGGTCCGAGGCCAAGGTATCCGAACCCGAATAAACCGAGAGGACATGCGTGGTGGAATACGTCTCGAAAGACTCGAAGCTGGCACGGATTACCTGCCCTGCAACGGCGGGCGCAAATGTGACCTTTCCATTGAAAGCATCCTTGGCATAAGCACCGTCCTTTCCGCCATCATCATAGAACATCAATGAGCCGTCCACCGGAATTTCGCCGTTCCGCCCGTTCTGCAAGCTGTACATGTTCGTCAGCAGGATTCCGCCTTCCGGGTCGGCATTCCCGATGGCATAACCGTCTTTCCGGTTAGTGGCAAGCCCGCTCCAGAAAGCGTCAATCACCGTGCCGTTTGCCGCGTCGGCATCGACATCGGCGCAAAGCCAGATGTAATAAGTCCCTTCCTGCAAAGACTCGCTTCCTGAAAAAGAAGTCGATGCCGATGCCACCGTACTCTCGGCTATTTTCTGCAAGGTATCGAATTCGGCGTTCCGGGTCATATACAAATATGCCTGTCCCACCGCTTGCTCGCTGCCGTCTTTCCAGTTGGCCGTCAGACTTGTCCAAATCAATTGATCCAAGGTGCCGGACACGTCCAAACGCAAACCGATGACCGGCTGCCTGCGGACTCCGGGCATCAAGTCCCCGTTTGCTGCCTGGAAGCCGGCCGCCGTGTCGATGTCGAGAGCCACCGGTTCGTATTCGGCCAGCATGGCCTCAAAACCATCTCCGGTATAATAAGACGAGCCTCCTTTGGGTTCGAACACTATGGTAAGCGAACCGTCTTCCGCCTTGGATCGGAGTACCGAAGCCGGCCCCTGCGCAGTCCCTTCCTCGCCATCGTATTCCCACAAGAGATCCCCGTCACGGCCTCCGCTGTATATCTGGAAGACATCGTGCGCCCCGCCGTAAGTGTTACCAGGATAAAGGTCGAAAAGGTTGAACCTGATTTGCGCCACCCGGCCTTGCGTCACGGGAACGAAAGTCACAACCTGCTCGCCCATGTAGGGGTCGTAAGCCGCATACGATACCGATGTGGGACGAAAGCCTATCTGCTCCTTGAAACACTTGAGGTTCACGCCTTCTTGCGAATACCATGTGTTTTCCACCGCAATGGCACCGGATTCCAATGCCGATGGGACATGCATTCCTTGGCCATCGGTCAGCGTCAGGCCGGTGCAAGCGGCACGGAGATAGTCCCCGTCTTGGGCATCGTAGCCGACAGCCACTTTTATATAAAAATAATTGCTGCCTTCCGACAGTTTGGTTTCAGACTCATCTATTTGAACCTGAACCGCATGCTGGGCGGACAAACTGGCAAACGAACCCACTTCCACCGCCTTGGCGGCAGTGAAGGCGGAGTCTTGTCCCAGGAAATAGACTTTACCGCTTTCCACAAGGCCGACCGGGCTGCAATCCGAGAACTCCAAGTCAAGGCTTTGCAGCGACAAGGGATTGTTCAAGTCCTCCGTCCGGATATTGATTCCAAGCAACAGCAAGGTATCGCCTTGCAGGGTCTTGGTTGCCGGGCCGAAGAACTGGTCAGCCGAGACAAATCGCATGTCGGAGGGTCGGTATTGGCTTACCACGGCTTCAAAGCCTGGCTTCTCGAGGCCGGAAACCTTCTTGAAATAGACCGTGAGCGAACCGTCTTCGGCCGTGGAACGGAAGCGCATCGGCAAGCTGCCTATCAATGTATTCTCGTCCGAAACAACGGCATTGAGATGGTTGTCGTCCACACTTTGGCCATTGTAGACTTTCAAAATGTCGTTATTCCACTTTCCATAGTCAGAATTGAAAATATCGATATGGCTGAAGTCTAACTGAATCACCTGCCCTTGCGTGGCAGGGACAAAAGCCACAGAACCTTCATCGCCCTCTTGCACGCCGCCTGCGGGACCTCCCGCATCGTAGAAAGGGGTTTCTTTTGTAATGCTGAAAACTTGATTCTGGTTCAAAAGCAAGACGGTATCGGGAGCAGCTGCCGTTTGCGCCGGCAACGGATTTACCGCCATAAAGCTCAATGCTGCAAAACTGGCACAGATACGAAATACCGTTTTGCCGGAAAATAATGGTTTCATAGGGCAGAAAAAAATTAAATTTCCAGTTTTCTGGCTTTCGACCCTGAAACGACTGTCTTGAAAAACCTGAAGACGATTGTCTCTGAACCTCGGAACGGTTCGTTGAGAAAAGAAGCGGCAGCAGGAGAAATCAGGTTTCCTTTCTGCCTTCATCATCCGACTCCCTTTCCGTTTTCCCCCGGAAAGCTGGCATGTTGCCTCCTTGGCTTTATCGGCTGCCTTGCGCGCTATGGAATATCTCCCGGCATCCGTCTCGGCCTTGGATGGCAAGTCCCTGCAAGTCCAATCCTCTTTGGCTAGTCTCCTGACTTATCTCTCCACCGGACGCCTTCCCATTTCTCGAAGGGAAAGACGGGTAATCTGCTGCGTTGCTTGCGGGTCTCGCGCTCTGTCACGTACATAAGTACGCTCCTTCGCCCTCGCCCTT
>CALUHO010000002.1 GCA_944320465.1 uncultured Bacteroidales bacterium | reverse complement strand
TTCGGCTAGGCGAGAAGCATGCTGCATGACACAAGCGGGCAATCTCCCCAAAGTCTAATGACCGATTTGGGATAAATAGGGAACCGTGTCTGCGTTTGGAAATGCAAGATTGGGTTTCGCTTGCCTGAGCAAGTTCAACCCAAATCGGTCATTAGACACGCCGGGGCTGTTTTCGGTTAGGAAAATGAGGCTTTCGGGCATCTTGCCCGCCTCTGTCCGCATCCTGCTTCTCGCTACGCCTCGACGTAGCCCGCTACGCCTTCGGCTAGGCGAGAAGCATGCTGCATGACACAAGCGGGCAATCTCCCCAAAGTCTAATGACCGATTTGGGTTCAAGTAGAAAATGCAGCTTAGGAGAAAGATGAGGGTGTATCAAAATAGGGATTTGAAATAAGAAGCTGTTTAAATTTATTTGTTTAGGCCATCGGGAGGGGATTTCGAGGAATGGCGCCGCGTTTTTCAAAGGAGGATAGCCAAGCTATCTGACGTGAAAAACGCAAGCCAGACCCGAAATAGCCCCCGATGGGCAAACAAAATCCTGAACCCGGTTCCTGAAAATCCAGCCTTTTCAGGATTGTAAAAAATTTTAAACAGCTTCTAAATCTCAGGCGGTGTGTCAGAGTGAGTAAGATGCAAGGCGTAGAGAGCGAGAACGAAGGAGCGTACTGTTGCTGCTCCGCAGCGAACGCAGGCTGCGCCTCAGCATAGTGCAAGCAGACATGCCCTCTGCATTCGGCTTGCACTGCGGTTCGTGACTGAGTCCGAGACTCGAAAAACAGTGCAAACCGAGAGCCAAACCCAGCCGATAGGTTCGAGTTTGGCCGAGGTGCAGCCTGTTTTCGGTGAAACCAAAGCAACGAAGCCGATTGCTCATTATGACACACCGCCATCTGCGGGTTCCAATATTACGGTTTTTCCGGGAATCGGGGAGGTTTTTGTATTTTTGCTGCTCTATGCCGTAAAGGGTATCGATAGGTAAAGCAAGCTAAGGAAATGAAACTCTGTATAGCCGAAAAGCCCAGCGTGGGCAGGGAGATAGCGCGTGTAATCGGGGCCACGACCGCCAAGAACGGCTATATGGAAGGCAACGGCTACTGGGTGTCGTGGACCTTCGGCCATCTCTGCACCCTTTTCGAGCCCGACGACTACACCCCCGAATGGAAACGATGGCGGATGGAAGTGCTGCCGATGATCCCCCCGACTTTCAAGCTGAAGCTGATTCCGGAAAAAGGCAGCATGAACCAGTTCCAGATTCTGAGCGACCTGATGTCCCAGTGCGAGGAAGTGATCAACTGCGGCGATGCCGGGCAGGAAGGGGAGGTGATCCAGCGATGGGTCATGCAGAAAGCCGGCTGCAAAGTGCCGGTGAAACGCCTTTGGATATCCTCTTTGACCGAAGAAGCCATCAAGGAAGGCTTTGCCAAGCTCTATCCCGCATCCGATTTCGACAACCTCTATGCCGCCGGTTCGGTGCGGGCCATCGGCGACTGGCTGCTGGGGATGAACGCCAGCCGCGCCTACACTCTCAAATTCGGCATCCCTGGTCAGGTTTTGTCGGTAGGCCGTGTCCAGACTCCGACTTTGGCTATCTTGGTGGAACGCCAGAAGGCGATAGAGAATTTCAAGCCGGAAAAATTCTGGGAACTCCGCACCCTCTACCGGGGAGGCCAGTTCCAAAGTACCAAAGGCAGGATCGCCACGGAAGAGGCCGCCAAGGAGCTTTGTCGGCAAGTGGCGGACAAACCCTTGGAAATTACCAAGGTGGAAAAGAAAAAGGCCAAGGAGCATCCGCCCAAGCTCTTCGATTTGACCCTTTTGCAGGTGGAATGCAACAAAAAGTTCGGCTTCTCGGCCGATGAGACATTGCAAATCATTCAGAACCTTTACGAAAAGAAACTGACTACCTATCCTCGCGTCGATACCAACTTCCTTCCCAACGACATTTATCCCAAAGTGCCGGGGATGTTGCGCGGACTAAGCCCGTACGCTGATTTGACCGCTCCTTTATTGGCGCAGAAAAGCTTGCGCAAAAGCAGCAAGATATTTAACGACAAGAAGATAACCGACCATCATGCCATTATTCCCACCGGGGAGTTCGGGGCTGCTGCCACGCTGAACCGGAACGAGAAATTGGTGTTGGACATGGTAATCCGCCGTTTCATCGCGGTGTTTTATCCCGATTGCGAGTATGCCAACACGACGGTGATGGCGCAAGTGGACTTGGGCGGAATGGCGGGCAGGTTGCCCGATGCGGATGCCGGGCTTCAAGGGAATGCTGCGGAAAGCTTGGAGCGTGCGATGCCGGAAGTGGGGGAAAGCCCGGAGGATGTTGAGGCGGCGGTTTCAGCAGGTGGCAATCAGTCTGCTTTGGCATCGCACGAAAAAAGCGGGGAAACTAGCCTGGAGGGGAAAGATAAAAAGAAGAAAGACACGCTGATACAATTCAAGGCTACCGGTAAGGTGATAACAGAACCCGGCTGGCGGGTGGTGTTCCCTTCCAAGGCGCAGCAAGGGGAAGAGGAGAAGGAAAATCAGGAAAACGTGCTACCGGAATACAAGGTGGGCGAGAAAGGGCCGCATAAGCCGGAAATTGTCCAGAAGCAGACCCAGCCTCCCAAGTACATGAGCGAGGGCGATTTGCTCAAGGCGATGGAGACGGCTGGCAAGAACGTGGACGATGAGGAACTGCGCGATTTGATGAAAGCCAACGGGATAGGGAGGCCTTCCACCCGGGCGGCGATTATAGAGACCTTGCTCAAGCGCAAGTATGTCTATAAGGACAAGAAGCGGATTCTGCCTACGTCGACGGGGATAAAACTGATCGAGACGATACAGAACCGCTTGCTCAAGTCGGCAGAACTGACCGGGCAATGGGAGAAGAAACTCCGGGAAATAGCCGATGGGAAATACTCTGCCTCCCAGTTCATGGTGCAGTTGAAACAGATGGTCTGCGGGGTGGTGGAGGAAGTGAAGGCGGCTCGCAGGACCGAGATAGGCGAGACGACAGGCGGATGTTAATAGATTCTTGTCAAGGGGCAGGGAAAATTTCTTTGCACTTTCGTAATTTCGCAGCTCTTTTGGAGAGATAAAAATTATACGCGATATGGAATTTACAGCAAAATTGATCCAGATTAACGAACCGGTGACGGGCGAGGGCAAGAACGGCCCTTGGAAGCGTCAGGAATTCATATTTGAAACCGAAAGCCAGTATCCCCGCAAGATTTGCGTTTCGGTATGGGGTGATCGTGCCATCCAGGATCCCAGCATCATGCAGGTGGGCAATGTGTTGACGGTGGCCTTCGATTTGGAAAGCCGGGAATACAACGGCCGCTGGTACACCGATGTGCGTCCGTGGAGAATCACCTTGCCGACTGCTCCGGGTGCGGTTCCGGGGATGTCCGCTCAAGCCTATCAGGCTCCGCAGGCCGGGTATCAAGCTCCGGCCGCTCAGCCGTATGCTGCTCCGGCGGGAATGCCCCAGCAGCCTGCCGCCCAGATGCCGGAATTCCCGAATGCTCCGGCAGGAGGGGATGCGGCCGACGACCTTCCATTCTAAGCTTGCAGGACATCATGAGTTGCAAGGTTTTGCCGAAGAGGATTCATGTTTCGGCCAAACGTAAGAAAGGACACCTTGCCAGAACTGCGTTTTGCGCTTTGCTGGCAGGGTGTTTTTGTTTGGGCTTGGATAGTCAGGCAACGGCTCAAAGAGTATATTCTTGTCATGGAATGCGTCTTCGTAACGGCGACTTGATTTTTCAGGAAGCCTGCGGCGGGAATACCGAAAATGCTATCAAGAGCGTGACTTCCAGTGCGGAAGATTATGATTTCACGCATGTGGGCATGGTTTGCATCCAAGGGGGTGAGGCCTATGTTTTGGAGGCCACCGTGCCTTGCGTGGCCTTGACTCCGCTCCGGGAATTCTTGTATCCCGAAACCGATTCCTGCCCGCCTGTCTCGGTGCTGGCTCGCTTGAAGCCTGAATACCGCCAACTGATTCCCGGAGCCCTGCGGATTGGTTTGGGCCATCTTGGCAAGTCTTACGATTATGCCTATGTCTTGGGCGATGACCGGTATTATTGTTCGGAATTTATCTATCAGATTTTGAAGGATGCCAACCACGGGAAAGAGGTTTTCCCGCTCAATGTGATGACTTTCTGCGATTCCACGGGGCAGGTTTTACCCGCTTGGGAAGATTATTTCAAGCAGCATTCCGCTCCTGTTCCCGAAGGCGAAGCCGGCATCAATCCCGGAGCCATGTCCCGTTCCTCGGTTCTTCGTCTTGGCAGACGGTTGGCCGTGTTTAACCCAAAGTCTAATGACCGATTTGGGTTTATTCCGTGAATTTTGATTTCCTTAGAGAATTATTGTGCCATCTTTGCAATTGGAAATGCTGCAGAAGTTTTGTTTGGGCTGGCGTGCAAAAGTATATCGGGTTTCATTTCGGCTGCATGCGATAGTTGCTTTTAGAATCTGTTAACCAATAAAACCCTATAAAGATGAAGACAAGGATTTTTGCCCTCTTGTTGGCCGTGGCTGGCCTGTTCGTGTTCTCTTCCTGCGAGAAGGAAGTCCATACCTTGTACAATTTCAGATTTGATGTCACCAATGTGCGTGAGGATGGTGCAGTGGCCATGGTGACGACTACCTATCTTACGCAGGATCTTGGCTGGGGGGAATCGGAAACGATAGATAACGATGCCATGACTTCTGACAAGGCGGCTCAGCAGAACGACGAGGAAGCCTTGCGAGACTTTCGCGAAGATGTTTCGGAATTCAATGAAGGTGTTTTGCATGGTTATTACCGGCAGGCAGGTTTGCAGCATGTGGAAGGTTATATCACATACACTTTGATTCGTGTGGACGATGATTGCGAGTTGGCTTCGGAAAAAATAGATGTGTTTTACGATGCTGCTCCTGCGTTGGGTGACTGATAATCGATAGAAACCTGCCTTGCATGGCAGGGAAAAAGGAAAGAGATGTGCCGAGGTTGCGAAATCAAGCACATCTCTTTTGATTTTGGATAGTGTAAGACTGAACTGTGTCAAGCTTAGAAGCTGTTTAAACCCAAATCGGTCATTAGACACGCCGAGTCCGTTTTTGATTGGGAAAGTGAGGCTTTCGGGCATCTTGCCCGCCTCTGTCCGCATCCTGATTCTCGCTACGCCTCGACGTAGCCCGCTACGCCTTCGGCTAGGCGAGAAGCATGCTGCATGACACAAGCGGGCAATCTCCCCAAAGTCTAATGACCGATTTGGGTTTAAGGGGCAAGATGCAAGGCGTCGCGAGGGTGAGGACGAGGAAACGTATTGTGTACGTGACCGAGACCGAATCCCTCGCGCAACGCAGCGGATTGCCCCTTAAAACGCTTTTAATTAATTGGCAGTCTTGCGGAAAGTCAGCAACGCCAACCCATTAAAAAACACCGCAAAGCTCAGCGTGGCCCAGAACTGATCCCAAAGGTCGGCAAAGCCGCTGCCTTTGAGGATGATAAGTCGCATGGCATCGATCAAGTAAGCCGTCGGATTCAAGTAAGTGATGTACTGCGCCCAGCGCGGCATACTGCTCACCGGCGTGAAAAGCCCGCCCATCAAAAAGAAAATCAGTAAGAAGAAAAACGCAATGAACATGGCCTGCTGCTGGCTTTTTGACACCGACGAGATAAACAGCCCGAAACCGATAAACCCCATGTTGTAAATCGTCGCGAACACAATCAGCGTCCAGAAACTGCCCTTAGGCACAATGCCGTACAGCAGCCAGGCAATACCCAGCCCGAAACAGATAATCACCAAGCCCATGATCCAGAACGGAATCAGCTTGCCCAAAAGGTAATCCACCTTACGCACCGGGCTCACATTGATTTGCTCCAACGTGCCTAATTCCCGTTCGCCCGAAATGTTCAGCGCCGCCAGAATCCCGCCCACCAAGGTCAGCAGAAGCGCCAAGATGCCCGGCACCATGTATGTCTTGTAGTCCAACCCGGGATTGAAACGGAACACCGGTATCGCCTCTATCTGCGCCGGCAACTCCCTCTGAACCACCGCCACCGGCGATTTCAGGGCCAGTTCCTCCCTTTCCCGGATCGAGAAATCCTGGATAATCCCGTTCAGGTAATTCGTCCCGATGCTCGCCTTGGTTCCATCCACCGCATCAGCCGCCACAAACAGCTGCACCTCTTCCCCCGCATTCATTTCCCGTTCAAAATTCTCAGGAATTTCCAATACCATGCTGGCCGTTCCCTCTTCGATATGCGTCAAAGCCTCCTGGTAAGTGTCTGTGTGATAAGCAATCTCAAAGTATCCCGACGAGGCGATTTTCTGTTGCAAGGCTCGCGATACGCTGCTTTGGTCATGATCCACCACCACCATCTGGATGTTCCGGATTTCATACGTGGCCGCATACGGTAACAGAATCAGCTGGATCAGCGGCAGCGCGATAATCAGCGGCAGCATGATCGGATTGCGCAGCATCTGCTTGAACTCCTTCTCTAGCAAGTATTTCAAAACCCGGTTTCTCCGCATAATTTTTTTCATTTCTTTTGCGAGCCAATCGCTTTATAACACACTTCAGCCCTCCGTATCTTTCTTTCCCGCAGGAATCCTCCTTCACCCGCTCGCCCCGCCCGATCTTGCTTGCGGCAGTCTTGCTTCGAGCTTCGTGCCGAAACTTCCGTATCCGAGACAAAAGGCTTTTTGTCAGGCTTTTGGTGAAACGGCCATCCCCTGCGGCGTGTCAGAACGGGCAAGATGCAAGGCACCGCGATGGGGAGGTTATGTACGTGACTGAGTCTGAATCCCTCGCGCAACGCAGCCGATTGCCCGTTATCACACGCCGCAGTCATGCGCCGTTACGTCAATCGAACCTTGAATCCCTTCACGCTCAGTCCCAAAAACAAAATCGCCATTCCCATCAGGATAGTCCACTGCATCCAGATGTAACCAAATCCCAAGCCCTTGATCATGATGATTCGTCCCATTTCGATGAACCAGCGGGCAGGCAGCAAGTACGACAATCCTTGCAACACTGCCGGCATGCTCTCGATAGGGAACATCAGCCCCGACAGCAGCACCGTAGGCAGCATCAGCCCCATCAGCGAGATAATCATCGCGATTTGCTGCGTCTTGGAAACCGTCGAGATGAAGATGCCCAGGCAGAGCGAAGTGAAGATATAGGTGATGCTGGCCAGGAAGAACATCAGGAAGCTCCCCCGGATAGGCACATCGAAAGCAAAAATCGAAAGGAGGATGATGACAAGCAAGTTGAAGATGGAGACCGCAAAGTAGGGGACCGTCTTGGCAAAGATGATATAAATCGGCTTGGACGGTGCCACCAGCAAAGCCTCCATCGTGCCTAATTCCCTCTCCCGGACAATCGAGACCGAAGTCATCAGCGTGCAAATCAGCATCAGGACCAGGCCGATAACCCCCGGCACGAAAGTATAGGCGCTTTTGAGCTGCGGGTTGTACAACATCCTCGTTTCAACTTTGGTGCCGACTACCGGCGCATCGCCCGGATAGCGTTCCAATGAATACGCGCCGATGATGTTCTGCAAGTAGCCGTTCACGATGCTGGCTTCATTGGGGTTGCTGGCATCGGTCACCAACTGCACCTTGGTCTTTTGCCCGGCCGCCATGTCGTCGCTGAAATCCGGAGGAATGATCAATCCTATCTTGATACCGCCTTTTTTGAAAAGCTTTTCCAGTTGTGTCGAAGACGCCAGCCTCTCCGTTACATGGAAATATGTCCCTGCATCGATTTTGTCAATCAAGCCCCGGCTGTCGGGCGTGTTGGAAAGATCCACCACCGCCACTTCCGTGTTCTGGATGTCGGTCGTGATGGCGAAGCCGAAAATGAGTACCTGTACCACGGGCATAAGCAAGATGATTAGCATGGTCGCCTTGTCCCTGAAGATGTGGTAGAACTCTTTTTCCACAAAAGCGAAAAACTGTTTCATAATTTAATCGTCGCTTCTCGTGGCCCGCTGTGCCACCAACGTGAATACTTCCTCCATCGTCTCCACCCCGAAGTGCGTCCGGAGGTTCTTGGGCGTGTCCAGCATCTCGATACGCCCGTCCACCATCATGCTCACCCGGTTGCAGTATTCGGCCTCGTCCATGTAATGCGTGGTCACGAAGACCGTGATGCCCCGGCTCACTGCCTCGTAAATCAATTCCCAGAACTGCCGTCTCGTCAGCGGGTCTACCCCTCCGGTAGGCTCGTCTAAGAACACGATTTCCGGCTCGTGGAAAATCGCCACCGAGAACGCTAATTTCTGTTTCCAGCCCAATGGCAGCTCGCCCACCATCGTGTTCTTTTCGGCCATGAAGCCCAAGCGGCTCAGCATCTGGTCTGTCTTTTTGGCGATGGCCGAATCGCTCATCCCGTAAATGCCCGCAAAGAGCCGAATGTTTTCCCAGACTTTGAGGTCGTTGTAGAGCGCGAACTTCTGGCTCATGTAGCCGATATGCCGCTTGATGTCCTCTTGCTGGGTGGCGATGTCGAAGCCCGCCACCATGCCGCTGCCCGAAGTGGGCCGGTGCAGGCCGCAGAGCATACGGATGGCCGTGGTCTTGCCCGCTCCGTTGGCGCCGAGGAAACCGAAGATTTCCCCCTTCTTGACCTCGAAGCTGATGTGGTCCACCGCCGTGAAGTCCCCGAACTTCTTGCTCAGGTCTTTCACCTTGATGACATATCCGTCCTGCAAGGCTTGTATCGCCTTGCGTTCGCGCAGCAAACGATCTCTAATTCCCATGTTCCCCTCCTTGGCTCATCAGTTCCATGAAACAGTCCTCTATGGTCGGCTCGCTTTCCTTGATTTTGATTTCCTCATGCTGGAGCGATGCCAGATAGGATTCCAGTTCTTCCATCCGGACGCTTCCGTTCTTGCAATAGAAATGGTGATAGGCACCGAAGGGGTAGCAGGCGTGGCAGGCCGGGAAATTCCTCAGGTCGCCCAAGAGCCGGAACTTGTCGGCGCTCTTGACCGAAAAGACCTTGAAAGGAAAGGCTTTGCGTATATTCTCGGGCGTATCGCAGCCCACTACCTTGCCGTTTTGCAGGAAACAGAGCCGCTGGCAGCGCATGGCCTCGTTCATATAAGGCGTGGAGGCGATGACCGTGATGCCTTGGGCTTGCAATAGATCCAGCATTTCCCAGAACTCCAGGCGTGAAACCGGATCGACGCCAGTAGTCGGCTCGTCCAAGAGCAGGACCTTGGGATTATGAATCAAGGCGCAGCAAAGTGCCAGCTTTTGTTTCATCCCGCCGGAGAGCTTGCCGGCTTTGCGGTTCCTGAACGGCTTCAAGTAACGGTAGATGGGGCGGATGTTAGGGTATGACTTTTCGATGTCGCTGCCAAAGAGGGTGGCGAAGAATTTGAGGTTTTCCTCCACGCTCAAATCCTGGTAGAGAGAGAACCGCCCCGGCATATAGCCGATAATCTTGCGGATGTCGCGGTACTGGCTCACCGTGTCGAAGTCCTCGATATAGGCGCGGCCTTTGTCGGGCAGCATCAGCGAGGCCAGAATCCGGAAGAGGGTGGTCTTGCCCGAACCGTCCGGGCCGATGATGCCGAAAAGCTCGCCTCGTCCTATCCGCAGGGAAACCCCGTCCAAAGCCTGGACGCGATGATTCCCGTGTCCGAAGCTCTTGCTGACCAACGAAGCGACTACCGAGGTTTCCATAGTGAAAATCTTGATCTTGAGTTTGGCTTGTTATGAAATGACACCACCTGTCCATGTCGAATCGGAAAAGCAATTCTTTGGACGTTTCTCCGTCAGACGGTGTGTCCGTTATCACACGCCGTGAAAATTCACATTGGCGTACATCCCGATCTTTAAATACCCGTCATTTTCCACGGCAATCCTGACCGCATAGACCAGGTTATCCCGTTCGTCCTGGGTCTGGACCGACTTGGGCGTGAACTCGGCCTGGTCGGAGATATGGTTGATACGGCCCTTGTAAGCTGTTTCCTTTCCGTCCCTTTTGGAGAATACTTCCACTTCCTGTCCCAACTTGAGCGATTCCAACTGGGTTGCCGACAGATAGACGCGGACATACATCTTGTCCAAGTCGGCTACCTTGAGCAAGGGTCGTCCTATGTAGGCTTGTTCCCCGGCTTGGGCGTATTTTTCCAGCACGATCCCTTGCGTAGGCACGCTAATCCGGCATTTATCCAGCATGTCTTCCACTTGCGCCAGCTGGATTTCCTGCGCCGTGTAGCGAGGGTCGCCCTTGCGCCGTCCGGAAGGCAGCCCGGCTTCGATCAGCTCTTTCTGCAAGGCAAGCTGCACGGTGTCGAGCCAGCCCAAGGTCTGGGCGGAGTCAACTTTCTGACTTTCTTCAACGGGCAACGAAAGTATTATGCCGTTGCCTTGGGCTGAGACAGTTATCGTAGTGGCTTCCAAGGTGCCGCCGGCATCGTATGTGCATTGGTTTTCCTTGCAGGATACCAAGGATCCGAGTATGGCCGCCAAGGCAAGTATCGGGATTATGCGTGCATTCATCATATTTGGTTTTCGAGACATCTTCTATGCGGGAATGGCATTGTTTACAAAAGTACGTATTTTGTGCCAACTTGTTTTAAAGAGTGTTGCTGAAGAATTCCACTACCTTTTCCAGATGGACCCCGTGCGAACCTTTTACAAGGATGCAGTGGTGTTCAACGGGGTTTTGCTTGAGGAAAGCCAGCAAGTCATCTGTATCGGCAAAGAATTTGTATCCGGTTTGCTTGGGCGTTTTGGAAAAGCCGTTCCCGACCAAATAGGCTTCTTGGATTCGTTGGAACTGTAATGTGTCGATTACTTTTAGATGTTCATCCTTGCTGGCTTTGCCTAATTCGAGCATTTCCCCCAGAATGGCCAGTTTGGTACCGTGGGATTGCATCGATCCGAAATTTTCAATGGATGCCTTCATGCTGGAAGGGTTGGCATTATAGGTATCGGCAATGACCAGATTGCTGCCGCATTGCATGCATTGGGAGCGTAGGTTTGAAGGTTGGTATGCCATGATGCCGTCCTGTATTTCCCGGTCGTTGAGTCCGAAGTAACGTCCGGCGCAAGCCGCCGCTGCTACATTGTCCAGATTGTATCCGCCGGTGAGCTTGGTCCGGATTTCGGTCAGGTTCGGAGCAGAACTGGGTCCGTGCAGGCAGCAGGAGAGATGGATTTTGTCGCCCTCCATCGGGGTCATTTGCAGGAACACGTTGTCCGGCGTGCCGTAGCAGAAGCGTTCCAATTCTTCCGAATGGCTCATTAACAAAGAATCGGTAGCATTGACGAAGGCTTTGCCGTGGATTCGTCCCAAAAAACGGTATAGGGCCAGTTTGGTATCGACAATCGTGGCGAAGTTGCCGAAGCCTTCCAGATGGGCTTCCCCTATATTGGTGATGATGCCGAAAGTGGGCAATGCAATGCGGCAGAGCTGGGCTATTTCGTCCGGATGACTGGCTCCCATTTCGATAATGGCTATTTCGGTATCGGGGGGCATTGAAAGCAGGCTTAGCGGCACACCGATATGGTTGTTCAGGTTCCCTTCGGTGGCATAGACCCGGTACCTTTGACTCAAAACGGAACGGACCAGCTCTTTTGTGGTGGTTTTCCCATTGGTGCCGGTAATGCCTATTACGGGGATAATCATGTCTTTCCTGTACAAGACCGCTATTTGTTGGAGGCATTGAAGGCTGTCATCGACTAAGAAAATCTTGTCATTGTCGGCGTATTTCGGATTGTCGACCACTGCATACGCGCAACCTTTTTCCACGGCTTCTTTGGCAAAGGTGTTGGCATCGAAATTCTCTCCTTTCAAGGCAAAGAAAAGCGACCCGGGCTGGATTCGACGCGTATCGGTGCAGACCCGCCTGCATTGCTTGTACAATCCGTAAATGTCTTCCGCACAGCTTTTTGTTTTCATTTTTTCCCGTCTTTTTCCGGTGTCCGGTCGGTATTGCTGCTGTAGCCTTTCGTTTGCCTCGGACCACCGTTGTGAAACTTGATTTTGTAATCGTTAATACACAAAACTGCTTCCACCAAGGAATTCTCGCAAGATTGAGGTCGGAGGAATCTCTTTTTCTTCTATTGGTAGGAAGTAGGAGAGGAATTTGAGAAGGCGATGGGCTTCCCCGTAATGTTCCGAATTTTCCGGAATCGCTCTCAGCAAGGCCTCGGCATCTTGTTTGAGCACGCCTAGCTCAAAGAGCAAGGCGGAATTGAACATCACGTCAGCCTGTTCCTGGTAGGGGAAGATATTCTTGTTTTCTCCTCGTCGAACACTGGGCCAGCGATCCAAGGTTGCCAAGGCGGAATTGCCTCGGAACTTGCTGTCACGGACCATGCGCCGAATGAGGCGGTTGTCGGTGCTGCTGACGGGATTCTGGGTATCGATGCTGATATGGGTCAGGGCCGAGACGAAAATCTTGAACGTGTACTTGCTGTCCAAATCGGTCAGGGCAGGGTTCAAGCCGTGGATGCCTTCCACTAGTACAATAGTCTTGGGTGAGACCCGGATTTTTTTGTCCATCCGGCGGGTTCCGGCTTTGAAATCGTAGATAGGCATTTTTATCTCCGTCTCTTTTTGGACATTCAGGATTTGCTGGAGCTGTTGGTTGAAGAACGCCCGGTCGATGGCTTCTATGCATTCAAAATCGTAGTCTCCGTTGGCATCCTTGGGGGTCTTTTCCCGATCCACGAAATAGTCGTCCAATGAAATTTCGGCAGTACTGTAACCTAATACCTGCAATTGGATTGAGAGCCGTTTGCAGAAAGTGGTTTTCCCTGAAGAGGATGGCCCGCTGATGAGCACGATGCGGCAGTCTTCTTTCTTTGCTACGGCATCGGCAATGCTGGCTATTTTCTTCTCCTGCAGGGCTTCCGAAAGCTTGATCAGGCGGCCTGCCCCTTCCTGTTGCAGGATTCGGTTGAGGTTACCCACGTAAGGCACGCCCATGATTTCCAGCCAGTCTTTCTGTTCCTGGAATGTCTTGAAGAGCTTGCTGCCGCCTTGGCAGGCCGCCTTGACCATGTCCGACAGGAACCGCTTGGTGTCTTTTCCTACGGTCTCGTTCAGGTCGGGACGGATGGCTATCAGGCCGTTGCCGAAATAGCGGTCGATATGGAAATGCTTGATATAGCCCGTGCTGAGCACAAGGTAGCCGTAGAAATAGTTGGAAACACTTCCTATGCTATAGACCGAGGTATAGAGTTCATTCCGAGTCTGGAAGAGAAGTACTTTTTCGTAGAGGCGATTCTGTTTGAACACTTCGATGGCTTCGGTGGTGGGAATCTGCCGCCGGGTGATAGGCAGGTCCTCATCGATGATTTCCTGAACGCGTTTCCTGAGCTGAACGACCATGTTCAATGTCAATTTCTTATGGATGCCAATCAGTTCGCAGTATGTACCTATGGGTAGTGTGTGTTCCACTTTCAGCGTGCTTTCCGGCCATAGGTCGCGGGCGGCTTTGAACATGATGAAAATCATCGAACGCATGTACATCGCGTAACCCATCGGGTCGTGGATGTCGATGAATTCCACTGTCTTGGGCTTGAACAGTTCGAAGGAAAGTTCCCGGAGGGAGTTGTTGACCCTTGCTGCCAGGATATCGTCTTCGAGCCGGATATTCTGGTCTTTGGCTATTTCAGCCAAGGTGATTCCGATGGGGTATTCCTTGCGGATTCCCGTGTTCTTGCAGATGATTTCTATTTTCGACATAGTGGTTCCGATTTATGTTTTTAGCCGATTTTCCGGCCTTGGGCTTCTAATAAAGGCCGCAAATACCGTCCTGTGTAACTTTCCGGGCAAGCTGCTATTTCTTCCGGCGTACCTTCGGCTACGATGCGTCCGCCGGCCGCCCCGCCTTCCGGTCCCATGTCCACGATATGGTCGGCGCATTTGATCACATCCAGATTGTGTTCGATGACCAGGATCGTATTGCCGGCATCCACTAATTTCTGCAAGACTTCGAGCAGGATACGTATATCCTCGAAATGCAAGCCGGTGGTGGGTTCGTCCAAGATGTACAGTGTCCGCCCCGTCTCTTTTTTGGAAAGTTCGGCGGCTAACTTGATACGCTGGGCTTCTCCTCCCGAAAGCGTGGTGGAAGGCTGCCCAAGCGTGATGTAGCCTAAGCCTACATCGTCCAAAGTCTTGAGTTTGGAGGCGATGGAGGGAATGTTCTCGAAAAATTCCACGGCTTGGGCGATGCTCATGTTCAGCACGTCGTTGATGTTCTTTCCCCTGTACCGGATTTCCAAGGTTTCCCGGTTGTAGCGTTTCCCGTTGCATTCCTCGCAGGTCACATACACATCGGGCAGGAAGTTCATCTCGATGGTTTCCACTCCGGCTCCTCCGCATTTCTCGCAGCGTCCTCCTTTCACATTGAACGAGAAGCGTCCGGCTTTGTACCCCCGGATTTTGGAGTCGGGCAGGGAAGCGAAAAGCTGACGGATTTCATCGAACACTCCTACGTAGGTGACAGGATTGGATCGCGGGGTGCGTCCGATGGGGGCTTGATCCACTTCTATCACCTTGTCGATGCCGGATATCCCCTCAAGCCCGCCGAACGGCAGGGGTTCGGGATGGGCGCGGTAGAAGTATGCGCTCAGGTAGGGTTGCAGGGTTTGGGTAATCAAGGAAGACTTGCCGCTGCCCGAAACCCCGGTCACGCAGGTGAAGGTATTGAGTGGCAAAGTGAAATTCACATGCTTGAGGTTATGGCCGCAGGCATCGAGCAAACGGATGGTATCCCCGTTGCCGGGGCGCCGGCGGGCCGGAATCTCGATTTTCCGGATGCCGTTCAGGTAGTCGGTGGTGATGGATTTCTGCTTCAGGAATTCTTCCGGCCTGCCTTGGGCTACCACGCGCCCGCCTTCCACGCCGGCGCCCGGCCCCATGTCCACGATATAGTCGGCCGCCCGCATCATGTCCTCGTCGTGTTCCACCACGATGACGGTATTGCCCAAGTCCCGAAGCTGTTTGAGCGAGGCAATCAGCCGTTGGTTGTCCCTTTGGTGCAGCCCTATGCTGGGTTCGTCCAGGATATACAGCACCCCTACCAATTTGGATCCGATCTGGGTCGCCAGACGGATACGCTGGGATTCCCCGCCGGATAATCCGGAAGCTTCCCGGTCCAGACTTAAATAACCGATGCCCACATCTAGCAGGAATCCGATTCGGTTTTGAATCTCTTTCAGGATTTCGTGGCCGATTTTCTTTTGGGATTCGTTCAGCTGAGGTTCTACGTGGGCAATCCAGTCGTGCAGTTCTTCCAAACTCATGGCCGACAATTCGGCTATGTTCTTTCCTGAAATAAAAAAATGTCTGGAAATCTGTTGCAAACGAGTCCCGTGACATTCAGAGCAGGTTTTGGCTGTCATGAATTGCATGGCCCATTTCTGGGCGCTGGGCAAACCTTCATCATAAAGCCTTTTAAGGTAGGCATAGATGCCGTCAAAATCGATGTCTATTTTGCGAGTGACTCCTAAAGTTTTGTTATTGAACTCGAAAGTTCGGTGTTCCCCATTCAGGATGGCATTCATCCCTTCTTCGCTGATATGATGAATAGGGGTCTTTAAATCAAAGTCGTAGATTTTGCCGATCATTTCAATCTGCGACAGGATCCATCCTTCCCCTAAGAGGTTCTCTTTGCGGTCGTGCAAATGCTCTGTCTTGATAGGAGCCAGGCCGCCGGCATGGATGCTGAGAGCCGTATTAGGGATAATCTTATTTATGTCTGGGCTTATTTCCACTCCTAAGCCGTTGCAATGCGGGCAGGCACCATACGGAGAGTTGAACGAGAATGTATTCGGTTCCGGGTCAGGGTATGAAATGCCCGATGTGGGACACATCAAGGTCCGGCTGAAATGCCTCGCTTTGCTGGTGGCTTCGTCCAGAATCAGGATTTGCCCCTTGCCCTGTTTCATGGCCGCCTTGACGCTTTGCACCAGGCGGGTGCGGTTCTTGTCGCTCACTTGCAGCTTGTCCACCACCAGTTCGATATCATGGGTCTTGTACCGGTCCACGTACATGCCGAAGCTGAGATCTGTTACCTCGCCGTCCACCCGCACTTTAAGGTATCCTTGCTTGCGGACGTTCTCGAAAAGTTCCCTGTAATGGCCTTTGCGTCCAATGACAAGCGGGGAGAGGACTGATATTTTTTGCCCGTCGTATTCTTTGAGGATGAGGTCAATGACTTTCTCTTCGGTATATTTGACCATTTTTTCGCCTGTCACGTACGAGTAGGCTTCGCCGATGCGGGCAAAGAGCAGACGCAAGTAGTCGTAGATTTCGGTCACTGTCCCCACCGTGGAGCGGGGATTCTTGTTGGTAGTCTTCTGCTCGATGGCAATGACAGGACTCAGGCCGTCAATTTTGTCCACGTCAGGGCGTTCCAGCCCTCCGATGAACTGGCGGGCGTAGGACGAGAATGTTTCCATGTAGCGTCTCTGCCCTTCGGCGTAAATCGTATCGAACGCAATCGACGACTTGCCGCTTCCGCTCAAGCCGGTGATGACGATGAGCTTGCCATGGGGCAAGAAAAGGTCTATGTTTTGCAGGTTATGGGCACGGGCCCCGTAAACCGAAAGTTTCTGGTTGTCCATGTCAGCTTATTTTGGCCCAAAAGTTCTCTTTTCCATTCTTTTTCATTTCCCGAAGCAAGGCTTGGTTCTTGGGCGATGCCAAGGCGGGGTCTTGCTGCAGTATCTCCACGGCTGTATGCCGCGCCGCCCTTACGATATTCTCGTCTTGGGCGATGTCGGCGATTTTCAAGGCCAACAGCCCGCTTTGCTGCGTGCCTTGCAAGTCGCCCGGTCCGCGTAACCTCAGGTCGGCTTCGGCAATCTTGAAGCCGTCGTTGGTAGCTACCATCGTGTTGATGCGCTCGTTGGCATCCTTGCTGAGCTTGTCGGCGGTCATCAGGATGCAGTACGACTGTTCTGCACCCCGGCCCACGCGCCCCCGGAGCTGATGCAGCTGCGCCAAGCCGAAGCGTTCGCTGTTCTCAATCACCATTACGCTGGCATTGGGTACATCCACACCCACTTCAATCACGGTTGTAGCTACCATGATCTGGGTTTCGCCTTTCTTGAAGCGTTGCATCTCGAACTCCTTGTCCTCGGCTTTCATCTTGCCGTGGACAATGCTCAGCTGGTAATCCGGTATCGGGAATGCCCGACTGATGCTTTCGTATCCGTCCATCAGGTCTTTCAGGTCCAAAGTCTCCGACTCTTGGATTAACGGATAGACAACATAGACTTGCCGACCTTTAGCAATTTCTTGCTTCATGAAAGCGAAGAGCTTGAGCCTGTCGTGGTCGGTGAGGTGCAGGGTCTTGATGGGCTTTCGGTTCGGCGGCAGCTCGTCAATGACCGAAAGGTCCAAATCCCCGTACAGGGTCATTCCCAGTGTCCGGGGAATGGGAGTTGCCGTCATGACCAGAATATGCGGCGGCACCGAGTTCTTGTTCCAGAGTTTTGCCCGTTGGGCGACCCCGAAACGGTGTTGCTCGTCAATCACCACCAATCCCAAGTTTTTGAACACCACATTGTCCTCTAACAAGGCATGGGTGCCGATCAGCAAGTGCAGTTGGCCGTCAGCCAGCATATTGAGCAGTACCGTCCTGTCTTTTTTCGTGCTCGAACCTGTCAGCAAGGCCACACGTACCTTCATCGAGTCCAAGTACTTGGAAATGCTGGCAAAATGCTGGCGGGCGAGGATTTCGGTGGGTGCCATCAGGCAGGCCTGGAATCCGTTGTCCACAGCCAGCAGCATGCTCATCAACGCCACGATGGTCTTTCCGCTGCCCACATCCCCCTGCAAGAGACGGTTCATCTGGAATCCTGTCCGTGTATCGGCCCGGATTTCCTTGACCACTCTTTTCTGGGCTCCGGTGAGTTCAAAGTTAAGGTTGTTTTGGTAAAAATAGTTGAAATTGTCTCCGACTTTTGTGAACACGAATCCGGGAGTTTTTCCCCGGTTCATTTTTTGCTTGAGGATATTGAGTTGGAGCAGAAGCAGTTCCTCGAATTTCAGCCTTTGGCGGGCGCAGTCAGCATGGGCCAGGCTCAGTGGGTGATGGACTTGGATGAAAGCTTGCTCGCGCGACATCAGCTGGTATCGGGAAAGAATGTCCTGGCTTAGGATTTCAGGGATGCTGCCTTCGGCCTGCTTGCAGAGATTCTGCGTGATAGCGGCCATCGCCTTGGGCGAAAGGCCCCGGTTCTTCATCGTTTCCGTGGTGGGGTAGAGGGGCTGGATGCCAGCGTTTTGCAGCTGCTGGGGCTTGTTCGGGTCGATGACTTCTATTTCAGGATGGCTGAATTGGAGCTGATGGTTATAGATGCTGGGTTTGCCGAAGATGCTCAAATAGACACCTTGCCGGATTTTGGGTTCGATCCATTTCAGACCGGAGAACCAGGTCAGTTCCACAGTGCCGGTGCCGTCGCTGAAAGCCGCAATGAGCCGTTTGCCTTTGCCAAAACCCTTGCTTTCCACTTTGAGGATTTTCCCTTTGACAGCCACATACGATTGGTCGTCCCGGATTTGGCTGATGCGAACAAAATTGCCTTTGTCGATGTATCGGAAGGGAAAGTAGGCGAGCATGTCTCCGTAAGTGAAGACATGGGCTTCCTGCCGCAGCGTCTGGGCTTTGGCCGGACCTACGCCCTTGAGGTATTCTATGTTCTGGCCAAAAAAATCGAACATCCTGTTATATGAGAAACCGTACAGCCCCAGCCTCGGATGCTGTTGACTGTACGGTGGTATGCCGGGTTGGAATCCGTAGCCCTGCGTGCTTGAACCTCGGGCTTAGTAAACCCACAAATCGTGTTCTATTTCAAATAACATCTCTTCAATCCGATCGGATTCGCGCAAGGCATTGATTCCCCCGGTGTAAGCTGAAATCTGGCGGTCTTGCAGATTGTCTATCTTGTAGATATAACTTTGGAAATACCGATTCCAGGCAAAGACATCATCGTAAGATTGCCGCATGGCACTGTTGTGGCTGTTGAAGACCTCCCTTTTGGCAAAGGTGGACCTCAATGAGGGGTAGTACAGCCAGAAAAGGGTCTGGTTCCCCTTGAATTCCCCGTTTTCGTCAAACACTTGGATGACAGGAGCCATGCCGAGGATGCGGATATCCCGTACACCGCGTTGCTTGTCAATGAACCAGTCTTCTTTGAGACGGAACATCTTTACATTATGTGTTTGGAACGAGGTCGTGGTTACTTTTTGGATGAGCCCGCCTTCGGGATCGTCCAAATTTTCTACCATTATCGTATCCGTATGCGTGTTCTGCTGGATGAACTCTTCGTATGTGGTAGCTTTTGAGAAATAGTCGTTGATAGGGTCGTAAGGTACAATGACACCATTCTGCAAACCTTCCATAATCAGGTTCATCAGGCTGATGCGGTCCTGGATTGTATCGGTGGGGTAGTACAGGTATTGGTTCATCTTCATTCTCAAGTCAATGACTCTCCATACTCTCCATTTGATAAAGACATCCGCTTCCCGTACATGTACATAGGGTCTGGGTTCACGGTCTTTTGTATTGACTTTTTCATAAAAATTGTCCGATACCTGCGGTTCGTCCAGGAGCTGGGCGCGAGCAGGAAAGGCAAATAAACTTGCCGCGACAGTAATGGCCAATAGTGCAATGATTCGGTTCATGCTGTAAAAATTGTAGTGTTTGGAGAAATCGGTCGGATAGGAATCCTATGAAATCCCCTTTATTGTATTGTTATTACAATGTCGTTCAAAGACCGGTTGCCATCGGGCATTTTGGCAACGATGTCGGTAAAGAAAACTTTGTTTCCCCGGCGGCATTGCTGGAAACTATTGAGGATGTCTTCCGAAAAACGGTTTCCATCGGATGCCATGACGGGAGTCAGTTCTTGATTTCTGGAAATCTGGACATTGAACGAAGCAATTTTCAAGCCCGGCAAATCGAAATCAAAGTCCTTCATTTCCACAACCAATCCTCCTGCCGCGACCAAAGCGTTCTTGTCGAGTTTCTTTTTGCTGGCATCTTGTCCGTTGATGCGGGCTACAGGGTCGGGAACGCGTTTGATACGGAATTCTTTGCTCCCCATCAGGGTCTCCGTTTTGCCGTCTTTGGCAAAGACTTTGACAAAGACTTTGCCACCCGGTTTTGAAACGCGGGCGATATATGTCCCTGATCCGGTTTTGGTCAGAGTGCCTTCGCTGATTTCCACCCGGATGTCTTTGTCCGGTATTCCTGCCGCCATTGCAGAGATAGGATTATCGACACCCACATAGAATACATTCATTGCATCAGCCGACACAGTGGCCATCGGCTCGTTGACATTGTATTTGAATTCAAACGGGTAGGATCGGATGCCGAATGTACCCGGTACATCGATGGTCCCCGACAAGGTCTTTTCT
This sequence comes from uncultured Bacteroidales bacterium, assembly GCA_944320465.1. Taxonomy (GTDB): domain Bacteria; phylum Bacteroidota; class Bacteroidia; order Bacteroidales; family P3; genus Pullibacteroides. Next base: position 162,390 of record CALUHO010000002.1, on the reverse strand, counting down.
CCCGTAGTATTGGCAGGAACCCGGTAACGGATGCTGCCTGCCTCACCTTCGTACTGTTGGCCGTTGATGGTAGCTGTGATCTTGGATTTTGAATCAAAGGCAGCCACAAAGATGTCGGCTTCGAAATCAGAACCGACCACGACATTGGAAGATGTGGGTACCACACGGGCGGAGATGGTGTCGAACTTGAAGTCGTCTTCGCTTACTGAAGAATACAACTGAGACACTACATCCGATTCAACGTTCAGTACCGTGGTCTGCAAGCGGTTCAGCAAAGCCAAGTCTGCCACGATGATGGTATGGTAGAAATTGAATGTTTCCCAGTTGACCACAGCCCCGCTGGCATCATGGTACTCCCCGTTCACATCCAAGGCAGCCAGCGACACTTTGCTCGTATCCGGACCTAAGATGCTTTGCAGGAAAAGCCGGTATTCGTCCAGCATGTCGTGCAGGACATAAGCCCTTCCGTTTTTGCCCACATCGTTTTTCCCCATGAAGAAACGTGTCGGGTCGTCATAGTTGTCTTGTTTCCCGATTTCGCTTGTCGGAAGATTTTTGGCTTCTTCAATCGAGATGCCTTCTACCATTGCGACTAATTCATACTTGGTTTGTTGAAGGTAGTTGTACAACTCTTTGGTTTTAGCCTGTACGTCTTGGGCTTTATGCCATTGGTCTGCCACCTTGGCTTCATTGGCGGCATAAGCCTGCTGGAAGATATCGTAGAGGCCGTCGTTTTTCTTGACGTAATTCTGGTTCGTTTTCTCCAAGGCGTCATTGACCGTGACGAACGAATTGAGGACTTCGGTCGATACGTTCAAGGCCAGCATGGCAGTCAGTACCAAGTACATCATGCCAATCATCTTTTGCCGAGGAGTTTCTTTTGGTGCACTCATAACCCTGTTCTTTCCAATTTAGCAGTTGCGGTTTTATGCCTTGGCAGCAGGATGCGCATTTTGCATGGCGGCCAGCATTTGGCCGTACATTTTGTTCAGTGCGGCCACTTTATTCGACAAATCGTCCATTTCTTGGCGATACCTCATCGAACTTTGGACTGAAGCGTTCAAGGTTTCCATGATTTTGCTCATGTCGTCCTGCATTTTCGCATTTGCCTCCGCTTGGGTCTTCGAGATCTGGATTTGAGTGGTATAGAATTGGTTGAGTGTGCTGAGATGCTCCGTCATTTTCCCCAATTCAGCGGCATAGCTCTGGTTTACATTCGCCACGTTAGTCAAATTATTCAGATTCTGGGTCGTCTGAGTCAGTTTTTCCAAGCCGGAACTGAGTTTCTCGAATACGGCAGGCGTCACGTTCGCTTTTTCTAACATCTCTTCCAGTTTGTCGGACAGGATGTTCTGGCTCCCGGCATGTCCTCCGCCCATGGAAACGGGGATTTCACCTTCGGCATACAAAGGGCTTCCGTCAGGATTGCTTTTGAGTACCGGGTAAACGCGGTCCCAATCGTATTCCGGGTGGGGCTTTTCGAATGCCGAGAAAAAGAAGATGATGGCTTCGGTACTCATGCCTGCCATCAGCATGATGTTGGCTCCAGGCAGGTGCAAAATCTTGAATAGGGCGCCAAGGATTACAACAGAAGCCCCCCATCCGTATAGAATCGCCATGAATTTCTTGTATCCGGGTTTGTTGACAAAATTGAATGCCATGATAGATAGTTTATTTAAGTTCCACTTGGATAAACGCTGCTTGGTATTGCTCGAACTTCGTTCGGGTTCTCGCTCGCCTTGCGTTTTATTTTAAATTGCCATTCAACGCCCTCCGTCTCGGCTCAGACGGAAGGCTTTCTGTTTTTTTAATATACGTTTGAAGAATTTCCGCCTTCCCTCAGGCCGCTTGACAATAAAGGTTGGATGCATCGGAAGCCTACATAGGACTTGCAGGTGTCTTGATATTCGAAAGTCCGGTAGTAGACCTTGCAGATGTCGGCAAAATCCTTAAACGATCCGCCCCGGATTACTTTCCGTTTCAAGCCGACCCCGTCTTCGGGTTTTGCATTATAAGTATAGGCCGGGTTGAAGTCGTGGTTGTTTGCAATGCTTTCGTTATAGGCATCGATGCACCATTCGGCCACATTGCCCATCATGTCATACAAACCGTAGTCGTTCGGGGCATAGTGTCCTACGATGCAAGGGTATAGCGAGCCATCCGCTCCGTAGTCCCCTCGTCCGGGCTTGAAATTGCCTAAGAGGCATCCATCAATGTTCCTTGCATAGCTGCCTCCCCATGGGTACGGACTGGCATCCAACCCTCCCCGGGCGGCGTATTCCCATTGAGCCTCGGTCGGCAAGCGGAATTCCTGGGCGGCAGGATATCCTTTGGCGGCCATGGCTTCGTTGTACATGGCACTGCGCCATTTGCAGAAGGCTTCAGCCTGTTTCCAATTGACACCTACTACAGGATAGTTGTCGTACATGGGACTGCTGAAATATCCTGTCGTCATGGGGTCGTTATAGGAATAAGACCAGTCGAAAATCCAGCAGAGGGTATCAGGGTAGACATTTACAATATGCCGCTGCAAGTATTGCTGGCGGGAGCGCATGGATTGCGGCCGGCTGACGAACGCGCCGTAATACACATCGTCATCGGGCATGTCTTCCTGCGCCTCTTCGTCCCAGCTTTTCTGGGCGGCAGCTTGCAAATCGAATGTCCAGTATTCGTAGTTGATTTTGCGGATATCGAATTCTTTCCTGTGGGAGAAACGTTCTTCTTCCGGAATGTACAATTCAGACAGGATTTCGTCCATCTCTGGGGTTATCTTCAACTTGGTCCTCCAGTTGATTTGGGGTTCCCCGTAATCGTCCTCTTCGCTTTCCGGTTCAATGTAATATCCTTCTATCTGGTTTTCGGCCAAGAGCTTGCGGATATGGTATTCTTTGACATATTCTACGAACTGACGGTATTCATTGTTGGTGATTTCCGTCTCGTCCATAAAAAAATCACTGATAGTCACCGATTTGAAGTTGAGCATCTGATAAGTGGGGTCAAAGCCGCCGGCACCGAAGACAAAACTGCCTCCCGGGACGTAGGTCATTCCGAAAGGAGTCTGTATTTCCGGGGCTTTACGTCCAGGCACACCGACCAGCTCCCCGTTTCCGGAATTGCTGCAGCTTCCTAAAAAGATGCTTGCAGCCAAGAGGGCGGTCAAGTTTCGCACATCGAACAGATTCGCTACTCTTTTCATCGAAGTAATGTTATATTGTTTGCGTTGATGCCAGGCAGCCTACAAGTACCGGGCATTTTTATATTCCGTGTTTGTATTGTCTCCTTCCAGTCCGAAACAGTACTTCACAGACACCTCGAAAGCCCCCCCCATTTTGCTGGCACGGATGAAACGCGAGGCTGTGATGTCGTAAGCAAGACCCAGCTGGAGCTTCCCTATGTTGACACCCCCCAAGATAGAGACAGCATCCTGCAAGCGGTAGGAAAGGCCTGCCCAGAACCGCTTGTTGAAAGTCCCCGTCATGGCGATGCTCCAATTGAAAGTGGCAAAGTCTGTTTCCAGATAAGTGGAAGGGGTGAATTCTATTTTGGACAAGGACGGGAAAGAAAAAGTATATCCGCCGTGCAGGACAAATGTCCTTGAAGGTTGGTATGCTATTTTCTGACTTTTGTGGGAAATGAGGTTATTGGCCGCAATCCCTACGAAATAGCCTCCGTTCCCTTGCAGGTAGAAACCGACCGAGACATCTCCGTATACTCCCGTTTCGCTTTCCTGGATATCGGTGATGATGGGGTCTCCCTCATCACGGGGATTGAAGTCCCCATCCATGCCTAATGTCTGGAGCTGGGCGCGGATTCCCATCCCGATTACCCCGAACGAGGTTTGCAAGTGATATGCGTATCCCGCTTTGACATACGTTTGGCGGAAAAGGCTGGCGTTGAAAGAGGCGATTTCCACGCCGATGCCCCCTTTTATGGCGCGGATAGGCATGTGTGCCATGATAATCGTACTATTGGGAGCTGTGATTTTGACGCTTTCGTCCAGACCTTTGCCGATACCTATCCATTGTTGGCGGTGGAGGACACTGGTGCAGATTCCATTTGAAAGACCTGCAAATCCGGGGTTGTACGAATAGGTATTATGCATGAACTGGGTCATCTGGTTCCCCTCTTGCTGGGCATGACCCGCCATCAGGCAGAATAGCATCAGCAAACCTGCCAGGTTTCCCCGCCGCAGTCCTGTCCCTCTCTTCTTTGTGGGGACTTGTTTATTTTGCTTGGTTTTATCTGGTTGGTTTACTGGCATTTCTGGTTTTATCCTCTTTCCTTTCTGCAGGGAATCGGCTGCTTCCGAAAAAGCAAAGATAGCCATTTCCGCCGTTTTTTTACAAATTATTTTTGAAAAACTATGGCAAAAAACGTCTGCCACGACACCGCCGATGCTTTGCATGGGGAGGGACGCATAATCCTTTGCATCAGAAGTGCCGATGCGGCAGCATGCAAAGCATTGGCGGTGTCGTGGCAGCGTGTTGAAGATGGTCGTTTTGCCGGGAACGGCTATTTGTTGTTCGCGTTGGCCAAGTTGACCAAGTTGATGACTTCTTCCGGGTTTTCAAGGTCCGGCTTCTGTTCATCGATGTACTGTTTGATGAACGAAGCGGCTTTCGGGAACATTTTTGCCAGGTTTTTCTTGGAAACCGGGACAACTTTACCGTCTTTCATCAGGAAAAGACGCTGGTCGATGGTCAGTTCTGCATTGCTGGCAAAGTCGTAATTGACGTTCGTGAAAGAGGTCTGCCCGGTATAGCTCCCCCCGCTTGTGACCCCGCTGGTTCCTGTAAAGCTGGATACGCTGCGGATAGACGAGGTGGAGCCGCCGGTGCCGTAGGCTCCGGTCTTTTTTTCTTCAATGTTCACCTTCTTGGTCATCACGACACTTACTTGGTTGTTCAGGATGATTTCTCCAAGGCCGGATCCCAAGACGGGGACGAAAGAACGGTCTCCGATTTCAATCAGGATTACATTTTCCATATTGTCCAGCCGGCGGAGCGTGTCTTCGGGGCTGGTGGGATCTTCGTTGCGGAAAAGGACCTGCGGTTCGTAGTAGTTGTAATTGAGGTCGACTTTGGCAATGGAACCGTCGTTCATGTACACTGTTCCGGGCGTGCAAGACGGGAAAGCAAAAATGATGCTGTCCCTTTGTTCCTTTGTCAAGTCGCCCATTGTGATTTGGGCCGATGCCGGTTTGCTGGCGAGCGCGGCCAGCAGCAGAATCGGAGCGATGGCCAATTTCATGTTCATATCAGTATTGTTTTTGAGTTTTTTATTACGGGCAGTAGCAAATGCCGTTTGACTTGCCTTTTTCGAGCCTATTGGTTCGAGACGACAAAAGAACCATTCGACAGGTATGTGATATGGTATTTGTACAGGCTATAGCCGGATATGGTAGTGCAAAAGCCGCTGAAAATACTGAATTTTTGTCCGCATTTGCTTACAAAACAGGCGTTTGTCGCATCATAGGATACCGTGCAGTCGCTGCTCATGCAGTCGAAGGGGCAAGCCAAATCGTATGCAACGTATTCTTCCTCCATATCCCCTAAATGGTAGACGAACACCCCCCAAACCCCTTCGTTTTCAAAAACTTTCCAGTTTCCGATGGACGCGAGGATGTTATTGGGGCCGTTTTCATCTCCAAGCGAAAGGTTGACCGTGAAGTTGACATAGACATCCTCCCAAGGGATTTCGCCATAGTCTACCGAATTGTGGCAGCTTTGGAGACTGAGGCCAAGGACTGCGCAGAGGATGCCGCTCAGAATCGCGGGCTTTCTTTGATTGGAGAGCTTTGGGAATTGATTGGTCCCCGGAAGCTTTTGGCTTGTTTTCTTCAAACGCATAGCCACAAAATTACGTATTTTTTGAAAATATTGTAATTTCGCCCCGAGGATTATTTTGGAAGGTGATGGAAGAACTGATAGGATTGCTTTTGGTGCTGTTGTTCGGCGGCATTGAAGCCTGGAACAAAGCCAAGAAAAAGAAACGGGGACAAGGGACTGCTCAGGAGGGGAATCCCAAGCGAGGAGAGAAAAAGAAACGGGATTTCTTGCCGGAAGCATGGCCCACGGTGGAATTGGATGCCCGGCCTGTAGCAGGTTGCAACGAGGAAGAACCTGTCCAAACTATTGCGGAAGCCGCTCCGGGGATGCCGCCGGGAGCATCGCTGTCGATGGATCCTCTTCCGGCTGCGGTGGATGCTGTTCCGTCAGTTGCCTTGACCATAGAAGAAAGACCTCGCTCATTCAAGGAACCGTTGCGGGAATGCGGTTTCTCCGATGAAGGCGATCGATCCGGCAAGAAGGCGGATTCCGATTCGGCGGCGTCTTCCTCGGCAGTGTTCCCGGAAGAGACTTCGGCCGTTCTGCGTGGTACCGATATCTCGTTGCGCGATGCTGTGGTGGCATCGGTGATATTGGAACGGAAATACGTCTAGTTTGATTTTTCCATGTTTTTTGGAAGGGGCGTATTCTTTTTTTTCATATCTTTGCTGCGTGATTCTCGTTGAGTCGCAAATGCGTTGGAATAATTAAAAGTTACGGGATGCGAGTCCCGTAACTTTTTTTTCAACAGGCCCGGCTTGTCCGGCCTTTGTTTTTATAAAGGAGGAACACGAACATGGGAGAAATCAAGTATTACAGTAAGGAAGGCTTGCAGAAGCTCAAGGACGAATTGGAATACCTGACCAAGGTGGAGCGTCCCAAAATTTCGCAGCAGATAGCCGAAGCCCGTGACAAAGGGGATCTGTCGGAAAATGCCGAATACGATGCAGCCAAGGAAGCTCAAGGATTGTGCGAGCTCAAGATTTCCAAATTGCAGATGGAACTGGCCAATGCCCGTATCTTGGACGAATCGAAGATGGATACCAGCAAGGTTCTTCTGCTTTCCACTGTGACAATCAAGAACCTCAAGAACGGAGCCAAAATGAAATACACCTTGGTCCCGGAGAATGAAGCCAACTTGAAAGAGGGCAAGATTTCAATCAGTTCCCCGATAGCCAAAGGATTGCTGGGCAAGGAAGTGGGAGATAAAGTGGATGTGACGGTCCCGGCAGGTGTCATTCCTTTTGAGATAACCGAAATAACCCGATAAAGATGGCAAGTATTTTCTCTAAAATAGTGGCGGGCGAGATTCCTTGCTACAAAGTGGCGGAAGATGAGAAGCATTTGGCTTTCTTGGATATAGCTCCTGTGGCAAGAGGCCATGTTTTGGTCATACCTAAAAAAGAAACCGACTATATCTTCGATATGGAGGATGCCGAGCTTGCCGAATTGATGGTTTTTGCCAAAAAAGTAGCTAAAGCATTGATCAAGGTATGTCCGGCTCCTAAAATAGGGGTGTCGGTGATTGGTTTGGATGTGCCTCACGCCCATGTGCATCTGGTACCTATCCATGGGGTGACGGATATTGATTTCGGCAAGGAAAAACTGAAACTTCCTGAGGCTGAGATGGATGACCTTGCAGGCCGGATTTTGTCGGAATTCGAAAAGCTGTAAACAGGATAGTTTCCCTCGGCTTGGAGTGTTATGACGAGCAGGAGTTTGTCATAACACTTTTTTTATTCGGTCGGGATGGTTCGAAAGGTATTCTGACCAAGAACTTTTTCTGCGGCTTTGCTTTTGGGGTAGAAGCGTTTTAGAAGTCTTTATTGAATTTGCGCAAGCATCGTCAAAGCGGCTGTGGATGCTGTGGCAAATGGCGGCCGCCAAGGCATCGGTAGCATCCAAGTGTTTGGGGCGGTTTGCGGGTAGGCCGGCAATGTGCAGAGCCATAGCACAGACTTGTTCTTTTGATGCGCTTCCTTTCCCTGTCAGAGCCTGTTTGATTTCGCGGGGAGAATATTCATGCACTTTCAATCCCTTGGATATCGATGCCGCAATGGCCACGCCTTGCGCTCGCCCTAATTTGAGCAAGGCCTGCACGTTTTTGCCATAGAAAGGGCTTTCAATAGACAGGTATTGCGCCTGGTAAGTGTCAATGATACGGAGGACTTCTTCCAGAATGAGTTCCAGACGGCGCAAGGGATCTTGCTCCTTACGCATATCCAGCACGTCCATTTCGAGGCATTCGAAATGCTGCCCGTCAGATTTAATCACGCTGTGCCCCATGAGCCTAGTGCCGGGGTCGATACCGAGGATGATTTTGTCTTTCTGCGGAATTTGCATGGATGATGAACTTTTCTCCTTGCAAAGAGAATGCCATTATAAGATAAGCATGGCATCGCCGAAGGTCAAGAACCGGTATTTCTTGTCGATGGCTTCTTGATAGGCTTTCATGATCAAGTCGTATCCGCCAAATGCGCAGACTGACATGAAAAGGGAGGATAACGGGGCGTGGAAATTGCTAATCAAGCAATTAGGGATGGTAAATTCGTAAGGAGGGAAGATGAACTTGTTGGTCCATCCGTCAAACGGTTTGAGTTTCCCGCCAAAAGATACCGAGCTTTCCAAGCCTTTGAGAACCGAAGTCCCCACCGCGCAAACCTTTTTCTTTTCATCGATGGCTTTGTTCACAATCAAGGTGGTCTCTTCTGGAATGTGCAGTTCTTCGGAATCGACCCGATGCTTGGTGAGGTCTTCCACATCGATTTCACGCACATTGCCCAAGCCACAGTGCATGGTTAGGAAAGCTGATTCGATTCCTTTGATTTCCATTCGTTTGAGCAAGGCACGGCTAAAATGCAGGCCGGCTGTAGGTGCCATTACGGCTCCTTCGTTTCTGGCAAAGACGGTCTGGTATCTTTCTTCGTCTTCGTCTTCCACTTTCCGGACGGCCAAGATATGGTCGGGAAGCGGTGTTGTCCCTAATTTGTATATCAAAGCCTTGAAGTTCTCGTAAGGTCCATCGTACAGGAATCTTAGTGTGCGACCCCGAGACGTGGTGTTGTCGATGACTTCTGCTACCAATTCATCGTTTTCTCCAAAATAGAGCTTGTTGCCGATGCGGATTTTCCGGGCGGGATCCACATATACGTCCCATAACAGCGATTCGCGGTTGAGTTCCCTTAACAGGAATACGGTAATCATGGCACCGGTCTTTTCCTTCTCGCCCGAAAGACGCGCGGGAAAGACCCGGGTGTCGTTCAGCACCATGACATCGCCTTCGTTGAAATACTTGATGATATCCTTGAATACCTTATGCTCTATTTTCTGTTTTTTCCGGTCTATTACCATCAGCTTGCATTCATCCCGGTCAGGTACCGGGTAGGAGGCGATAAGTTCCGATGGCAGGTTGTAGTTGAACTGTGACAGTTTCATCTATCCAAGAATTTGATATTTGTAAGGGGTGACCGGAAGTACAAGCTTTTGGCGCAATTGCTTGGCCTTGCTGTAATTGAGCCTGTTTACGATAAGGTACAAATCCCCCAAAAAGGGGGCAAAGTTAAAAAGAAACAAATAAAAAATCAAGGGGTAAGGGGCGTTCCTTGCCCTTTAGGTCCTTTAGTGCAGAAGCCAAGTTAGGGAAGATTTCTGTCGTAACAGGCATCTGAAATGATTCTCAGACTGTTTCCGGCTTCCTCTTGTGGAGGAATTCATCGATTTGCTGAGCGTCTTCAACCCGGAACTCTCCTATGCGGACACGGCGAAGGGCTGAAAGGTAGGCTCCGCAGCCCAGGTACTCTCCGAAATCCCGCGCCATGGCACGGATGTAGGTCCCTTTGCTGCATACGATGCGGAAGTCCACTTCGGGCAAGGCAACCCGGCTTATTTCAAATTCGTGGATTTGAATGGGTTTGGCTTCCAGTTCCAGCTCTTTGGAAGCCCGCGCGTATTGATACGCCCTTTTGCCCTGCACCTTGACTGCGGAAAAGACCGGCGGGACTTGCTGGATCCGGCCCGTGAAATGGGCAGCGGCTTCCCGGAGACGGGCTTCATCGATGCCATCCAGTGGCCCGCCTTCTTCCACCTCGCTTTCCAAATCATGGCTTTTGGTAGTTGCCCCTAAGACAAAAGTACCCGTGTATTCCTTGACTTGTGCTTGAAAACTTTCTATCTTTTTAGTGAGACTGCCGGTGCAGATAATCAAGAGTCCTGTAGCCAAAGGGTCGAGCGTGCCGGCATGGCCTGTTTTGACTCTATGGCCTGCGATATGGTGAGCCCAGTTCCTGACCCGGCTCACCACATTGAACGAAGTCCACCCCAAAGGCTTGTCTATCAAGAATACTTGCCCCAGTTCAAGCGGGTGTCTCTCTTCGGGCTGTTGTTTGTTTTCCACCTGCAAACTACTTGTTTTGACATGAGGATTTCAAATCTGCCAATTCTTTTTCCACTTGCGCCAAGCGATCCACAATAGAATCCAGATTCTTGAAATGCACGCAGGAACGGCGGAAGATGGCCGGATCCAATGGAGGCGCCCCGATCAGGACCGTGTTTTCCTTGCGGATGGAACCCGGTACCCCCGTCTGGGCGGCCAGCATGACTCCATTGGCAATGGTGCTGTGGCCGGCTACGCCGACCTGTCCGCCGAACATGCAGTTTTCTCCTACTTTGGTGGAACCGGCGATGCCTACTTGGGCTGCCATTACGGTATTCTTCCCGATGACAACATTGTGTCCGATTTGAATCAGGTTGTCGAGCTTGACCCCTTCTTTGATAATGGTGGAACCCATCGTGGCCTTGTCCACGCAGGTATTGGCCCCGATTTCCACATTGTCTTCAAGAATCACGTTCCCGATTTGGGGAATCTTCTCGTAACTGCCATTGTTGGGGGCAAAACCGAAGCCATCGGCACCGATGACCGCCCCGGCTTGAAGGATGCAGGCTTTCCCGATTTGAGTGTGCGGGTAAATCTTGACACCGGGATAAACCAGGCAGTTCTCTTTCATCTTCACTTGGCTTCCCACATAGCATTGCGGGTATATCTTGCATCCGTCCCCGATTTCAGCCCCGGAAGCGACCACCACGAATTCCCCGATATACACATCTTTGCCGATTTTGGCATCGGGCGCGATAAAGGCAAGTTCCGAAATGCCCGGTTTAGGGGAGGTGTATTCGTTGTAGAAAGCCAGCAACCGGGCAAAAGCCTCGTAGGAGTTGCTCACTCGGATCAGGGCCGCCTTGACCGGATGCTCCGGCTTGAAATCGGCATTGACGATAACAGCCGTGGCTTGGGTGTCATATATATAATGGGTGTACTTTGGATTAGCTAAGAAAGTCAGGCCGCCTTCATGGCCTTCTTCTATCTTGCAGAGGGTATGAACAGAAGAGTCGGGATTGCCCCCTTCTATTGTCCCGCCGAGGATTTCTGCAATTTTGGCAAGTGTGAAATTGAGCATACTAAATCATTTTAAGGTGGCAATCGGCCGATTCCAAGACACAAAGGAATCCCGCTTGCCGCCGCAAATTCCGTAATGATGAAAATTAATACAAAAGTAGCATTTTTTCCATAAGTGAGCGAAAAACATTATCTTCGCAAATTGTGCCGTAGTGGCACGAAAACAGATTCGATAATGGATACAAACAGGCAGCAGAAGATAAACAGGCTCTTGCAACGGGAACTGGGCGAGATATTCCGGGTGGAGATGCAACCTTATTTCCCGGGCATCATGATGACCGTTACATTCATACGCATAACTCCCGACTTGTCGGTGGCAAGGGTTAACTTGAGCCTTTTCCCAGACCAACATAAGGAAGAGACGTTGAAGAAGATAAAGGCGCATACAGCGGAAATCCGAGGCATTCTGGGACAAAGAGTCCGCAATCAGCTGCGGATAATCCCCCGTCTGGAATTTTTCATCGATGACACCCTTGATCGGGTGGAACGGATCGAGGAGCTTTTGAAGCAATAGTTTTTCGCTCGGTTTCCGGATGGGGCTTGGAGTTCAGGCGGGTGCAAAGACTGGTTCTCATGCGGGATTGCAGTAATTCATAGAGAAAAGTGAACCTTCCATTTTTTATAGCAAGACGGTATTTCCGGGCCAAAAAGACCCCTTTGGTGCGTCTGATCGGCCGGGTCGCAGTGCTAAGCATTGCGGTCAGCACGGCAGCGATGGTGCTGATTCTCTCGGTGATGAATGGGATGAACCGTTTTGTGGCCGAACGCTTCTGGGGGGTGGATCCCGATTTGAAGATAGAGGCGGCCAGAGGAAAGTTTTTTGAGGATGAAGGTTTGCTGGAGCGGATACGAAACGTGGCTGGAGTGCAGTCGGCTTCGGCTGTGATTGAAGATCAGGCACTTTTGGCGTACGGGGAACAGACCGCGATGGTTCGGCTCAAGGGCGTGGACAGTGCTTTTGATCAAGTTACGGATATCAGGGACCAGATTTATTCCGGGCAATATGATTTGGAGACCGTAGGTGATGCCGCCTTGGTATTGATGGGAGGCGGTGTCTACAACCAGATGCAGATACCGCCTGCAAACGGGAACGCCTGCCGGCTCTATACCGTGGATGCCAATCGGCTTTCCGGCCCTTTTGCCATGCAGCAAGCTGTTGCTTCTTATGCGGTCTATCCTTCGGGCTTGTTCAGCAGCATACCTGAATATGATAACCAGTACTTGTTTTGTGATTTGGGTTTCGCTCGCCACGTTTTCGATGCCGAAAGTAGCATTTCGGCCATAGAAGTCAAGGTGGATTCTACGTTCAAGCTTGCCCGGGTTCAAGCGTGCTTGCAACAGGAAGCGGGCGATGCCTATACGGTCAAAGACCGGATCGAGCAGCAACAGACCATGTTCAGGAGCATGAAGGCCGAGAAGCTGATCGTGGTGGCCGTGTTCGCTTTTGTGATGCTGATTGCCACTTTTACGATGGTGGCCAATCAGATGTTGCTGATTTATGAGAAGCGTCATGATATAAGGATATTGTCCAGTATGGGGATGCGGACGGAACGGCTTCGTTTGCTTTTCCTGTTGCATGGCGTTCTGGTAAGCTTATGGGGAACCTTTGCGGGCGTGGTTGTGGGAAGTTTGCTTACCTTTGGACAGCAATATTTTGGATGGGTAAAACTTGGCGGAGGTTCGGGCAATTACATTACTGATGCTTATCCGGTAAATTGGCAGATGGGCGATGTGCTGGCTGTGGTGGCGATAGGGCTTTGCATCGGTTTTGTGGCTTCGGCTTTGCCGTTGAAGCAGGTGTCTTCCTTTGCCGGCAAAATCAGGGGAGGCGTGTGATAACGGGATATCTGCGGCCTTGCCATCGGGTCTTTTGGAGTGAGCGCGTTTGTTTTGTAAGAAAATTAAAATGAATATAATAATGAAAGCCAATCATTTGTGTGTAACGAACACCTTGACACGGAAAAAGGAAGCCTTTGAACCTTTGCATGCGCCCTTGGTCGGGATGTATGTCTGCGGACCAACGGTTTACGGCGACCCGCATTTAGGCCATGCCCGTTCGGCGGTTACATTCGATATCATATTCCGCTACCTGAAGCATCTGGGCTACAAGGTTCGTTACGTGCGCAATATCACCGATGTGGGGCATTTGGAACATGATGCCGACGAGGGGGAAGACAAGATTGCCAAGAAAGCCCGTCTGGAACAGCTTGAACCGATGGAAGTGGCTCAGCATTATGCCAACCGATACCACGAGTTCATGGACAAGATGGGTGTGCTGAGGCCTTCTATCGAACCCTTGGCCTCGGGGCATATCATAGAACAGATTGAACTGGTGAAGCGTATTCTGGAAGCCGGTTTCGCTTACGAGGTGAACGGTTCGGTCTATTTCGACGTACCTAAATACAACGAGAAATACCCATACGGCCAGCTTTCGGGCCGGGTCTTGGACGAGCTTCTGGCCACGACCCGCGATAATCTGGCTTCGCAGGATGAAAAGCGCAATCCGGCCGACTTCGCGCTTTGGAAGAAAGCCATGCCGGAGCATATCATGCGCTGGCCGTCCCCTTGGGGGGAAGGCTTCCCCGGTTGGCATACCGAATGCACGGCCATGTCGCATAAGTATCTGGGGCAGCCTTTCGACATTCACGGAGGCGGCATGGACTTGATGTTCCCGCATCATGAGGCGGAAATCGCGCAGGCGAACGCGGCCTACGGGCATCAGCCCTGCCGTTATTGGTTGCACAACAATATGATTACCATCAACGGCAAGAAGATGGGCAAGTCTTTGGGCAACTTCATCACCTTGGACGAGTTCTTCACCGGGAATCATCCGGCATTGGCTCAGGCTTACGACCCGATGACGATTCGTTTCTTCATTTTGCAGGCGCATTACCGCAGCACGCTTGATTTCAGCAATGAAGCCTTGCAGTCGGCCGAGAAAGGCTTGCAGCGTCTGATGCAGATCAAGCCGGCCTTGGACAAGGTGAAGGCCGAGGCCGGGGATCAGGTTTCCGAGGGCTTGAAGAAAATAGAAGAGGCCTGCTATGCCGCCATGGACGATGATTTCAATACGCCAGTGGTCATTGCCAACCTGTTCGAATTGGTCAAGCTGGCCAACTCGGCTTCTGACAATAAGGCAGCCTTTACTCAGGCAGATTTGAATCTGGCAAGGAAGTTGTACAAGGAGTTCGTGGAAGATATATTAGGATTGTCGTCTTCTGTGGCGGAGGGCGGCAAATCGGCCGAAAGCCTGGAAGGCGTGATGGAAATTCTTTTGGAAATCCGCGCCAAGGCTAAAGCCAATAAGGATTTCGCTACCTCCGATATGATCCGTGACAAGTTGAAGGCGGTGGGCATCGCGGTGATGGACGGGAAGGACGGAGCCAGCTGGAAACAAGAGTAATAACGCTAAAAAAAAAGAAAAAATGATACTGCAAGTAGTTGCCAATAATCCGGCCAATACGGGTATTCCGATGATTTGGCTGATTTTCGGGGCATTGATGATCCTGAGCTTCATTGTCCAGGCGAGCCTTAAACGAAAATTCAACCGCTATGCCAAAGTGCCGCTGCCATACGGCATGACCGGCAAGGATGTGGCGGAAAAGATGCTGCATGACCACGGTATCAACGATGTGAGCGTGGTCTGCATACCGGGCATGTTGTCCGACCATTACAACCCGGCCACCAAGACCGTGAATCTGAGCCAAGGTGTCTTTAGCGGCAACAGCATTGCTGCCGCTGCGGTGGCTGCTCATGAATGCGGCCATGCCGTGCAGCATGCCACGGCCTATTCTTGGCTCAAGATGCGTTCCGCCTTGGTGCCTTTCGTCAGCTTCAGCGACCGTATCGTGATGTGGGTCCTGCTGGCCGGCATCCTGATGGTGCAGTCTTTCCCGCAACTGTTGTTGCTGGGTATCCTGCTTTTCGCTGTCACCACCTTGTTCAGTTTTGTCACCTTGCCGGTTGAAATCAACGCCAGCCAGCGTGCGGTGGCTTGGCTCGACAATGCCGGGATCGCCACGGCCGAAACCCGTCCTATGGCTGTCAGCGCCTTGCGGTCGGCTGCTTATACATACGTGATTGCGGCCTTGACATCGTTGGCGACGTTGTTGTACTATATTATGATTTACCTCAACAACCGGGAGTAAACTTATTTTGAGCGCGAATTGCGGCGTTACGCTCATTCGCCAAGCTCCTCACGTACAAGAGTACGCTCCGGGCTTGGCTCAATCGCGTGCCTTGCACTTCATCGCTCAAAATAAGTTTACTGGGTGCGGGGTTATGTACAGAAGTACGCTCCCGCGCCGCGCATCGGCTCGACGCCTCGTATCCCATCATCCAAAATGCTTTATCAATTGATGGGGGAGTTGACGGGCTTGACTCGATCGCCTGCACTTCATTGCTCAGAATTTTGTACGAAAGTACGCTCTGGAATGGGGTGTGGAATGATTTTGGTTGAAGTGGGGTATCGCCTGCCGATTATTTTGTATCTTCGCAAGGCCGTAGAAGAGCGTTTGGAGGGGAAACGGATTGATTAAGAATAAAATCTAAAATTTATATAATTATGAGCCAGATTGATTGGAAAAGTTTGCCTTTCGGTTATTTCAAGACCGATTACAATGTCCGCGCTTACTACAAGGACGGCAAATGGAGCGATCTCGAAGTTCGCGAAGATGAAATGATTAACCTTCACATGGCTGCCACCTGCCTCCATTACGGCCAGGAAGCCTTCGAAGGGATGAAAGCTTTCCGGGGCAAGGACGGCAAGATCCGTTTGTTCCGCCCCGATGAAAACGCCAAACGTTTGGTTCTTTCCGCCAACGGAATCCTGATGCAGCCGGTTCCGACCGACCTCTTCATCGAAGCTTGCAAGAAAGTAGTGAAAATGAACGAGAAATTCGTTCCCCCTTACGGAGAAGGTGCGTCCTTTTATATCCGTCCGTTGTTGATTGGTTCAGGTGCCGAAGTAGGGGTTAAACCGGCCAAGGAATACATGTTCATCGTGTTCGGCGGTCCTGTAGGTCCCTATTTCAAGAGCGGTTTCAAGCCCGTTCCCATGCAGATTGTAAAGGACTACGACCGTGTGGCTCCGCTGGGTACAGGTCTGTTCAAGGTGGGCGGCAACTACGCTGCTTCCTTGCGTGCCAGCGAACGTGCTCACGAAGAAGGCTATTCCACCGTGTTGTTCCTCGATTCCAAGCAACACAAGTATATCGATGAAGCCGGTCCGGCCAACTTCTTCGCCATCAAGGGCAACAAGTACATCACGCCCGATTCCAATTCGATTCTGCGTTCCATTACCAACATGAGCTTGCAGCAGATTGCCGCCGATATGGGTCTTGAAGTGGAACGCCGTCCTATAGAGGAAGAAGAATTGTCCACATTCGATGAAATCGGCGCTTGCGGTACGGCTGCCGTTATTTCGCCGATCAGCAAGATTGTGGATCGTTCAACAGGCAAGGAATACGTGGTAAGCAAGGACGGCCAGCCCGGACCTATCTCCACCAAGCTGTACCATGCTTTGAAAGCCATCCAGGAAGGGGAAGCCGAAGACAAGCACGGCTGGAACCTGATTCTGGACTAATCCAGGCTCGCACGGCAATGTTCTCTGCGGCTTAGGACTGTGAGGGAAGAGGAGATTGCCGGATGTTTATTCTGATAAGAAAGAGGCCGGTGCCAATATCAGTTGGGACCGGCCTCTTTACGTAAAATCCATTCTTCACTCGTCCCTAAACCCAAATCGGTCATTAGACTCGCCGAGTGTGTTTCCTGTTTTCGAAGAGGGATGCTTTTGTGCATCTTGTTCGCTTCTGTCCGCATCTTGCTCCTCGCTACGCCTCGACGTAGCCCGCTACGCCTTCGGCTAGGCGAGAAGCATGCTGCATGACATAAGCGGACAATCTACCCAAAGTCTAATGACCGATTTGGGCTAAAGCAAACAAAGCCTATTCTTCTTAGTTGTACGTTTACTGCAAGCAGATTTGGTACAGGATGAAAGCCCAGGTATCGGACGGCGCAAGTTCGGAAACCAGAAGGAAGGGTTTCTGCCCGCAGCGGCGGCCGGATTGTTCCTGCACGTAGGCCGAGAGCGCGTAATATCCCGGATCGGCTTCCGTCAGGATAGCAGGAATCTTGCCTTTGAGCAACGAAGGGGTGGAATGGCAATGTCCGGACCGGAAAGAGGCTCGTTCTTTCGGCAAGGCATTGTTAGCGGTATACGGCTCGATGGCTTCCGAGGTCAGTTCAAGGAAGGACATCGGCCGGGCAGGGACTCCTTCGGCCTTTTGTTTGTCTGGCATCGACATTTCCGGTATGGATGTATCAGGATGATTCCGCAGCTTTTTCCAAAATTCCGTTCGGCAAGAATCCGGTGCCGGTTCGATAACGGCTGCTTGGAAAAGGTCTCCCCGCCAGCAGACAGATTCTTCAGCCAATGGCTGCTCTTGCCCCAAGGCCAGCAAGGCCAGGCGGGAAGGCGTAGTGATAGAGTTCGCTATAAGGTAATTAGCCGAAAAGAGAAGATCTCCCGTATTTAGCTTGATAGGCTTTTCAATAGTATATTGCTTTACATACCGCTGTAATTCGGCATGATTTGATAAAAAACGCTGGTAGATCCATCTCCGTTCATCTATATTGGCTTTTACCGTGTCCCGGTAGATCCGTCGGCGCAGAGAGTCGGCTTTGGCAAAAAAGAGGCTGCTGTCTTGTACAATGACATGCTGGTATCCCCCTGCCACGGCTAGGCATCCCCCTTTGTCGAAAAAACTTTTTGGAATCCGGACAGTTTCGTGGCCGGTTCGAGGACAGGGCATCAGTACTACTGGATTGCCCCCGTCTTCCCAAAGGATTCCTTGATAGAAAAGATGCAAAGGAAGCCCGTTTGCCGATAAGCTGTCCCGGTAGAGTCCCTCAGGCAGCGCAATACCGAATTGGGGCAGGTATTCCCAGTCCATTGGCTTTTTTCCATCCTCGTTTTCTTTCCTGTCTTTTCCAAGGACAGCCTGTACCCCTTTGAGGTATGCTTGCGTGGTTTCCTCCTGTTTCCGTATCCAATAGGTCTTATCTTCTTCCAAGCTGTCGCTTTGCAGCCAAAGGAAAGGCTCGCAGAATTTCCATTCAGGCTTGACTTGGAAATGGGAATCCAAAGCATGCGCCAGTATCGAGTAGCTGATGTACGGGTTCGCCGGACCCGGATGCCTCCATGCCGTTCCTCTTGCCTCCAGGCTTGTGTCAGGCAGAAACATCTCGGCGAAATATTTCTTCTTGGCGTAGGGGAATTCCAAGTCTCCGATGCTTTTTTCTCGGCAGGAGCAGAGCAGCAGGAGACATAGGGCAAATCCGAACCACGGTAGGCGGATATGATGGAGAATGTGCGGCATGTGACTGATTTGAGAATCTGGAAAAGGCGTGGTCGGGCAGACTTGAAAAAAGAGGGTGTATCAAAATAGGGATTTGAAATAAATCTCAGGCGGCGTGTCAGAGTGAGTAAGATGCAAGGCACTGAGAGCGAGAACGAAGGAGCGTACTGAAGTACGTGACTGAGTTCGAGTCTCGAAAAACAGTGCAAACCGAGAGCAGAGCCAAGCTTGCTTGAGCTTTGCCGAGGTGCAGCCTGTTTTCGGTGAAACCAAAGCAACGAAGCAGATTGCTCATTATGACACACCGCCCAAGCGGTGATTCGTTTGGAGAAGCCGTTCAGTTAGCAGACCGGACTGAATTCGATCAGCAAGGCATGCTTGGGGATGCTGTGGCCTTCTTCCACGCAGATGGACTTGACAATGCCGTCCACAGGAGCCAGCAGCTCGTTGTCCATTTTCATTGCATCCAGAATCAGAACCTTGTCGCCTTTTTTCACCTTGTCGCCCACTTTGACGCAAATCTGGCGAACCGTCCCAGGCATGAAGGCCTCCATATTATAAGGACTCACATGACGGTAAGGCGTCTTGTTCTTGTATTTGATTGAAAGCTCTGTCTCGTACTGTCCTGCAGGCAGATTCAAGCTTTCCATTTTTTCTGTTGTTTCCATTTGAAAATCAATGTGAAGTTAAGTCAAATTGATGGGCTGAACTTTTTGGTTCGAATATAGGGAATCAGCGTGTTGGAACGGGCAAGATGCGAAGCTGCCAAGGAAGAGGAGGCAGGAGCGTACTCCTGTACGTGACTGCCTCCGAATTCCGCAGGCAATGATGCAGATTGCCCGTTATCACGCGCTGATTTTAAAACGGGGGGAGACCATGCTTCCGGCAAGGCGCCTCCACATGCTTGTTCTTGCTTAGTTCCAGCGCACGAGCCACCGCTTGGCGGGTTTCTCCGGGTTCGATGACCGAATCCACGTAGCCATAGCCGGCTGCCACATACGGATTGGCGAATTTGGCACTGTACTCGGCCACTTTTTCCTTGCGGGTTTCTTCCGGATTTTCCGATTCCTTGATTTCCTTGCGGAAGATGATGTTGGCGGCTCCGGCCGAACCCATCACCGCGATTTCTGCGGTAGGCCAAGCGAACACGAAATCGGCATGCAAGTGGTTGGAACACATGGCAATGTATCCGCCGCCGTACGCTTTGCGCAAGATGACGGTAATCTTGGGCACGGTGGCTTCCGAATACGCATACAGGATCTTGGCCCCGTGACGGATAACCCCGGCATGTTCCTGGTCAACTCCCGGCAGGTATCCCGGCAGGTCCACGAAAGTTACCAAAGGAATGTTGAAAGCGTCGCAGTAACGGATGAATCGGGCGCATTTGTCGGAGCTGTCCACATCCAGAACCCCGGCCATCACCAAAGGCTGGTTGGCCACGAAGCCCACGGTCTGCCCGTCGATGCGGCCGAAGCCTACCACGATGTTCGGGGCGAAAAGCTCCTGTACTTCAAGAAATTGGGAGTCGTCCGAGATGGCTTTGATGACATGGCGCACATCGTAGGGTTTGCGTACATCGTCCGGGATGATGTTTTCAATCTTGTAGGTTGTCTGAGGAGCCTTGGGCACTGCGGCTTCGGCCTTCTCCCGGTTGTTGCGCGGGATGTAGCTGAGCAATTCCTTGATTTGCGCAAAGCATTCCTGCTCTGTCTTGGCGTAGAAATGGGCGTTCCCTGTGATTTCGGCATGGGTGCGGGCACCGCCAAGGTCTTCCTGCGAGATTTCTTCGCCCAATACCGACTTGATGACTTCCGGTCCGGTAATGAACATCTTGGAAACTTGGTCCACCACGAAAACGAAGTCTGTCAGGGCCGGGGAATATACAGCACCGCCGGCGCAAGGGCCGAGGATTACCGAAAGCTGTGGGATGACCCCCGATGCCTTGGTGTTACGGTAGAAGATTTCCCCGTAACCGGCCAAAGCGCGGACCCCTTCCTGGATACGGGCTCCCCCCGAGTCGTTGATGCCGATCAGAGGCATCTGCATATTGATGGCATGGTCCATGACCTTGCAAATCTTCATGGCGTGCATGAAGCCGAGCGACCCTCCGGTCACCGTGAAGTCCTGGGCATAGATGCAGACCGGGCGGCCGTTGACCGAACCCGTGCCGGCAACCACCCCGTCGCCAGCCAGATATTTCTTGTCCATTCCGAAATCTCGGGCAGAGTGTTGGATGAAGAGGTCCAATTCTTGGAACGAACCAGGATCCAAAATGCTGTCAATCCGTTCACGGGCGGTGAGTTTCCCGCTTTCTTTCTGCTTGGCAATGGCCTTTTCGCCACCACCAGCCATGGCCGTCTGTTTGCGTTGCCGCAAATCGGCGCATTTTTCTTGGTTTGTAGACATTGTGATGAAGTTTAGTTGCACAAAAGGGTGGCGAATTGAGAACTTGTATTCCGTCGGCCCCCACTTGTCTAAATCAGGCTACAAAAATAGTGAAAGCCGAGCGCAAAGCCAAAGTTCCGGCTAAGTCGAGTGCCATGTCAAGCCGGTCCCCTTGTTTGAGCATGAGCGAGATTCATCATGTCTTCGATGCTATTTGGGAATATGGAATCATGCCTTAAACCCAAATCGGTCATTAGACTTTGGGAAGATTGCCTGCTTGTGTCATGCAGCATGCTTCTGGCCTAGCCGAAGGCGTAGCGGGCTACGTCGAGGCGTAGCGAGAAACAGGATGCGGACAGAAGCGGGCAAGATGCCCGAAAGCCTCATTTTCCCAATCCAAAACAGACACGGCGTGTCTAATGACCGATTTGGGTTAATATTGGAACACCGTATATGGCGGATTCTATAACAGACAGGTGCTCTCCCATGTTCAAAGGGGAAATGGCCCCGACACGCTTCTTAGAACCCGGCCTGTCAGTGTGAAACCTAAAAAACAAAAGACATGATGACAGTAAAAGTCAAATTCCGCAAATTATCCGAAGATGGTTTGGGGACTATTTATTATTCGGTTGGTCAAGAAAGGGAGAGAAAGCGGATATCTACCGATATCTGGCTTTACTCTTGGCAGTGGGATGTCCGAAACGAATGTGTTGTCCTGCAAGGCTGTTCTTCGGACCGGTTGTTGCTGGAAATCCAGGAACGGATAGACAGCGATATGACTTATCTTGGCAACCTCTTCCAGCAGGGGCGAGATAGTATGGACCCCCGTTCTTGGGAAGAACGGCTTAAGTTGTTCCGCCTCGCGTCCATGCACAAGACATTTTTGGATTATTTCCGGTATCAGATTTTTTTATTGCAGGTAAGGGAGAAATTCGGGACGGCGCGGAATTACCAACGTGCCTTGAACAGCTTCCGGCTTTTCTTGGGCGATAAGGATCTCCCGATGGAAGACTGCACGGAGGGCTTGATGTCCGATTACGATGACTGGCTTTCGAACCGAATGGTAGTTCGGAATACCAAGTCCTTTTATATGCGCATATTGCGTTCGGTGTATAACAAGGCTGTCAAGCAGGGGCTGGCCAAGCAAAAATTCCCCTTTGCCGGCGTGTACACCGGTGTGGACCAGACACGGAAACGGGCTTTGGGGGAAAGTTGTTTGCTGGATCTGGCTCATTTGGATCTGCCCCGCGGTTCCCGCCTTTGCCTTGCCCGAGATACGTTCCTGTTCAGTTATTACACGCGTGGGATGTCGTTTGTGGATATCGCTTATCTGAAAAAAGAGGATGTCAAAAACGGGGAAATCCATTATGTGCGGAGGAAGACAGGGCAGTCGTTGTCGGTCAGAGTGGAACCTTGCATGACGGAAATCATGAACCGGTATGCGCTTTTTTGCCGAGATTCTCCCTATGTGTTTCCTTTCCTGTCGTCGCTCGATGCGGTTTCGGCTTTCCGGCAATACCAAGGTGCTTTGGGGCAATACAACCGGCTGTTGAAAAAACTGGGAAGGATGATAGGTTTGGAGAAGCCGCTGTCGTCTTATCAGGCTCGGCATACTTGGGCTACTGTTGCTCGGGATCATGAGGTCCCTCTCTCGGTTATCAGTGCCGGAATGGGGCATTCCTCGGAGAAGACGACCCGGATTTACTTGGCCACTTTGGACAATTCTGTCATAGACAAGGCCAACAAGATGCTATTGGAAGTTTTTGAACCTTTCGGTTAAGCCGAGCGCAGAGTCAAGCTTGCTTGAACTCTGCCGAGGCGGAGAAAGCTCGGCGAAGCCAGCCTTTCGGTTAAGCCGAGTGCAGAGTCAAGCTTGCTTGAACTCTGCCGAGGCGGAGAAAGCTCGGCGAAGCCAGCCTTTCGGTTAAGCCGAGGGCAGCATCATGCTTGCGTGGCTTCTGCCGAGGCGGAAGGGCTTCGGCGAAGCCAACCTTTCGGTTAAGCCGAGGGCAGAGTCGTGCTTGCATGGCTTCTGCCGAGGCGGAGGACCGAGCGGAGCGAGTTCATGGACACCTTGAAAAGCCAGTCATGCGGTGAATAAAGTTCGGCGAAGCCAACCTTTCGTGAGGCCTGCTTCGTCTTTTGGTAAGGCAGAGGGTTTTGTTGCGAAACCATTAATTTGTGTCTCTATTAAAAGAAAAATGCCCTACAATATATTCTGAGGCCGAAAAAACTTGTTTTTTTGATTTTGTTCCGGTATCTTTGCCCCCGGTTTGGACAGTGTCATCAGCGCAGTCTTGCCGATTGTCTGGAAAGATTGTGATAAAAACGTTAAAGTGTTTATAATCATATAAATATAAACGTTTTTAAGCCCCATGGCTTTACCCTTTCCTCTCGTACAAGGTGGATTCTGCGATGGAAAGGACCT
The DNA here is from genome assembly GCA_944320465.1 of uncultured Bacteroidales bacterium. Lineage (GTDB taxonomy): Bacteria > Bacteroidota > Bacteroidia > Bacteroidales > P3 > Pullibacteroides. The sequence continues at coordinate 138,939 of CALUHO010000002.1, read as the reverse complement.
CGGATCGGGCAAGTGAGGGCGAAGAAAGAAGGTATGTGCAGAAAAGAAGAAGCGTGGTTTGCCATGCGTGCTACTTACCGTAGGGAATTGAAAGCGAAGAAGCTGCTGGAAGTTCATGGTATAGATAGTTTTGTCCCGATGCGATATGGCATCACGGTACGGGCAGGACGGAAAGAGAAGCGTCTTGTGCCAGCCATACACAATCTTATCTTTGTACATTCCTCTTTGCAACGGATCAGGGAAATCAAGCTGAAGGCTCCCTACCTTCAGTATATCATGAGGGAAGACGAGCAGAAGCAGAAGAAGGCCTTGATTGTTCCAGACCGGCAGATGGACGATTTCATCCGTTTGGCCCAGACCTATTCCGAGAGCCTGGTGTATATGGAGCCGAAGCTGCAAGTTTGGGAAAAAGGCCAGCGGGTGCGGATTACCGACGGCCCGTTCCGAGGGCAGGAAGGCGAGTTTGTGAAGCTGGCTGGTATAAAAGGCAAGTCTGTGGTTGTGTCGGTGTCCGGTGTCGTTGCAGTAGCCATTACCACTGTGCCGGCCGACTGCATTGAGAAAATAAGAACGGATGAAACTGCCCCAAAACAAGCCAAAAAACAAATGCGAATACAGAAAATACGTTGATAATGATTATGATAGGCTGAAAGTAACGATAGATTCCCTCCCCCCCCCTTTCCCCAAGACGCCAAAATCTTTCATCCGAATAAAAAAAACAAAACCAAACATAGATAAACAGGAAAGGAAACGGATTTTATGAGTTTATGGTTGATAAACACTCTATTAGCCTGCCTTGTGAGTGCGGTATTCACCAGTGTCCTGATACCTAAGATACTGTTGGTATCCTTCCGGCGGCGGTTGTTCGATCCGGTCGATAGCCGGAAAATACATCAGGGCATCATCCCCCGTTTAGGCGGAATTGCGTTCATGCCTTCCATCTTTTTCACAATATTGCTGCTGGTAGGTATCAATACGGCTTTCGCCCAAGGCGAGCTTTGGCGGAACATACAAGACAACATCACCGAGATTTCTTTTACATGCTGTGCATTGCTGCTGTTGTATCTTACCGGTATTATAGATGATATGATCGGAGTACGCTATAAGAACAAGTTTGTCATTCAGATTCTTTGCGGCATACTGCTGATTTCTGCCGGGCTTGCATTGCATGACCTTTATGGAGTCTTTGGCATACAGGTATTGTATAAACTCTTAGGCTTTATTCTCACTATTTTAGTGATAGTCTTTATTGTCAATGCCATCAACTTGATAGACGGCATTGACGGTCTCGCTTCTGGCTTGTCCATCGTGGCCATGGGCTATTACGGAATCCTTTTCATCCAAGGGCATCAGCTGGTTTATGCGGTGCTTTCGTTTGCCACGGTAGGCACCTTGCTGCCGTTCTTCTATTATAACGTGTTTGGCAATGTGAACCGGGGCAGGAAGCTCTTCATGGGCGATACCGGTTCATTGACCTTGGGACTGATTTTGGCTTTCTGCAGTTTGCGTATCGCCAATTCGGCATCCATGTTGTCGGCCGAAGCCAATCCCATGGTGGCTGCTTTTGCCCCCTTGCTGATTCCTTGCATGGATGTGGTGCGGGTGTTCTTTTTCAGGATACGTTCCGGCAAGAACCCTTTCACGCCCGACAAGAACCATATCCACCACAAGCTGCTGGCTATCGGGATGCCAGCCCGCTGGGCTATGATTACGATAGTGCTGATTTCCGCCTTGTTGACAGCGGCCAATGTATTGTTGATGCGTTGGGTCAATGTCAATATCCTGTTGGTATGCGATGTGGCCTTGTATACCGTTTTCAATCTTTGGCTGAGCTGGCGGAGAAAGATGAGGGAAAGCCAGATTGTCCTTTCCTCGGAGAGATAGGGCTTGAATATGATGAATAGATAAAGAAAAATCATGAGACATAGACTAATCCAATTGCTGCTGCCGATGGCAGGCTTATTGCTGTTCGCTTCCTGTGCTGTGCATAAGCAGGTGGTTTACTTTCAGGACATCCAAGGCGATACAATACAGGAAATCGCCATGCCGGTGGCCGATCCCAAGCCGATTACCCTGAAGCCGGAAGACAAGATTTCCATTGTGGTCAACAGCCAGGACCCGCAGTTGAATTCCTTGTTCAATTTGCCGATAACCCAGCCTTACCTTGGGGATAACTCTTGGATTTCTGCTAATTCGAGGGATTATGTATCGGTTTATACTTTGGATCCCCAAGGAAATATAGATTTTCCGGTATTAGGCAGCTTGCATGTGGAAGGGATGACTCGTTCGGATGTGGCTTCTTATATCAAGAATGAATTGGAAAACAAGAAACTGTTGCAGGATCCGGTAGTGACAGTAGAATATAAGAATTTAGGTTTTTCCGTACTCGGAGAGGTGAACCAACCGGGGCGCTTCAGCATAGACCAAGAGCATGTGACACTGCTGGAAGGGTTGAGCATGGCTGGCGATTTGACGATACATGGACGTAGAACCAATGTGACCGTGATGCGGGAAGAAAACGGGCAGCAGAAAATATACCCGATAAACCTCTGCTCGGCCAAGGAACTCTATGCCTCGCCGGCCTATTACTTGCAGCAGAACGATGTGGTGTACGTACGTCCGTTGCCGGCCAAGGCGCGTCAGGCTACGGCTGCTGGAAATACGGCTTTGCAGCCGTCGTTCTGGATTTCGCTGGCTTCCTTGTTCACCACGATAGCCGCCATCATTGTGCCTATCGTGATGTAAGCGCTTTTGTATAAACATTGTTGGATAAATAGCAGATAGAAAAATGGCAGAACAGCTTAACCTTCCCAAGCAGGATTCTGAGAACTTCATCACCCTCAAGGACTTTGTGTCCTGGTGTCTGGCACGATGGACGTGGTTTGCGATTTGTGTGGCAGTCGCGTTGGTAGTGGCTTTCTTTTTTATAAAGCGTACGGAACCCGTCTATACCCGTTCGGCGACCCTTCTGCTCAAAGAGACTTCCTCAGGAAATTCCATTAGCTCAGGTACTGAGGCATTTGCCGAGTTGGGCCTTTTCAAGGAAAACACCAATGTGAACAACGAAATTATCGCGCTGCAATCTCCTGCTTTGATGCGGGAGGTGGTGGACAGGCTGAATCTGGGCATTGATTACCGCGCCGAAGGTTGGCTGTACAAACCTACTCTGTATGGGGTTCAGCTGCCGGTAGAGGTATCGTTCATAGATTTGGATGAGACTTCCGCTTCATTGCGGCTGCTGCTTTTGGAGGAAGGCGGTCTGCTTATGGACGAATTCAAGCTGAAAGGAGAGAAGGCTGGAACGGTAAAAGAGGTGGAAGGCAGGATAGGGGATACCGTGATGACACCGGTAGGCCGGGTGGTAGTGCGTAAAACCCCTTATTTCGATATTCAGAAAACCTCTCCGATTTATGTGGCTTATTCAGGGGTGGAAGCTGCTGCTGCCCGGTATTCAAAAGTCCTGACGGTGATGCTGAGCCAGAAGGAGTCGACCGTGGTGGATCTTTCCATAAAGGACGTTAGTCCCCAGCGGGCGGAAGACCTGCTCAATATGCTGATCCTTATCTATAACGAGAACTGGGTCAAGGACAAGAACCAACTTACGGTAAGCACTTCGATGTTCATAGACGACCGTTTGGCTGTCATAGAGCAGGAATTGGGCACGGTGGACGAGGACATTTCGGAATACAAGAGCGAGAACCTGCTTCCCGATGTGCAGGCTTCGTACGGTTTGTATCTGACCAAGGCCAGCGAAGTGGAGGACCAGTTGCTGGCTTTGAACAACCAGCTGGCGATGGTACGGTACATACGCTCTTATATGATAGACGAGAGCAAGAAGACCCAGCTGCTGCCGGCCACTTTGAATGCTGAAGGTTCGGAAGTGGGGCAACAGATAGACCTTTACAACCAGCAACTACTACAGCGCAACAATCTTTTGGCCAGTAGCGGGGAACGGAATCCTTTGGTGCAGAATCTGGACCGGGCTTTGGCCGAGATGCGGCAGAACATCATCACCGCTATCGATAACCAGGAAGAAAGTTTGAACCTGCAGATTTCCAGTTTGAAGAATTACCAAGCGCAGTCCAACACCCAGATAGCGGCCAGCCCAGTACAGGCCAAGCACCTGCTGTCGTTCGAACGACAGCAGAAGGTGAAGGAAGCCTTGTATCTGTACCTTTTGCAGAAAAGGGAGGAAAACGAGCTGTCACAGGCTTTTACCGCCTATAATACTCGGGTAATCACACCGCCGGAGGGACCCAAAGTTCCCGGTAGCCCTAACAAGATGATGATATTGTTGCTGGCCGTGGTGCTGGGCGTGGCTTTGCCGGCGGTAGCTATTTTTTTGATAGAAACGCTCAATACCACAGTGAGAGGACGCAAGGATTTGGAAAACATGGATATCTCTTTGGTGGGAGAAATTCCTTTGGTGTCTAAGAAGAGGAAGTTCCTGCCGGCCGCCCGCAGGACCCGGTTGGCCGCGCCTTTGGTGGTGAAAGCGAAAAGCCGGGATGTAATCAATGAGGCTTTCCGTATCTTGCGTACCAATCTGGAGTTCATGGTAGGGAAAGGAAGCGCTTCGGAGGCTATCATGGTAATATCGCTTTTCCCGGACAGCGGAAAGACCTTCACTACCTTGAACTTGGGGATGGCATTGGCAATCAAAGGAAAGAAGACATTGTTGATTGATCTGGATCTGCGCAAGGCTTCTTTGAGCGAAGTTTCGGGCGTGAAGTACACGGAAGGCGTGGCCGATTACCTGAACAATCCGGCGATGGATGCCAACCGTATTGTTTGCAAGATGTATGACAATCTGGACTTGGTTCCTGTCGGTTCCCTTCCGCCCAATCCGGCGGAACTGTTGGCCGGCGAGGGCTTGTCCATATTGTTGGATGCCTTGCGTGGACATTACGACTACGTATTGATAGACTGCCCTCCAACCGGCGTTGTCGCCGATGCTTCGCTGATAGCGCAAGTGGCCGACCGCACCTTGTTCGTGGTAAGAGCCGGCCTGTTCGATAAGAGCCTGTTGCCGGAAATCAAACGGATTTATGCCGAGCAGAAGTATCCCAAGATGGCCTTGGTTCTGAATGGCGTGGTGAGCGAGAATCATCGGTATCACCGTTATGGGAGAGGTTATGGGTACGGTTACGGTTATGGATACGCTTACGGAAAGGGAAATAAGGATGTGGTGGATTAGGCAACGCAGGATCAGCTTGGGGAAGAACGGTTTTTTCCGCGGCTTTTACGACTGCCATTCCCATTTGCTGCCGGGCGTGGATGACGGATTGCAACAGATGGAACAGTCGTTGGAACTTTTGGCGGAACTGGAAGAAGCGGGAGTGGCTTGCCTTTGGCTCACGCCCCATGTGGCTGAAGACATGCCGAACACCACGGCAGCCTTGGAGGAGCGTTTCGGTCTACTGAAGGAACGTTACAGGGGTAGGATGGCGTTGCGCCTGGCAGCCGAATATATGTTGGATGCCGGTTTCTCCGAACGTCTGGAGAAAAGGGATCTGTTGACGTTGGGGCAGCGACGGGTTTTGGTAGAGACCTCGTTTGCCGGGGCACCTTACAATTTCTGGTCTTTGTTGGATCAAATAAAGGAAGCAGGGTATTCCCCCGTGCTGGCTCATCCGGAACGGTACCTGTATATGGGTAAGGAGGAATATGACAAGCTTAAGAAAAACAATATTGCTTTGCAATTGAACCTGCCTTCGCTGGCAGGATATTATGGCAAGGCGGTTTGCCAGAGGGCCGGGCTTCTGCTCAAAGAGGGATACTATCAGCATGTAGGCTGCGATATCCATTCCCGTTCGTATTGGCACAGGCTGTCGGTCACCGAACTGTCGCGCAAGATGGCTGCCGAAGTGGCTGCCTTGGTGCGGAATAACAAAAATCAACTTATTGAAAATGGAATAAATAAAATTTCAGACTTATGAAAGCAAGTAGACAATGGTTTGGAGCTATGCTGGCTCTTCCCTTGATTCTGGGTGGATTGGTCACGCCGGCCCAAGGGGAGAATGCTGCGCAAGCGCGGAAAAAAGAGGCTTCCCCGAAAGAAAGGCCGTTGACAGCCTTGCCTTACGGACCTGTCTTTTCCGGAGACTTTTTTGTGGGCGTGTCTGGCGGTATCAACGGTCTGTTGAGTGCCGGAGACAACTATGGAGGCCTTGGAGGGCAGATTTCCCCGGCCTTTAATCTGTATGTGGGCAAATGGCTCACCCCTTCCATCGGTTTAAGGGTGGGGTATTCGGGACTTACGGCTCGGGGCTGGACTAACAATCCTTCAGGCTATGCTTATGAACAGTATTCGGATGGGGTATGGCGGAAACGGATGGGATTCACCTATTTGCATGGGGATGTGCTTTGGAACATCTCCAACTTGTTGGGCGGATACCGGGCCGATCGCCGCTGGGAGTTCGTGCCTTACCTCACGGCAGGCTTGCTGCGTACCAATTCGCGCGATGGAGCAGGCTTGTCTAACAACGAATTTGCTGCCGGTGCCGGTTTGCTGAACAAAATCTATCTGACCGACTGGATGGATTTCACTCTTGAATTCCGGCAGTTGCTTTTCAAGGAAGATGCCGTCAATCCCGGAATGGGAGGCGTTGCCGGCATGTCGTCGGTAACGGTGGGCTTGGATTTCAATATCGCCTCGCCGGAGTTCCTTTCCTGGCATCCGATTAATCGTGATCGCCACAGCGTTTGGACGGAGAATATAGAACTTGGTTCCAATCGCGACGAGAACGGGAACATCATCCGGGGGCCGTATAAGACCAATCGCTTTTTCGACAACTTCTTTGTATCTGTGGGCGGCGGATTACAATTGTTGGAAAACGAGAACGGAATCATCCATGCCTGGAAGAGCCGGATATCCCCTGCCTTGGACGTAAATGTGGGTAAATGGTTCTCTCCGACCGTAGGGGCGCGTATCGGCTATGCAGGCCTGACAATCCGGGATGGTGTCCACCTTGGCTACTCCAATCTGCATGGGGATATTCTGTGGAACATCTCCAATACGATAGGAGGGTACAAGAAAGAACGTTTTTGGGATTTTGTGCCTTACTTGGGTGCGGGATGGATTCATTCTTTCCCCTTGCCGGGGCGTGACGGTGCTGGCAATAACGAATTGGGATTAGGCTTTGGTTTGCTCAATGTCTTGCGGCTTAGCGACCGTGTGGATTTGACGCTCGAAGGCCGGCAGTATTTCATGCCCAATTCCATCCTGCCCCATGGAGGAGGTGTGGCCGGAATGAGTTCTGTGACGGTGGGCGTTTCGGTCAATCTGGGCGGAACCGATTTTGAACGGGTCATTGAGCCTGATATGATTTGGAATACCACTAACCGGGATTCCACCGGCAAAGTGATCCGCGGCCCGTACAAGACCAACAGGTTCTTCGACAACTTCTTTGTAGGGGCGGATGGCGGTGTCCACTTCCTGGTCCTGGAGAACAGCCGCAATGCAGGAGGTTCGGCAGGCGGACGTATCTCCCCGGCCTTGAATATCTACGTAGGCAAATGGTTCACGCCGGATGTGGGCTTGCGCATTGGCTATACCGGTTTGAGCGCGCGCGGGTATGCTACGGTGGAAACCCCGTATGCACCGGCTACCGAATCGATGCCTTATCCTGAGAAATTCGGCATCTCTTATTTGCACGGGGATGCTTTGTGGAATATCTCCAACACGATTGGCGGCTACAAAGAAGACCGTCTGTGGGATTTTGTACCTTATCTGACTGCCGGATGGCTGTATTCCTACTCTTTGGACGGACCAAAGGCGCATGACAACGAGTTTGCCGTGGGCGCCGGTTTGATCAACAATATCCGTCTGAGCAAACGGGTGGATTTGAACTTGACCTTGACCCAGTTGGTTACCAAGGAATCCATCACTAAGGCCACGCAAGGTGGCGTGCTGGGTTTGACTTCTGTCACCTTGGGTGTTTCGGTTAATCTGGGCAAGACCGGGTTTGAACGGGTTCGCAGCCTGTCTGAAATGCCGGCAGTGGAACTGGTGGCACCGGTGGAAGAGCTGGCTGTGGAGGATACCTTGTCCGGTACGGAAGAGGTGCAGGATACGGTATCGGCTGCAAAGCCGGCAGCGGTTTGCCAGAGCGATACCGTGCTTTCCAAAGCCGTGCTTGATTCCTTGCTTGCCCGTCCTGACACTGTCTTTGCCGGCACGGTTTCCGAAGGCGCCGTGTTCTTTGAAATAGGCCAGACCACCTTGAGTACGCGGGAGCTGTTCCATTTGGATTTCTATATCCGTAATGTGATTGCGCTCGACAAGGACAAGGTATTCACCATTACCGGTTGCGCAGATGCGGAAACTGGCTATCCTGCCCGCAACCAGCAGTTGAGCGAGCAACGTGTACAGTATGTCTACAATCTGATGCAGACTCGTTACCATATCCCGGCCGACCGTCTTATTATCAAGGCTATCGGAGCCGAGAACAACCGGTATTCCTTGCCGGAACTGAACCGTGCCGTAATCTTGGAATAGGGGTTAGTTAAAATAATTGATGATCTGCGCTTTGTAAGCCGCTTTGCCACCAGGCAGGGCGGTTTACGCTTTTTATAGAGAGGGATGGGTGCGGAAAAATCGTATATATTTGCAGGAACAAGCGGGAGTGCTTGATTAGGGATGATGCCTGAGATTGGGACGATAGGATCTGAAATCGCGATTTAATGAGGCTTAACGCTACAGAAATAAAATTATCATCCAGGCGGCCAAGAGATTTTCGGTCCGAGAATCATGTCAAAGATGTCCCGATGCGGGATATCTTTGACAAGATGGAAAGGCACCGGATAATAGGACGTGCAGAGGATTGGAGTTATATCAGGGAACTGCGCAATTCTGTATCGCGCGATTACCCGATGATGGCCAATGAATACTATCAATGCGCTGATAAAGAAAGTGGAAACCTTGCGTAATGTAGAGGATCGTCTGAAAAAATGGATAAAGTAAAAAACATATTGATATGAAAGCATGTTTCATGGGCTTGGGCTACATTGGATTGCCCACCGCCATTATCGCCGCCAAACACGGCGTGGAAGTAGTAGGAGTGGATGTGAACCCCTCCGTAGTGGAAAAGACCAACCAAGGACATTTGCATATCGTGGAGCCGGGATTGGAGTCCATGTTGCAGGAAGTGGTCAAATCCGGAGCCTTGCGGGCCCAAGGGAAACCCGAGACGAGCGATGCTTATTTCATGGTGGTCCCCACCCCTTTCAAGGGGAACCATGAACCGGATATCTCGTATGTGGAGGCTGCCACCCGGGCGGTAATCCCGTTTTTGAAGGAAGGGGATTTGTATGTGATTGAATCCACTTCCCCGGTAGGGACGACCGACAAGATGGCGGCTTTGATTTTTGCCGAAAGACCCGAATTGGAAGGGAAAATTTACATTGCGTATTGTCCTGAGCGGGTATTGCCTGGCAATGTGATTTACGAATTGGTGCATAACGATCGGGTCATCGGGGGCATGAATCCCGAATCGACGGACAAGGCGATCGGGTTCTACAGCCAGTTCGTGCAAGGCACTTTGCACCGGACCAATTGCAAGACAGCCGAGATGTGCAAGTTGACCGAAAATTCTTCACGCGACGTGCAGATTGCCTTTGCCAACGAGTTGTCTTTGATTTGCGACAAGGCGGGTATCAATGTGTGGGAATTAATCAATTTGGCGAACAAACACCCGCGTGTCAATATCCTGCAACCGGGGTGCGGCGTAGGGGGGCATTGCATCGCGGTGGACCCCTATTTCCTGACCGCCGAGTTCCCGGTGGAATCGCAGTTGATAGCCAAGTCGAGGGAAATCAATAACTATAAGTCGTTCTGGTGCGCCGAAAAGGTGCAGAACGCCATGTTGAAGTTCGAATTGGAACACCATCGCAAGCCTTGTGTGGCCATGATGGGCTTGGCGTTCAAACCCAATATCGACGATTTGCGGGAATCTCCTGCCAAGTATATCGTGACCAAGGTGATGCAATCCTGCAACAATGCAGACATCTTGGTGGTGGAACCCAATGTGGCTTCGCATAATGTGTTCAAACTGACCGATTACAAGGAAGCTTACGAAAAGGCCGATATCGTGGTGATGTTGGTGGCCCACGACCCGTTCAAGACCCTGCCCTGGACCGAGGACAAGGTAATCTTGGACTTTTGCGGGATCTACAGGAAGTAGTTTATCTTTGCGGGTAAACACAATAACGTCATGGATTTGCAGACTTCCCAAAACATGCCGAGGAGACGTTACCCGATAGGGATACAGACCTTTTCCGAGATCAGGACCAAAGGGTATGTGTATGTGGACAAGACGGAGCTTGTTTTCCGTCTTGCCCATGCCGATGCCAAGTATCTTTTTTTAGGACGGCCCCGCCGTTTCGGGAAGTCTTTGTTGGTGTCCACCTTACAGGCTTATTTTTCGGGGCAGAGGGAGCTTTTTTCAGGCTTGGCCATCGAGAAGCTGGAAACGGAATGGACGGCTTATCCGGTTCTGCACTTCGATATGAGCATGGCAAAGCATGCGGACAAAGAGGGACTGGAAAATATCGTAGGCCTGCAATTGGAAGCGTATGAAACCTTGTATGGACGGAATGAGAACGAGCAGAGGCCCAATGAGCGTTTGTTTGGACTTATCCGACGGGCTTTTGAACGGACTGGAAAACAGGCGGTGGTCTTGATTGACGAATACGATGCCCCCCTTTTGGACGTATTGCACGAAGAACGGGATTTACCGGTCTTGCGTAACGTAATGCGGAACTTCTATAGCCCGCTCAAAGCCTGTGAACCTTATTTGCGTTTCGTGTTCCTGACGGGAATCACCAAATTTTCTGCCTTGAGCATATTCAGTGAGCTGAATAACATTATGGATATCAGCATGGATTCGGAGTATGCGGCTCTTTGCGGCATTACGCAAGAAGAAATTGAAAGTTCTTTGAGGCCGGATGTGGAACGCTTAGCCGTTAAGATGCAGCGTACGCGGGAAGAAGTTTTGGGGCTTTTGAAATCCAATTACGATGGGTATCATTTCTGTTGGCCTTCGCCCGATGTATACAATCCGTATAGTCTGTTTAAATCATTTTTTAGCGGGCGTATCGAGGCGTATTGGTTTGGAAGTGGAACTCCAACCTATTTGCTGGAGATGATGCGGAAATTCCAGGTGTCTCCTGTGGAATTGGGGACTTCGGTGGATGTCATGCAGGAGGAGTTTGACATGCCTGCCGAACGGATGACAAGCCTTGTGCCGTTGCTTTACCAGAGCGGGTATGTGACCATCAAGGGGTATGAGGCCAGTTCGGAGCTTTATACTTTGGGGATACCCAACCGGGAAGTACGTATTGGGTTGATGCGGAGCCTATTGCCGGTGTATGTGGCGGGGGCTTCCATGGGTGGTAATACGATGGTTGCCAAGATGTCGGAGGCAATAAGGCGTGACGATATGGAAGCGGCTTTGCGGCTGCTCCAAAGCTTTTTGTCTTCGGTACCTTATTGCGACAACACGGATTACGAGGGGCATTACCAGCAAGTTTTGTACATCATCTTTAATCTGTTGGGGGCTTTTGTGGACGTGGAGGTGCGGACTCCGCGAGGTCGAGTGGATTTGGTGTTGCGGACGGCAACCAAGCTGTATGTAATGGAGTTGAAATTGGACAAGGATGCCGATGCGGCTATGGGGCAAATCGACCTCAAGGATTATCCGGAGCGCTTCGCCCTGTGCGGGCTTCCGGTGGTGAAAGTGGGGATAGGTTTCGACCGGGAAAAACACACGCTTGGGTCGTGGAAGATAGAGGCGGTTTGCTGATATTGTGTGTTTTTCGGAAGGATGGTTGATAAATTTCTTATCGTGCTTCGATGTTTACTTGTTGTTTGTTTTGCTGCTAATTATTGTTTTGTTTTGATGAATTGAACTTGATTTTGTCAACGTTTTATGAATATTTTGTTTTTGCTTAAGTATTACAAGATAGGTGGTGTGGAAACCGTGACACATACATTGGCAAATATGTTTGAAAAAAAACATGTATGTGTGATTTATTGCCTAGATAAACATGCTGTAGATCGCAAGGCTATATTACCTGTTTTGTCCCCTTCTGTCGATGTTATATTAGGAGGAACATCTTCCTTAACTTTGCAGGACGTTCTGATAAAGTATGACATAGATGTGGTTATAAATCAAAGCGGACATTTGCGTGTTCCGATGAAACTATTGTTGGAAGCGAAGCGTAACCTGCCGAAGGTAAAGATTATCTCAGTGTATCATAATAAGCCAGGTTTAGAGTCTGGAGGGTTGCATTTGAAAGATTTCTTGAATTTAAAAAAAGCGATTAGAAAGTGTAAATCTATTTATCAAATGCGTTATGTGTATGCGAGGACTGATATTTACGGTTTGTTGTCTGCATGGTTTTTAGAAGACTTTGAGAGATATACATTGCTTACAAAGCCGAAAAAGATACGTTATTTCCCTAATCCGAAAACAGTTTCTCTTCCTGTTGATTGGAAAAAGACTGAATGGACTAAGGAAATTATTTACGTTGGCAGGATTGATTGTCGTCAAAAGCGCATTGACAGGATTTTAGACGTGTGGTCATTGTTGTATCCAAAATTCTCAGACTGGAGCCTCTATATAGTCGGAGATGGGACTGATAGATGTTTGATGGAAAAGAAAGCTTCCGATATGGGGTTAAAGAATGTTTTCTTTGAAGGATTTAAGAATCCAGAACCTTACTATCGTCGAGCCTCGATTTCGCTAATGACTTCCGATTATGAAGGTTTTCCTATGACGGTTGTTGAGTCTATGAGTTTTGGTGTCGTTCCTGTTGTGGGAAAAAGTTTTCTTGCATTAAATGATATGATTACGGATGGTTTTGACGGAGTGATGGTTCCGATGGAGACAGGTTTTAATCCGGACATTATGGCTGAAAAAGTAGCTTGTTTGATGAACGATGCTGTGTTGTTGAGGAAGATGTCTTCAAATGCTATAGTGTCAAGTCGGAAATTTGACGTAGATGTGATTGCTAATAAATGGGAGGAAATTTTTACTCATGGGAGCTAAGCCAGCAGTTTCAATTATCATGCCTGCTTATAATGTGGCATCTTCAATTTCTTTGACAATTGAATCTATCCTTAGACAGTCTTATGTAGGGTGGACTTTGTGCATAGTAGATGATGGATCCACGGATGATACAAGGGAAATAATACAGGAATATGTGAACAGATTTGCAAATATCAAGTGTTTGACAATCGATAATACTGGTTCGGCAAGAATTCCACGTTTGACAGCACTTGGTCTTACGAATTCGGAATGGGTTTGCAATGTTGATGCAGATGATGTATTGGAATGTGATTATCTGGAAAGATTGTTGCATAGGGCAGAGGAGACTCAAGCTGACATTGTGACTCCATTGATGGAATATGTGGATTCAGAAAAGAATGTTTATCAGACAGTCCCACCTTCTTCTTTTGATTTTTCAACTGTGCTCTCCGGAAAGGATGCTGCTATGTTGACTTTTTCCCATGGGACAGGTTCTTGGATTGCTTGCAATGGTATGTTATGTAAGCGTTCTCTATATGAAAAGATGATAGCGTCTTCGGATATGACTTTGAAATATGTCTATCAGGATGAGGTGGATTTTTTGAAAATCTTGCTATTGGCTGACCATGTCGCTTTTGAACGTGCTAGTTATTATTATTTTCGTAATCCGGTGAGTGTGACGCATCGGGTCTCGGTGAAATCATATGATAAACTGGTTACAGAGGTCTCCTACCGAGATTTAGTGCGAGATAATTATTCTTCGGAGATTGCATACTTGATGGAGAAACGTTTGTTTGATACGGTAATTCGTCGAAGAATCAAATATGAAAAAGAGCGGTCATATTTTAATGTTCATGAAAGGTTTAGTATTGAATCGATGTTCAGATACGCTTTTTCTAATCTGAACAGGCATGTATGGTATGGACTATGGAAGCAACTACTGCTCGTTAGTTATGGATGTTTTTCTTTAGCTGTCAAACTTGTTAACATAACTAAGAATGTCTGCCAAAGGTAGTCAAAAGTCTGCTGTGATTTGGGGAACCATTGAGAGGTTTTCATCGCAGGCGATATCATTGGTGGTGAGCATTGTGGTCGCTCGTTTGTTATCCCCTTCTGATTACGGGCTTGTTGCCATGGTATCAATTTTTATCATGGTTGCACAAACTTTGGTTGATAGTGGCTTTTCAAATGCTTTGATTCAGAGAAAAGATAGAACGGAGAATGATTTTGTTACCGTTTTCTATTTTAATTTCTTTGTTTCGTTGGTACTGTATGTATTATTTTATATTCTTGCGGGAGGGATTGCGTCTTTTTATAACCAAGCTGAGTTGGTGTATGTTACCCGTTTGTCTGCTTTGAATGTTATAATTCAGGGTTTTGCTATAGTTCAGAGAACTAAGCTACAGATAGAACTCAGGTTTGACATATTGGCACGGATAACTATTTTGGGAGTTGTTTTAAGTGGTGTCTTGGGAATAGTATTGGCAAGGTTTGGCTTTGGTCCGTATGCCCTTATCTTTCAGACTATGGCGATGAATTTAACGACTACAGTCGGGCTGTGGATTGTAATGCCATGGAAACCCAATATTAGGCTATATTCATGGGCTTCGTTTAAGAAATTGTTCGGTTTTGGTTCAAAGTTACTCTTGGGTGGGCTACTGCATACATTGTATAATAATCTTTATACATTGATTATTGGTAAGTTGTATTCAGCATCTTCGGTCGGATTGTATGCGAAGGCAAATAATTTAGCGAAAATCATTCCTCAGCAGTTTGTATCCTCTTTGGATAGGGTTTCCTATCCGGTTTTGTGTTCGCAAACAACCTCTTTGGATTTAGAAAAGACATTTTTTCGTTATCTTCGTCTTGCTGTGTTTTTGGTTTTCCCTATTATGTGTTTAATGGCTACTCTTTCTAGGCCGATAGTTCTATTGTTGTTGTCCGAAAAATGGGCAGACGTGATACCTTTGTTCCAGATACTCTGCTTTGCATATATGTTTGAACCTTTGCAAAAATACTATTGGCAAATATTGAATGTCGCAGGGAGGTCTGATTTGTCTTTGAAATCTGAGGTGATTAAGAAAGCTTTGTCATTGATTATCCTCTTTTCGACAGTTCCATTTGGGATAAAGTGGATGTGTTGGGGTATGTTGCTTTACTCTGTTGTGGATGTTTTAATTGTGTTATTTTTTGTCGTGCGGTTATATCCGGAACTAGTACATAAATTGGGTTATAACGTATTGCCTATTTTTGCTGCCTCTTTGGGTGCGATGTTGGGTGCAAAAGTTCCGACTCTTTTCTCTCTTTCGGATTTTTTGCAGATATTTTTTGGTGTGGTTTTGGGTGGTGGTGTTTATTTATTTTTGTGTAGGTTATTGCGCGTTTCAGAACTTAAATATTTAAAAAATGTTAGACATCGTTTTTGGAATAGATGACAATTATGCTCAGTATTGTGGCGTTTTGATGACTTCTATTTGTGAAAATCATCACGGGCTTCCAATACGTTTCCATGTACTTACGATGGAATTGAGTTCGAAAAGGGAAAAGAAGTTAAGAGAAATAGCAAATAAATATGGAAATCATTTTTTTGTCTATAAAATCTCTTCTCTGAAATTTGATTCATTTCCTGTTTCGGATCACATTAACTTATCAGCCTATAATAGGTTGTTGATACCTCTTTTGTTGCCTAATACAGTTTCAAAATGTTTGTATATGGATTCCGATATGGTTGTTGATGGAAGTTTGCAAGAACTATTTGAAGTGGATTTGAGTGGTTATGCACTTGGTGCTGTTGTAGACCAGTCAGTGGATGATATTAGGCATTATAATCGATTGAATTACCCATCCTCAAAGCCCTATTTCAATTCTGGTTTGTTGTTGCTGAATCTTAATATGTGGCGGGAGTTGGATTTGACCAATCGGATTTTAAAGTATATTGTTGATAACAAGTCTGTTATTAGGTTTCACGACCAAGATGCATTAAATGCAGTTCTTCATGATATGGTATTGTATCTACCTCTTAGGTATAATGTGCAGTATTCTTTTTTCTTGAAAAATCCAATGATATCAAGAAAATATTGGGATGAGTTGCATTTAGCAGTGCGTAATCCGGTTGTAATCCATTTTACAAATAAGGTTAAACCATGGCATCGCAATTGCTTGAATCCGTACAGATATAAGTATACTCAATACAATGATTTGTCACTTTGGCCTTGTGGGCGTTTGAAATCCTCTTCATTGTCTTACGATTTGCATTTCTTTTTGAAGAAAGCTTTTTATATTGTTTTTAGACATAGACGCTTTGTTCTTCCTACTATTTTGGATGGTAATTGTGTTGGACGATGAATGTGCGACGAGAAAGGGGAACTTGCCTTTTGGTGGGTAGACTGCGCATTGGTCATTTCGTTTCCAGAGTTATCCTTGAAGTCTGCATGAGTCATTAATGTGATAAGAGAGGTATGAGTTTTTTGTTCCTTCTTTTGTTGATGTTCATTTATATTCCATTGCCGCAAGGAGTGATGACGGCTTTTGCTGTTTGTTCCTTCTTTATTGCACTAGGTAAGATGGACAAGATTTCTATGGGGATTTCCCTGTTGCTGTTTGCTCCTCCTGTATTCGGTGCAATGTTTACGCTTATTCCAATGCCAATTCCTGCTTTTGCATTCTGTCTACTTATCGGTTTGTATTTTTTATATCCATTTTTGAGTAAGGGGAGATTTTCTTCTGCCTTGTTGTTGCGTATTACGCTTTTATTATTTTTATTTGTTGTGTTCTTCTTTCTTGGCCCATTGCATCCTTATAGTTTCTCTAAAATTGTGGGTATTTTCATTAGGGGTGGAGTGGCTTTTTTTGCTTGGTATGTCTTTGTTTCTGATCGGGATGTTGACGTTCGGAAGATTTCGGCTATTTTACTATCAGTCTCGTTTTTGTATATGGCTCTTTCTTTTGACTTTTTTGGTTTTTCGAGACCGAAGGGTTTCTTTGATTTTACTTTTTATCGAGATTCATATGTGGCACTTGTTCACTCCGGTGATGAATTGCCTGTGAACTATCATTCTGTTGGTGTTAATGCTATGTTGGCATTGGCATTTCTGTTGAGCCAACCATCGTTGCAAAATGTCTTTTCTAAAAAAAATATTTTGTATTTGTTGTTGTTGTTTGTTGTTGTTGCTATTTCACAGGCGCGGCAAGCCATTCTGGGTTCATTGATTTTGGTCGTTTTTCGAGTTTTGCTAGAGAGGAAAACTTCTTTTTCGTGGTTTGTTGTTGGGGGACTTTTGATGGTTATGTCATTTTTTCTTTTGTCTACTTTTGATGTTGTTTTTTGGTCTTCTTCGCCTAACACATTAGGTTCTCTGCTTAATAGAGATTATAATGGTGTTTGGCCTTTGGTCCGAGAGTCTCCTTTATTGGGAGCGGGATTGGGAGGCTTTAGTTCGGATGGAACACGGGCTTATCCGCATAATATTGTTCTTGAGTTATTATGTGAGTTTGGTTTTTTGGGTACGTTTTTCGTCTTGTGTTTGGTTTTTGGTAGGATTTTCTTTCTTAAAAATCCATTAAGGAGGAGCGTTGCAAATGGTTCTTTGTTCTCCATTGTTCTGTTGGCTTTTTTAATGCGTTCTATGATTAGTGGAGATTTGACAGAAAGTATTGTGTTTTTGATGAGTGTTTTGGTTTATTCTTATTATTCTAATGTTGTTGTGGAGGCTGAAGAATGAAAGTGTGGACGTGGATATGTGAGGGAAGGTGATAAAGGAGGCTTATGGTGGTAATAGCTTGCGTCTGTTTGAAAATTTTGCATGGGGACATTGGATGTCTGTTTTTTCATCAGTACGGCACATGAGTGGGATGTGGGGAGATTTTCGGGAGGGAGGACGCATATAGATGGAGGTTTGATGAGGTTTATGCTATCCTTCATCAATATGGGAGTTGTAATGGGACTTTTATAATTGAATTTGATATGAAAATAGTGTATGCTGCACCAGGAGATGTTTCTGTGTATGAGTCACAAGTTTTAGAGTTACTTAAATTTTTGGATTCATGCGGGGTTGATATACTTCTTTTGCAGGGATATAAGAATGAGAAGGAAAAATCAGTTCTTTTGGCAAAAATTAAACCTTATTTTTCTTTTTCTAAAGTTGTTTTTTTTAGGATTTATCCTTGTTATTCTTTTTTTGAATACGCTAGTTTGTTCTCACTTCGCACGGCTATATCGTCAATACGGCTTACATCTGATACTGTTTTCCATGTGCGTAGTGAAGCTTTGGGGTGTCTTGTTAAAAAGGTTTTAGTGAAGTTCAGCACTCCTGTGCCAATATTGGTGGACATTAGGGCCGTTATATTAGAGGAGTTGCGCTATAAGAAAAAACGAAGTAAGGTTTTGAGACGGATTTTGTATTCGATTCAGGCTAAGTATTATGAATCTATATATGGCTATTTGTTTCAGAATAATGAAAAAGTTTCTGTTTCCTTTTCTTCTGTTTCGTATGCGATTAGTGAATACTTTGAAAAGAGATATGGTGATTGTAACAGCTCTTTTTATGTGAATCCTAATATAGCAGGAGATTGTTTTGCTTATTCAGATAGAGATAGGTTGGAAATCAGGCAGCGTTATGGGATTCCGGAGGATAGGATTGTTGCTATATGTTCTAGTGCAGGAGGTGCATCTTGGCAAAAAGATGCGGATTTAATTTCGCATTTGGTTAATCTGGGATTTTTTGTTTTTAATTTGTCTGCTCATGAGATTTCGCTTGAAGGTTGTATTTCTCGAATTGTTCCATTCTCTGAGATGCCTAAGTTTTTGTCTGCATCGGATGTGGCAGTTTTGTGGAGAGATAGAGATTTCATTAATTTCTCTGCATCACCTTCGAAATATAGTGAGTTCGCTTTGATGGGGCTTTTTGTGATTCATAATGGAACTGTCGATATTGCTACAAAACATATCACGCAGACAGGTGCTGGCATAATTGTGGATGAGACTTCAAATTTGAGTTTGCTGTCAAATATCAGATTGTCAATGTTTAATAGGCAAGAATGGATAGAGGCGGGAAGAAAGCGTTTCGGAGTGGCATCCATTGTCGCGTCCTATATGGATATTTATGCATGCTTGTTGAAAGCACAGAAACACTCCTAATATAAATTGTAAAATAGGATAGTAAGGTGTGCATAACTTAGATTTGAAATAATTCATCGTTTACATTTGTTCCACTTATTGTGGAATGTATTTGTATATATGAATTATTTGTTTGTGTAGTTTGAAAAGAAAAATATGAGAATATTAATCAATGTACCCTATTTCCATTTTTATGGCGGTGTGGCATCCCATTATCGTGGTTTGTCTGGCTACTGGAATGAAGATGTTGAATATCTCCATGTTGGGAAAAAGAAGTCAAAGTTGGGAAGTGGGAAGTATAGGATAATTGGAGATATTGTGAAGTTTTTGAACAAAATTTTTTTGTTTAGACCGGATGTCGTGTTGCTGAATCCGTCTTTGGGCAAGAATGCAATCCGAAGAGACATGCTTTTTTTGAGGATAGCTACGAGTTTGCATAGAAAAACGGTTGTATTTATCCATGGATTCGATGAATCGTTTCTGGAGATGCCTGCCTCTGCGGCAAATTTGGCGGCATCTTTGAATACGGCATCAGCCGTGATTGTCTTGGCCTCTGAATTCAAAAGAAAATTGTTGGAAATCGGAGTGAGGACACCCATTTATCTTCAGACAACGAAAGTGGATGATAGGTTGCTGACTACTTTTGATATCAGCAGTCGAGATGGTTGTGTCAAAAATATCTTGTTTCTTTCCCGGATTACAGAGCAGAAAGGTATATTCATTGCAATGGATGCATTTAAACGTCTTAAAAACAGGTATCCGGATATTTCTATGAGAGTAGTAGGGGATGGATCTGCTTTGTCTGATGCGAAAGCACTGGTGGAGGAAGAAAAGATAGATGGTGTTGTATTTACGGGAAAATTGGACGGAGAGAGACTTGTTGATGAGTATAAGAACGCAGACCTATATCTTTTCCCGACCCACCGAGAAGGAATGCCAACGTCGGTTTTGGAGGCCATGGCTTTTGGCTTGCCTGTGATAACTAGGCCGGTAGGTGGTCTGGTGGATTTTTTTGTGAATGGGCAAATGGGAGAGATGATTGATAGTTTTGATGCAAATGACTTTGCTTTGGCTGTTGAAAAATATCTGAAGGATAGTGTTTTGGCGAAAAATGTGTCGATGTTTAATCATGGATATGCAACTTCACATTTTTTGGCTTCAGAGGTGGCGAAGTCAATGGAGTCGATTTTTAAGGAAGTAGTTGGAGTTTAATCCTCTTTGTTCAATTAATATGAATGCTATTAGATTTTACAGGGTGATGAGGTGGTGTTATCTGCATCGTGTACCTCTTTTACCTAAAATTGTGCAGTTTTTTATTTTTATCTTGTATAATAGCAAGGTGACAGGAGATACATCTATTGGTCGAGGAACTTATTTTGTATGTAATGGTATTGCAACCGTTTTGATTCCAGGGACAGTTATTGGAGATAACTGTGTTTTGGGGTTGCGATTTTCTACCGTCAGAAAATTCCCATACAAGGAGGTTCCAAAGTTAGGTAATAATGTTTGGTGTGGTCCTAATGTGATAATTGCAGGGCCTGTCATTATAGAAGACGGTGTCATTATAGCAGGAAACTCATTTGTGGATAAGAGCGTGCCGAAGGGTGCGATTGTTGCCGGATGTCCAGCTAGAATAGTTGGATGGCGGGACCGTTTGGATTATCAAATAGAAGCAAATCCTAAATATAAAGAAGGGGTGATGCCTTTTTTGAAAGATGTGCGTAATGGAGAAAATAGAAAGGTCTTGTCTTGAATCTGTGAAGAACCTTCGTTTTTACTGTGAGTCCCAGCAGTTTAAGGGGTGGGATCCCTATGATGGTTTGAATTCGAAGGTGTTCCAAGCTATCCCTTTTTTGAAAAAGTCGGCTTTGTGTCGTTTGGTCGTGATTCAGGGATTCAAACGATGCCCTGTCAATTTCAGGCCTATCGCGCTCGTTCCCAAAAAGTACAATGCCAAAGGAATAGGATTGTTTTTGCAGGCCTATTGTAATCTTTACAAGGCTGTCAAGGGCAATCCGAAGCTTGAGGTTTCTTTGGGCAGCCCGGAAAATTTGTTAGGACAAGTGCGGGAATTGGCCGATTTGTTGCTTGTCTTGCAGTCGAAGGGGTACAGTGGGGCTTGTTGGGGCTATGATTTTGATTGGCAATCTCGGGCTTTTTTCCTTCCCAAGGGAACGCCGACGGTTGTTGCCACTGCATTTGTCGTGGAGGCCTTGCTTGATGCTTATGAGCTTACGGGAGAAGAGGCGTATCTTTCGGTCGCGTTGTCATCGGCCAAGTTTATTTTGCAGGATTTGAATCGGATCCAGAAACCGGAAGGGTTCATGTTTTCTTATTCTCCTTTGGATGAGAGGGCTGTGTACAATGCGACTTTGCTTGGTTCAAAAACGCTTGCTTTGATATATCAGTATGTGAAGGATGAGAGCTTGAAAACCGCTGCAAGGGCTTCAGTGCAGGCTGTTTGCAATACGCAGCATGCCAATGGGGCTATTCCGCATAGTGACCAGGTGGGTGATGCATGGCGGGATAATTTTCATACGGGATTTAAGCTGGAATGCATCGCTTTATATCAAAAATATTGTGGCGATACGAGCTTTGCGGATAATCTTGATCGTGGATATGGTTATTGGATTGACCATTTCTTTGTCAAGGAAAGCGGTATCGCCAAATATTACGACACCTCGGATGGGACGGATTTGATAGATTTACATTGTATGGCGCAAGCTATTCCCACGTTGTATAAGACAGGGCATTTGGAAGAAAATATGCCTTTGGTGGACAAGATGATAAGTTGGGCGATATCCAACATGTTGTCGCCACAAGGTTATTTTTATTTCCAAAAGAAGCGTGGCCGGGTCAATAAGATTTGTTATATGCGTTGGCCGAATGCTTGGATGCTCTATGGACTAAGTTATTACATTTTGTTTAAAGCATTGCGTGGAGATGAGATGGATTAGGAATATGGTGAGATTGGTGGTGATAGCGTTTCGCCATTGGGTGTTGGTGTCTTTATACGGTATGCGTATTAGCCGTTCGGCACGAATATCTTATGGGGCAAAATTGGATAAGACGAACCCTAAAGGTGTTCATATCGGGGATGAATCTTATGTGGCTTCTGGTGCCATCATCTTTTCCCATGATTTTTCCCGGGGGCTGCATAGGGACACGTACATCGGTAAGCGCTGTTTTATTGGTGCCAATGCAATCATTATGTGTGGTGTGCGGATAGGAGATGAAGTGGTGGTGGGAAGCGGTGCCGTGGTGACGAAGGATGTTCCTTCGAATTCTATCGTGGTGGGAAATCCGGCACGAGTAATCCGGGAAGGGATTCATACAAAGAAATTTGGCCAAATGGAAGATTGAGAGATGGAGACAGTTTCATTGAACGGGGTAAAGGTTTATCCCTTCGCATCGGAAAAAGAGTTGTTGGATTTTTTGGAAGGCAAGAAGAAGATTTTGTTGGCAGTCAATGCGGGGAAAATATATCGGGCTACGGACGAGATACGCAGGATTGCGCAAGATGGAATCGGTTATGTCGATGGGGTTGGGGCCCAGATTGCGTTGAAGAAGAAGGGGTATTCCGATGCGGCGAAGATTCCGGGTTGCGAGTTGTGGTTGAAGATAATAGAAAAGTTTTATAAGGATAAGACTTTTTATTTGGTGGGAGGAAAACAGGCTGTCATAGACCAGGTGGTGGCAAAGTTGGAAACGCAGTTTCCAGGAATCCGGATATTGAATTATCGGAATGGATACTTTCCCTCGGAGAAGGAGAAGCGGATTTTGGTTCAGGATGTTGTGGATAAGAAACCCGATGTCGTGTTTGTTGCCATGGGGTCGCCGAAGCAGGAATTGTTGATGGAAGAGATGTATTCTATGCATCCGGCTGTTTATCAGGGATTGGGTGGAAGTTTTGACGTGTATGTCGGGAATTTCCAACGGGCTCCCCGGTGGTGGATAGATCATAATCTGGAGGGTGTGTACCGTTTCTTGCATCGGATTAAGGATAAAAACATCAGGAAAAGGTTCTGGTCTGATTTGTCGTTTGTTATAAAAGTATATTTGGGGAAGTATTGAGATGGATTATAGGTATGAACCCATATCTGTTGCGGATTCGTCTTTGCAGGGTATGGTGGAATTGTTGAAAATGGCATTTCCAAAATCAACCAAATTTTCGTTGGATTATCTTCGGTGGCAGTATGCCAGGAACCCGGAAGGCACAGTTGTCGGATTCAATGCCTTTTATGGGGAAGTTTTGGCTGCCCATTATGCGACGATGCCGATTCGTTTGATGGTGGACGGGCGTGTCAGGAAGGGGCTCTTGTCGCTGAATACGGCAACGCATCCGGACCACAGGGGGAAGCGGCTGTTCGTGACTTTGGCGGATATGACATACACTGCTGCAGCAGAGAATGGTTATGAGTTCGTTATCGGGGTGGCAAATGCCAATAGCACCCATGGTTTTTTGCGGAATTTGGGGTTTTATGAGATTGCGCCTTTGGATGTAAAGGTGGGGCTTGGTTTGGGGATTCTTGGGCCGGTGTCGGAGAAGCGGGTATACAGAAAATGGGATGAGGCGGGCTTGGCGTGGCGTTTGGGAAATCCGGTTCAATCTTATTATTGGAATGGTGGTTCGCTTTTAGCGCCTATGTATCCGTTTTGCAAGGCTTTGATTGGGGCTTTTGACGGGGAAAGGGATGTTGCGCGTTCTTTCCGCCCCGTAACTTTGTACATTGGGTTGGGGGCGGATTATGCCAAAGGTTGTTACGTGGATATGCCTTCCTTTGTGCGTCGTTCGCCTTTTAATTTGATTTTTAGGGATTTAAAGGGCGTTTTTTCCAAAATAGGAAAAGAGGATATTTCTTTTAATTTGGTCGATTTCGATGTAATATAGGTATTTATGAATATTCTTACATTCGATACGGAAGAGTGGTTCCATTTGTTGGACAACGATTCCACTCGGAGCGAGCAACAGTGGTGTCGTTACGAAAAACGGATAGAGGGGAACGTGGGGCGTTTGTTCGATATTTTGGATTCGACCGATACCAAGGCTACTTTCTTCATTATCGGTTGGGTTGCCAAGCAGTATCCGGCTTTGGTCCGCCGTATAGCGGAACGGTTCCAGATAGGTTCGCATACGATGAACCATCAATTGGTTTGGCAACAGTCGCCTGCGGCTTTCAAAGCCGACGTGGAGGAGTCTTTGAAACGCTTGGAGGACCTTTCTGGCCGGAAGGTTGTCTGTTTCCGGGCTCCGGGTTTTTCCATCCGTGAATCGGAACCTTGGGCATTCGAGATTTTGGCAGAGCTTGGAATCCAATATGACAGCTCGGTGTTTCCTGCCCATCATGCTCATGGGGGGATGCCTTCGTATAAGGGACACGGTCCTGCTTTGATTTGTGGGAAGGATTTTGCTATCAAGGAGTTCCCGATAACGTACAAGACGATGTTTGGGAAGCATATCATTTTTTCCGGAGGTGGTTATTTCAGGCTGTTCCCTTACCGGAATATTCGGAAATGGACAAGTGAATCTTCTGATTATTTGATGAGTTACATCCATCCTCGGGATTTGGATCCGGCCCAGCCTATGATTGGGGAGTTGAACTTGTTGCGCCGCTTTAAATCGTATTATGGTTTGGGCCGGGCGGAGAGGAAGTTGCGGCGTTGGTTGACGGATTTCGATTTTGTGGATTTGCAGACGGCTGCCTCGAGTTTGGATTGGAATCAGGTGGAGCGGGTGGTGCTGTGATGTTTTTCAAAGGAAAAACACTTCTTTTGTAGAAACTCGAACTTTGCTTTTTATGAAAAAAAGACGGGTTTCTTGATGGTTTGTTGATAGTGTTTGTTTATCAGACTATTGATATTTTGCCAGTGGCTGGGCGGGCCTAACGAAATGAAAGCAAATGCGTTATGTAAAAGTCATATTGACGGGTTATACGTCGGACTTTGGGCTGGCGGATATAGCTAAGTTGTTGGCCAGATACTGCCCAACGCAGGTTAGGGTGAAAGAAATGCCGCTATGATGTGAGTTGGGATTGGTTGAATAAAATTGGGTACAATGGCAAAGCGGTTCGAAGTAAGAAACAGTACGGAGGGTTCCTGAATACTTGAAGGCAAAGAGGATGGGATTCAAGTGATGTATAAGGATGAAACGATTTTGGCTACGCAAAAAGCGATGGCTCAACTATTCGATTGTTCCAGTGATAATATTGGCCTTCATTTGAAAAAACATATTCGTATCAGGTGAACTTGTCAAGGATTCAGTTACCGAGAAAAACTCGGCAACTGCTTCTGACGGGAAAAACTATCAGACTATGTTCTGTAACCTCGATGCGATTATATCTGTCGGGCATAGGGTCGACTCTGTCCGGGCGACGCAATTCCGCCAATGGGCTTCTTTGGGTTTTATTGGAGTGTGGCATTCTTTCTAATATACTTCATTTTATGAAAAAGATACTTCTTGTCTTCGGCACGCGGCCGGAGGCGATTAAGATGGCTCCTTTGGTAAAGGAGTTCCAAAAGAACAGCCGGGATTTCCAGACGTTGGTGTGCGTGACGGGGCAGCACCGCGAGATGCTGGACCAGGTGCTGAAGATATTCGAGATCAAACCGGATTATGACTTGAATATCATGAAGCAAGGCCAGGATTTATATGATGTGACATCCAGGGTGCTGCTGGGGATGCGCGATGTGTTGAAGGAGACGAGGCCGGATGTGGTCTTGGTGCATGGAGACACGACTACTTCCACGGCGGCGGCTTTGGCGGCTTTCTATCAGCAGATTCCGGTGGGGCATGTGGAAGCCGGGCTTCGCACGCACAATATCTACAGCCCTTGGCCGGAGGAGATGAACCGGCAAATGACGGGGCGTATAGCGTCTTATCACTTTGCACCTACGCCTTTGAGCCGTCAGAACTTGCTGAAGGAGAATGTGGACGAGGATAGGATCACGGTTACGGGGAACACGGTCATTGATGCATTGTACTGGGTGGTGGACAAGATAAAGAAGGACACGGCTTTGGATGCTTCTTTGACGGACGAGTTGCGTTCGGCGGGCTATGATGTGGAGCGTTTACGCGGTGGTCGCCGGCTGGTGCTGATTACTGGGCATCGGAGGGAAAACTTCGGGGATGGTTTCATACGGATGTGCCAGGCCATCAAGACCTTGACGGAGAGATTCCCGGAGGTGGATTTTGTGTATCCGATGCATTTGAATCCCAATGTGCGCAAGCCTATCCATGAGGTCTTCGGACAGGATTTGAGCCATCTGGGAAATATGTTCTTTATCGAGCCTTTGGAATACTTGAGTTTTGTGTTCTTGATGGAGAAGTCTTTGGTGGTGCTGACCGACAGTGGCGGAATCCAGGAGGAGGCGCCGGGTCTTGGCAAGCCGGTCTTGGTGATGCGCGACACGACCGAGCGTCCGGAGGCATTGGAGGCTGGAACGGTGAAATTGGTCGGCACGGATTACGATAAGATTGTGGACGGGGTATCGGAACTCTTGTCGGATCGGGCTGCCTACGAGAGAATGAGCAAGGCGGTCAATCCTTACGGGGACGGTCTGGCCTGCCAGCGGATTGTGGAGTTTTTGAAGGAGCAGTGAATCGGGTTTGGCGAGGGTTCGGGAAAGATTGGGGATTTTTGATAACTTTGCAGCGGGGGCTGATCAATATGACAAAAGAGGATGTATTGACAATTAAGGCGGTTTTGCTGTATATCATAAAGCATAGCAATGCGGATCGGCGCAATGTGTATAGCATTGTGAAGACTGCGTATTATGCACAGCAGATGCATTTTGTCAAATGGGCATTGCCTATTTTCAAGGACAAGATATCCGCTCTTCCGTTTGGTCCTGTTCCATCGGCTGTTTATAATATCTTGAGGCTTTCCAGAGGAGAGGAGAAAGAACGTCAGTTTCTCGGAAAGGATGGTTTGGACATGGTTTCTGCGGCTATCGGCTTTGATAATGAGTCTTTCTATGCAAAAGAAGAACCTGATTTGGAATGCCTTTCACAATCAAATATAGAATGCTTGGATGCGGCTATTGCGAAGGTGGCGTCGATGGAGTTTGGCAATATTGTGAAGGATACGCATGGCAATGAGTGGAGGAGAGCTTATGGAAGCCCGAGCAAGGTGATGGACAATCTTGCCATAGCCAAGGAGGGTGGGGCCTCGGATGAAATCGTGGCATATTTGCGGGATGTTTTTGCGTGGGAACAGAAAATGTCATGACAGTACTGGGGGCTTCGTCTTCTTTAAAAATCTTGTCCCTGCGGCGGGGAAGCGTTTTCAAAATGCCTTTAACTCAAAAAGAAGGCGTTAGACCGAAAAATCCGGGGGACGTTGATAGGACGAAATATTTTGTTGTCTTGGGCATTGACGATGAGAGGATATTAGTGGGGGCTGTATTGATAAATTCTGAAATCAATAAGAAACTTTTTCCGGTTATAGGGGCGTATCAACATCGCATAGCTAGTTCGGAGTATTCTTTCCTTGGCAAACTGGAGAGTTATGTGGATTGTTATTCCTTGAAAGAGATAGGGTATGACAGGATTTTAGCCGAGGCTCGGTATGTTGGAATGTTGAATGAGGCGGATTTGGCCGGGATAATCAGTCTGGCGATATCTTCCCCTGCAAGTAAGAAGTTGACTTTGCGGAAATATCATCTGCTATGACAGGATGTTTTTCCGGGTCGGCTTTCGATGCAATGGTAGAGGCGGTGCCGTTGTGCGTTGCCGGAGCATTTGATAATTAAAAAACATTGAAAATATGTGCGGAATTGTAGGTTATATCGGCAATCGTAATGCGTACGATGTGCTGATTCAAGGATTGAAGCGGCTGGAGTACCGGGGGTACGACAGTGCGGGAGTTGCGCTGGAGGGCTATGACGGGCAACTGCGGGTCTACAAGGCCAAAGGCAAGGTGTCGGACTTGGAGAAGGCGGTGGAGGGGAAGGATGTTGCCGGGACTCTGGGCATCGCCCATACCCGTTGGGCCACCCATGGCGTGCCGAACAATGTCAACGCGCACCCGCATTTGTCGCAGAGCGGTTCGATAGCGATAGTCCACAACGGGACGATAGAGAACTACGGAGTGCTGAAGGAAGCCTTGATTCGGGAAGGCTACACGTTCGAGAGCGAAACCGATACCGAAGTGTTGGTGCAGTTGATAGAGTATGTGAAGGTCAAGAACAAGTGCAACTTGTTCGATGCCGTGCGGGAAGCCTTGCATCAGATAGAAGGTGCCTACGCGATAGCGGTGATAGAGCGGGACGACCCGGATACGATGGTGGTGGCTCGCAAGAGCAGCCCGCTGGTGATTGGCATAGGGGAGCATGAGACGATGCTGGCTTCGGATGCTACGCCTATCGTGGGCTTGATGGACAAGGTGGTGTATCTGAAAGACAATGAGATGGCGGTCATCCGGCGGGACAAGCCCTTGCAGGTGCTTTCGCTCGAAACCAACCATCCCTCCGATTTCGATATCCAGACGCTGAAGATGAGCGTGGCCGAACTGGAAAAAGGCGGTTATGAGACTTTCATGCTGAAGGAGATTTTCGAACAGCCGGACCGTCTGCGTGACTGCGTCCGGGGGCGTATTTTGGACGATGGGGCGCAGGTGGTGCTGTCTGGCGTTCGGGACAACCGGAAACGTTTTCTGGAAGCTAACCGGGTGGTGATTGTGGCTTGCGGTACCTCTTGGCACGCTGCCTTGATTGGAAAGCATATCATTCAGGATATGTGTAAGTTGCCGGTAGAGGTGGAATATGCGTCGGAATTCCGCTACAGCGGGCCGATTATTACTGACAAGGATATCGTGATTGCCATTTCGCAGTCGGGCGAGACGGCGGACACCTTGGCGGCCATCCAGCTGGCCAGGAACAAGGGAGCTTTTGTGTATGGGATTTGCAATGTGGTGGGGGCTTCTATTCCGCGCAACACTGATTCGGGCACCTATATCCATGTGGGGCCGGAAATCGGGGTGGCTTCGACCAAAGCCTTTACCGGGCAGGTGACCGTTTTGACCTTGCTGGCTTTGTGTGCGGGACAGATTCGGGGAACGGTGTCAATGGAAACGGTGCAGGTCATAAGCCGGGCATTGATGCAGATTCCGGAAACGGTGAAAGAGGTTCTGAATCTGGACGGCCAGATCCAGCAGCTGGCTCGGACGTTCACTTATGCGCATAATTTCCTCTACTTGGGTCGGGGGTACAACTATCCTACGGCCTTGGAGGGAGCCTTGAAGCTGAAGGAGATTTCGTACATCCATGCCGAGGGGTATCCGGCAGCCGAGATGAAGCACGGGCCGATTGCCCTCATCGACAGCGAGATGCCAACGGTGGTGATTGCGCCCACCGATTCGCTTTACGACAAGATTGTGAATAACGTGCAGCAGGTCAAGAGCCGGGGCGGGGCGGTCATAGCGATAGTGAATAAAGACAATGCTTCCATGCAGGATATGGCGGATTACTGCCTGGAGATTCCGGAAGTGCCTGAATGCCTCACGCCTATTGTGGCTTCGGTGCCCTTGCAGCTGTTGGCTTACTACATCGCCAAGTACAAGGGTCGCAATGTGGATCAGCCGCGCAATCTGGCCAAGTCGGTGACGGTGGAATAGGCTGGACGTGTACGACGGTTTCGGGTTTCGTCCCGGTTTTGGCAATTGTTCTTTCGGAACGGGAGCCGAGACCGGGACGGATTGTTTTTATTCGTATCTTCGCGAGGTTGTTTTGTGAAGTTTACCTAACGCGGTTTGCAGACATGCGAAAGACAGCTTTGATTACCGGCATTACAGGGCAGGACGGTTCGTTCCTGGCCGAGTTCCTGCTGGGGAAAGGTTATGATGTCCATGGGACGATACGCCGTTCATCGGTGGATTACAGGGAAAGGATTGCCCATTTGGAAGGCAAGCCGCATTTCCATCTGCATTATGCCGACTTGAGCGACTCGATGAGCCTGCTGCAGGTGATTGGCAAGGTACGTCCCGATGAGATATATAATTTGGCGGCGCAGAGCCACGTGCAGGTATCGTTCGATGTGCCGGAATTCACGGCCAACGTGGATGCTACCGGGGTGCTGCGGGTACTGGAGGCGGTGCGCCTTTGCGGCTTGGCCAAGACTTGCCGCATTTATCAAGCATCCACATCTGAATTGTACGGCAAAGTGGAGGAAGTGCCGCAGAACGAGAACACTCCGTTTCATCCGTATAGCCCTTACGCGGTGGCCAAGCTCTACGGCTATTGGATTGTAAAAGAGTACCGCGAAGCCTATGGCATGTTCTGCTGCTCGGGGATTTTGTTCAACCATGAATCCGAACGCCGGGGGGAGACTTTCGTGACCCGCAAGATTACTTTGGCGGCGGCCCGGATAGCCCAAGGCAAGCAGGACAAGCTCTACCTAGGCAACCTTTCCTCGCTGCGTGACTGGGGCTATGCCAAGGATTACGTGGAGTGCATGTGGTTGATTTTGCAGAACGGCAAGCCGGAAGACTTTGTGATTGCTACCGGCGAGCAGCATTCGGTTCGCGAGTTCTGCCTGCTGGCGTTCCATCATGTGGGTATCGAACTGGAATTCAAAGGCGAAGGGGAGGATGAAAAAGGTATCGACAAGGCCACCGGACGTGTTATAGTGGAGGTTTCGCCCGATTTTTACCGTCCCACCGATGTGGTCAACCTTTGGGGCGACCCTAGCAAGGCCAAACGCGAACTGGGTTGGAATCCCACCAAGACGAGTTTTGAGCAATTGGTCAAGATTATGGTGGATGCCGACATGGCTAAGGTGGCCGTGGAAAAGGCCAGCGAGCATATCCGGACCAATTTGGCCGAGTATCTGGAAAAAGGAATCGTAAAGTAGGACAGCAACTGCAAGGCGGATCCGGATGGAGTATTGTCGACTGGCCTGAGGTCCCTTTGCGATACACGCAAGCATTATGGAAAAGGATTCAAAAATATACGTGGCCGGACACCGGGGCATGGTGGGCTCGGCCATCCTTCGCGAATTGCAGCGGCAAGGTTATACGAATATCATCACCCGAACTCATAAGGAACTGGATTTGTGCCGGCAGGATGCGGTAGAAGAGTTCTTTGCCGAAGAAAGGCCCGAATACGTGTTCTTGGCGGCGGCCAAGGTGGGCGGCATCGTGGCCAACCAAAGCGCGCTGGCCGATTTCATGTACGAGAACATGATTCTGGAAATGAACGTGATTCATTCGGCTTGGCAGAACGGGTGCAAGAAACTGGAATTCCTCGGCTCGTCCTGCATCTACCCGCGGATGGCTCCCCAGCCGATGAAGGAAAATTGCCTGCTGACTTCGGAACTGGAAAAGACCAACGAGGCTTATGCCTTGGCTAAGATTTCCGGTCTCAAGTACTGCGAGTTCCTGAACCGGCAGTACGGCACCGACTACATCAGCGTGATGCCGACCAACCTCTACGGACCCAACGACAATTACCATCCTACGCACAGCCATGTACTGCCGGCTTTGATCCGCCGTTTCCATGAAGCCAAGGAACAGGATTTGCCTTCGGTGACTTGCTGGGGGGATGGATCGCCTTTGCGGGAGTTCCTCTACGTGGACGACCTGGCCAACCTGTGCGTGTTCCTGATGAACCATTACAGCGGCAACGAGACGGTCAATGCCGGAACGGGCAAGGAAATCTCCATCAAGGAATTGTCGGAATTAGTGGCTAGAATCGTAGGATACAAGGGCGAAATCCTTTGGGATACGAGCAAGCCCAACGGCACGCCGCGCAAGCTGCTGGATGTGTCGAAGGCCACGGCTCTTGGCTGGACGTACAAGACCGGATTGGCCGATGGCATCCGTTTGGCTTACGAGGATTTCCTGCATAACCCGATGCGGGCGGAGCGTTGATTGTTGAGGAGGAACGAAGTGAAACGTTTTTTTGAAATCGTCAAGTATTTTGTCAAGACCTATCCGTTGTCTTTGATAGTGGTGGCGTTGGTGGTTTATGCTTCTTTGCTGCGGATCCCGCAGGATGCGGTGCCTAAGGTTCCTGGCTTGGACAAGGTGGTGCATGTGGGCATGTATTTGGTGCTTTCGGGGATGTTGTGGGCGGAGTTCCTGCGTGTCTTCTATAAAAAGAAAACGCCATTGTGGCATGCCTGGGTCGGGGCTTGTCTTTGCCCGGTGTTGTTTGGAGGTTTCATGGAGTTGATGCAGGGCTGGTGTACGGAGTTGCGCAATGCCAGTTGGTTGGATTTTGCGGCCAATGTGCTTGGAGTGGTCTTGGCTTCGCTGGCCGGTTTTGGAGCTTACCGGTATCTGAGCAGGAAAAAACGGAATTCTTAGCGGGACGTTTTACGATCCCGTTTGGTTGTATAGGAAGAAGGCCGGTCCGCAAGGACCGGCCTTCTTTTGTTTATTCTACTACCTTGATGTTCTCGCCGCAGTCTTCCACGATTTTCTTGTACCAGAATTCGGGATAGGGCGGCATGTCGGGCATTTCGATGCGGTCGGGACCGTAAGGCGTGGTCTTGAAGTTGCCGTTGGCATCGGTTTTCTTGACATTGCCGTCGATGTATTTCACCAAGAGGTATTCGCTCAAGCTCTTCCAGTCGTTGAACATGCGTTCGGCCTGGGCGTTGGAGAACTGATTGGCGAACGCGATCAGCTTGGCCGGGTCGGTTTCGTCTTTCATCTTGGCATCGTTCTTGGCTACTTCCATTTGGAAAGAGGTTTCCAGTTCGGCTTGCACTTTCTGGATGTCCTTGATCATGTCGGAATAGCGGCTGTAGGCGAAATTCGTCACCTGGTTGAACAGCCAGAACGCCGAGGTGGGCGAATACTGAGCCATGTTGCCATTGCCTACGCGGAAGCAGAGAGGAATTTCGGTGATGCCGCAGTACATGGGCGCGTAGCAGGTGGAATAGGTGTCGTCCACGCCGAACCAGAGGATGCCGCCGATGGCATCGGGCAGCCAGGAACGGGACTGGGCTACGAACGAGAAGCCGGTCTGCTGGGTGGAAGTGGCTCTTTCGTGGATGTATTTCTTGCCGTCCACTTCAAAGTCCATGGGACGCCAGCGGTAAGGGCAGGCGAACGGGCCGGCGCCGAGGTCTTTGGTCATGTCCATCGAGGTGCCTTCGTAATGGTCGCGCATGAAGGAGAACATGTCGTTGAGCGTGAGCTTGCGGTCGGGTTTGATCCAGAGCGGCATGCGGTTGTCGGGATTTTCGCCCCGCGCGTAGTCTTCGTACTTGGCCATTTCTGCGGGGTTGGCTTTCATGAAGCCGGCCCATACGCGGGCTTCGCATCCACGCAAGCCGCTGAAGGTGAGCGGGCAGTAAGTGTCGGCAAAGCTGAAGTCTTCAAATTTGCCTTCATACAGCCCGATAGCCTTGGCGTAGTCCACCACGTCGGCAGAATACATGCATTCCACGCTTGGCAGGTTGTATTTCTTGGCTAGGTCCTTGCTGCTGATGGATGTCTTGCCGTCGGCAGGCTTGATTCTGGTGATGCGGGCCTGGTTGGCATGGCCGGAGATGTAACCGTCGGGAATCCGGTAGGCCACCCATACGGCGCCGGTATTGCGTTTTGGGTCGATTTTGCCGTTCTTGCCGACGATTTTCTGTCCTTTGCCTACCATTTCCATGATCCATACTTCGTCGGGGTCCTGGATCGAGAACGATTCCCCGGCTGAGGCGTAGCCATAGGTGCTGGTGAGTTCGTGCATGATCTTGATGGCTTCGCGGGCAGTCTTGGCTCGCTGCAAAGTGATGTAAATCAGGCTTCCGTAGTCAATGATCCCCGTGGTATCGACCAGTTGGGGAAGCCCGCCGAAGGTGGTTTCGCCAATGGCAACCTGGTGTTCGTTGATGTTCCCTACCACAGAATAGGTGTGCAAGGCTTGTTTGATTTGGCCTAGTTTGCGGCCGGTATCCCATTCGTAGATGTCCATCATCGTGCCTTCGGGATAGTCGGCGGCCGGGCGGTAGTAGAGTTCCCCGTAGAGTACATGAGAGTCGGCAGCGTAGCTGATCATGGTCGAGCCGTCTTTGCTGGCTCCCTTGGTAATGAGGAAGTTGGTGCACGCTTGCACGCTTCCGCCGCCGATAAGGGCTGCGATGCCCAAGGCGAGGGATAGCTTTCTGAAAGGTTGTTTCATCAGTATAAAATATTTAGGTTATTGATTATTTCTGCTGTGGGCTGTGCCGCGAAAAAACGGAATCGCCTTTGGCATCAGGGTCTGATGCCGGTGGCGCAGAGGGCGAGGCCGATAGAATCAGCAAAATCTCTAAGAAGCTGTTTAAATTTATTTGTTTAGGCCATCGGGAGGGGATTTGAAGGGATGGCGCGGCGTTTTTCAAAGGAGGATAGCCGAGCTATCGGACGTGAAAAACGCAAGCCAGACCCCAAATAGCCCCCGATGGGCAAACAAAATCCTAGAACCGGTCCCTGAAAATTCAGCCTTTTCAGGATTGCAAAAAATTCAAACAGCTTCTAAATCAGTAAAAGTAGGAAAAATCCATGATTTGGCAAAATTTTACCTACTTTTGACATCGGTTTCAGGCAAGCGGATTTTGGTGTGTGCTTGCCGGCATTGGATCCCTGTTTACAGACTATGAAAGAATTGAAGCTTTCGATTTCTACTTCCGACTATGTTTCGGAAGAAGACATTCGGGTTATTGCCATTCAAGCGCCCGGCCTGCCTTCCTATACGTTGGTCCATTACTTGAAGAAGCAATTGTGCTGGGATTTTCGTCATACAGGGGAGTTTTATCGACCGGCGGCGATGCCTGGGCCGGATTGCGAGATTTTCAATTATTCTATGGCCGTGGAGCGGGTGCAATGTCTTTTGCTGCCTAACCGGGATGAGCAGGAGTGTTGGGTCAGGGATGCACCGGACGTGGACTATTGGATGGTATTGACGGGGCCTGGCTTGGAAATGTTTGATATTCAGTTGATAATAGAAAAGATCGGGGCGATTCCGCAGATTTTCTATACGGTTTTGTATCCTTGGAAAACCTCAGGGAAAAAGGGCAAGAACGCTTTGGCTTTCGGGCTTTTTCAGGAATTCTATATCGAGATGGACGAACGGGGGCTTTTGCAGTCTTTTGAATGATTTTGATTTTCAGGCAGACGCGGGAATTGCCGAATTCAATAATTTTGATTTCTTTTTTCATTTGAGTTTGACATTATGATTGCTATTGAGAATACCTTGGTTTCTGATGAGGTTTTTACCGAGTTTTTTTGTTGCAACTTGCAGAAATGCAAGGGATGCTGTTGCATAGAAGGCGATGCCGGCGCTCCCTTGGAAAAGGACGAAGTGGCATTGCTGGCCAAGTACTATCCTCTTTATAAGGAGTATATGACCGAAGAAGGCCGGGCGGTTGTTGAAAATCGTTTTATGCCCAATCGGGTCGAGCCACGGCAAACAACCCGGAATGACAATGCCGGGAACTTGCTTGAAAAGTCGTGCTTGCCTGATGGGGAATGCCGGCTGCAAGATCAGAGCCTGCCTGAGGAGGGAGATGGGCCGCAAAAGGAGATTCTGTTGCAAAAGGAGTCCCTGCCGCAGGAGGAAAGTTCACCGTACGCCGGCGAAAAACATGCTGGCGAAGATTATGTTTTTTATGAGGTATTCCCTCTGGACAACAGTTTGTTGACACCTTTGATAAATCATCGAGACTGCGTCTATCTGACTCCGGCCGGAGAAGATGGAATAGCTTATTGTGCCATAGAAAGGGCTTTCAGGGAAGGGAAAATACCGTTCCGTAAGCCGGTTTCCTGCGCTTTGTTTCCTATCCGGGTCCAGCATTACCCTCAATACGATGCCTTGAATTATTTCCGCTGGGATATCTGCCGCGATGCCGAACGGCTCGGAAAACGCAAGGGCATTCCTGTTTTCCGTTTTTTGAAGGGACCCTTGATCGATACCTATGGGGAAGAATGGTACAAGGAGGCTGAGGCTGTCTACAAAGCGGTTTTCGCGTCGGGGAAAAGAGCATGAGCGTTTGAAATTGCTTGTTCCTTGTTTGGAAACAGACAGGAAACGAGATTTTTAAGTTTTGTCTGGTGCGGGAACCGGAATTTATATGTAAGTTTGCAACAGATGCTTTTCGGTCAAGCAGCCGCCCGAAGGTGCAGGAACCGGAATTTATATGTAAGTTTGCAGCATATTAAGAAGCTGTTTAAATTTATTTGTTTAGGCCATCGGGAGGGGATTTCGCGGGATGGCGCCGCGTTTTTCAAAGGAGGATAGCCAAGCTATCTGACGTGAAAAAGGCAAGCCAGAGCCGAAATAGCCCCCGATGGGCAAACAAAATCCTGAAACCGGTCCCTGAAATTTCAGCCTTTTCAGGATTGTAAGAAATTTTAAACAGCTTCTAAGGACGGGTTCTATGAATCAGGCCAGGTCGGTTTTTCCGCCGGGCGGGAGGGATTTTATAGAAAACGCTTTGAGATTTTGTAACAAGGATTCGAGGATTTAATCGGCAAGGCATGAAGATCGTTGCGTTTTATGGTAAAGCGGCTCGGTTGGTGAAAGAGGAGCAATTCGAGGAATTGTTAGAGGCTCTTGGAAAGGCGTGGGGGGAATCGGTCAAGACCGGTTTTTTCTTTGCCAAGGATTTGGCAGACAGGCTGCGCGGGGATTTTCCGGGTTTGTCCGAACGCTATTTGAAAGGGAACGAGTGCGTGTTCTCCGATGTATTGCCGCCGGAAACGGATTTGGTGGTTTGCTTGGGGGGCGATGGCACGATGTTGGATACCCTGCCCTTGGTGCAGGATTCCGGCGTGCCGGTCTTAGGAATCAATTACGGAAGGTTGGGTTTTTTGAACGCCATCAATGCAGACCGGGTACGGACTTTGTTGAATCCCGGCTTTATAGAACGCTTCCGTAAGGATCGCCGTTTGCTTTTGGAAGTAGGAGATTTTGAACTCCTGGGCCGGGACTCTGTTTCTATTCCGAACAAGCAGCCGTATGCCTTGAACGAGGTCGCTGTGGTCAAAAGCGAAACCGAGTCATTGATTTTGCTGGATGTCCTTGTAGACGGCCAGTACATGAATACTTATTACGGTGATGGTGTCTTGTTCTCGACGCCTACCGGTTCGACAGCCTATTCCTTGAGTTGCGGAGGGCCGATTCTGATACCTTCTGCCGACAATATCCTGATCACGCCGATGGCTTCGCATACTTTGACAGTCCGACCTTTGATTATAGAAGGTTATCAGGAAATAACCGTGAAAGCCACAGGAAAAGAGCATTGCAGGTTGCTGCTCGATTCAAAGTTTTACGATTTGGCCGGACCTTTCTCATTCAAGATACGCAAGGCTGGTTTCAAGTTCATTACGCTTTATCCTCCGGAACGTTCTTTTTTCGATGCCATACGGGAAAAACTGATGTGGGGATTGGATGTACGGCATAATCAAAGGTGATTGAATCCGATTTTCATTTTTTTCCCTTATATTTGTCGGCCTTGCCGACACGATTGGATGCGTCTCGGCAGACTCGGTTTTTGCACGACAGAACGCATGGAAATGCTTTGCCAAATAAGACGCTTGCGGTTCTTATCTTGTATGTTTTTAATGGTTTGGCTTTTAGCAGGCCAAACTGTTCAGGCTCAACGATCGGAAATCGGTTTTGGCGTGGGCGGGTCTTTCTATATGGGCGATATCAATCCCAAAAGAGTCTTTTACAAGACCCAATGGGCGGGCAGCGTGTTTTACCGGTACAATATCGATACGCGCATGGCATTGCGCTTCGGGGCATCGTACGGGCGTATCATGGGGGCGGATGCGGATTTCGGCAATCCTCGGAATCTCAATTTCAGGAATGATTTATGGGAGGTTTCTGCTTTGTTCGAGGTCAATTTTCTGGACTTTTTCACGGGCAGCCGTCAGCACCGGGTCAGTCCTTATTTGGTTTTAGGCATAGGTGCGGTCATGTCGGAGCCTTACGGGCAGTACCCTCTCGGGGAGGGCAATCCATGGGTGGCATTGCGGCCTTTGCATACCGAAGGCCAAGGTGTGGAAGGTTACAACGCACGTCCTTATTCCCTTTTTCATTGCGTGGTTCCGATGGGATTAGGGTGCAAAATCAGTGTATGCCGGTTCATGTCGATAGGCGTAGAATGGACTATGCGTTTGGCTTTTAGCGATTATTTGGACGATGTGGGCGGAACTTATGCCGACCCTGATGTCTTGGGCTCTCGATATGGTGAGAGATCTGCTTATTTTGCAGACCCTTCTGGACAGTATCATCAAGTAGGGACGCGGAGGGGTGATGCCGGCACGTATGATTGGTATTCTTTTGCCATGGTGACGGTATCGTTTCGTTTGCCGGGGCGGGATTTCCTTTGTCCGGCATACGGTGGGAATAGTATGAAGAAAGGAAAAAGACTATGAGTGTTTCGGATTCCATATTGCCAGGCAAGGTTCCGGCTCATGTGGCCGTTATCATGGACGGGAACGGCCGTTGGGCACAAATGCGTGATTTGCCACGTCAACAGGGGCACATGGAAGGTGTGAAAGCGGTCAGGCGTATTGCAAAAGCGGCCTGCAAGATAGGAATCCGTTATTTGACCTTGTATGCGTTTTCCACCGAGAATTGGGGAAGGCCCAAGGAAGAGGTTTCTGCTTTGATGGCGTTGCTGGTGTCCTGCTTGCATGATGAGATGCCTTTATTCATGGACAACGGCATTCGATTGCGGGTTATCGGCCAGGCTGACGTGTTCTTGCCTGAAGTGAGGGCTGCTTTGGATGCGGCCTTGGAAAAGACAGCCGGGAATACGCGGATGGATTTGGTATTGGCTCTCAGCTACAGCGCCCGATGGGAATTGATTGAATGCGCGAAGAATTTGGCCCGGCTGGCCAAAGCCGGCCAATTGGATCCGGAAACCATTGATGGGTCGGTTATTGGAAATTCGTTGACCACTTCGTTCATGCCCGACCCTGATTTGCTGATTCGAACCAGCGGGGAATATCGGATCAGCAATTTCCTTCTTTGGCAGATCGCTTATTCGGAATTGTTCTTTTCTCCGGTGTTGTGGCCGGATTTTACGGAAGAAATGTTTTATGCGGCTATTGCCGATTACCAGAAGCGGGACCGGAGGTTCGGGAAGATTTCTAGTTCAAAAACCATGTTAAGTACAATAAAGGAGTGAGGAGCTTTTTTGTAAAATATAGATTATTGATAGTGACGGTAATGGGGTTGCTCCTGTGGGATGTGTTCCCGGCAAGGGCGCAGGAATCCATTTCCTATTCGGGCATCAGGGAATACCAGATTGCCGGTATCACGGTTACGGGGGTCAGTTATTTGGATGATAACGCGCTTGTCCGTTTGTCGGGTCTGGCAGTAGGCCAGCGGATGAAAATACCCGGGGACGCAACCGCCAAGGCGGTGGATAATTTATGGAAGCAAGGTCTTTTTGAAAACATTTCCATCCAAGCTACAAAGATAGAAGGGGATAGGATTTACCTGAACATTGATTTGCAGGAGCGGCCCCGCTTGTCTATGATTTCTTACGAGGGGGTTCCTAAGAGTATCGTGACCAAGGTGGATGATGATTTGAAACTGAAAACCGGCGATATCCTGACTGATTACAAGATTGGCCAGTTGGAAGAACTAATCAAGAAAGAACTGTTGGACAAGGCGTATTTGAACGCGGATGTTGAAGTGGTTAAAAAGGCTGATACGTTGGTGGACAACGGTATCAATCTGGTTGTCAAGGTGGACAAGAAAGAGAAAGTGAAAATTGCGGAAATCGATTTTGAAGGGAATAATGCTGTGGCGCCGGAATCGGCCAATCTGGATTTCTGGCAGAAGATGGGGCGTTCGTTCCGGAAGGTGGGCAACAAGGAGAATCTGGCTTTTTCCGACAAGCGTCTTCGCCGCATAATGAAAAATACCAAGCAAAAGGCGGCCATGAGGTTCTGGAAAAGATCCAAATATGTACCATCGGCCTTCCAGGAAGACATGAAAACATTGTCCGAGGCCTATAATAAAGAAGGATTCCGCGATTTCCGGGTTTTAGGCGATTCTGTGTATGCCATAGACCAGAAGAACATAGGAATCAAGGTCAAGGTCTACGAAGGGGATCCTTATTATTTCGGGAACGTGTCGTTTGTTGGGAATGAGACTTATTCTTCCGCGCAGCTGGCTGCGGTCATGAATATCCGCAAAGGGGAATTGTACAACGAGGAGAAGTTCACTACCAATCTGATGATGAACCCCAATGGGGCGGATATTTATTCCTTGTATCTGGACAATGGGTACCTGATGTTCCAAGGGACTCCGGTAGAGACCCAGGTTTATAACGATACGGTAGACATAGAAATCCGGATTATGGAAGGGCCTCAGGTCCGTTTCAACGAGATTCGTTTGGCCGGCAATACACGGACTAACGACTATGTGATTCTGCGCGAGTTGAGAACGGTTCCGGGACAGCTTTTCAGCCGTACCGAAATCATCAACTCTGTCAATACGATGCGGCAGTTGCGGTATTTCAATGACGAGACCATCAATCCTGTGCCTATGATTAACCAGGACGGGACCAGCACGGATTTGGAATACCAGTTCGAAGAAGTGGGCTCTGATCAGTTGGAACTTTCCGGAGGTTTTGGAGGCGGAATGGTAGTAGGGACTATCGGGCTTTCGTTCAATAATTTCTCTTTGCGTAATTTGTTCAAGTTGGACCGATGGAAGCCGTTGCCTTCGGGAGATGGCCAGCAGCTGAGCATCCGTGCCCAATCGAACGGCACTTATTATTGGTCGGTGGCAACTTCGTTTACCGAGCCTTGGCTGGGGGGCAAGAAACCTTTGGCTTTCAGTGTGTCGTACAATCACTCGATGCAATCCAACGGTTTGTCCAAGAGTGATTCCCGTTATGGTCGATTGGAAGTGGACGGGGCTTCGATAGGTTTGGGGCAACGTCTTAAGTGGCCGGATGATTTCTTCACGATTTTCCAGTCTTTGAGTTACGAACGGTACCGGATGAAGAATTACGATATGGACAACGGGGTCACGGACGGGGTCAGCAACAATTTCCGGTATAATTTCACGATTCAGCGTCAGAACCTGGATGCGGCCATGTTCCCCACTTCCGGTTCTTCTTTGTCGTTGGGCTTCGAGTTGACGCCGCCGTACACGGCATTGGGAAGCAAGCTCTATGCCAGTTCTAACGCGGAGGATCATTACCGCTGGCTGGAATATTATAAAATCTCGTTCAAGGCAGGATGGTTTTTCAATCCTATCGCCAAGCTGGTATTGCATGCCCGTATCCGCTTAGGGTATTTGAGTTATTATACGTCCAAGACGGGTTATCCGATATTTGAACGTTTTTATTTAGGGGGAGATGGCTTGACAGGGTTCGGCTTGGATGGACGTGAGTTGATAGGGATGCGAGGGTATTCTAATAATTCGTTGTCGCCAACCTCCGGTTCGACCGCTTACGACAAGATTACCTTTGAAGTCCGTTATCCGTTCTCGAATTCACCCGTGGCCACAGTCTATGTGCTGGCTTTCTTCGAGGCAGGAAACAGTTGGGCGCATGCTGCGGATATCAATCCCTTTCAGGTTTACAAATCGGCCGGGGTGGGTGTCAGGCTCTTCCTTTCAGCCATGGGGATGTTCGGTCTTGACTGGGGGTATGGCTTTGATGAGGTTCCGGGGGATCCTTCGGCCAATGGAAGCCATTTCCACTTTTCTATCAACCAATCGCTTGACTGGTGATTTCTCCGGCATGGGGCTTTGCTCGCGGTAAGTGCTATGGTGAAAGTTACTGCGTGGCATGGTATTTGCAAGAGGAACCTTCGGGCATGGACATACAGAGGGGCATGCCCGTGGGGTTCTTGTATGACAGATTGAGGATGGGAATTCCATTGCGGATGCGGGGGAAGAATAGCAAACATGAAAAACGAAATACCTATGAAGAAAACTTTGTTGGCCATGGTGTTGGCCATGGCGATGGGCTTCTGCGCTTATGCCCAGAAGTATGCGTATGTGAATACGGAATATATATTGCAGAATATTCCTGAATTTGTCAAGGCTCAGGAAGAAATCGACAATTTGTCAGTGGAATGGCAAGCGGAGATTGAAAATCTTTTTGCTGAGATAGATGCATTGTACAAACAATTCCAGAACGATGCGCCTCTCTTGACGCAGGATATGAAGAATCGCCGGGAGAATGAGATTATTACCAAGGAAAAGGCGGCCAAGGATTTGCAAAAGAAACGCTTTGGCGTGGACGGAGACTTGTTCAAGCGTCGGCAGGAGATGATCCGGCCTATCCAGGACAAGATTTATACGGCTATTGAAAAACGGGCCAAGCAGAAGCAGTACACTTTTGTTTTTGACCGTTCGGATAATTCCAATATCATGTATGCCGATCCGAGGAACGACATTAGCAATGAAATCCTGCGGGACATGGGGTACGAACCGGCAAAATTGGATGAACAGGAAAAATAAGCTGCCCTTTCGCAAGCCTTGATGATTTTAGTCATGCATTCAGGGCTTGCGAAAGAGGTGCTTTTTATATACTTTTGCCCGTTTGCGCTATTTCCTTTGGCTTTTTTGGGGATGGGGTTTCCTCATGGCTTCAAGGGAAGATGAATTAGAAAATTTAAAACGGAATATGAAGAAGATTTTTGTATCAGCGTTCGCAGTTGCTTTGTCTTTCTGCGTATGCCAGTTTGCCCAAGCCCAGAGCATGAAGGTGGGATTTGTCAACACGATGGATTTGTTCCTTCGTATGCCGGCTTTTGATTCTGCTCAGCAGGTTCTGCAATCCTATAGCAAGGAAATAGAGGACAGCTATATGATGATGATGAACGAGTACCAGACAAAGCTGGCGGAGTTTCAGAACAATCAGAGCCAATGGTCCGATTTGATCAAGCAGACCAAGGGCAGGGAATTGGAGGACATGGAGGTTCGGATCCGGGAGTTCGGCCAGCAGAGCCAGGAAGATCTTC
Organism: uncultured Bacteroidales bacterium; assembly: GCA_944320465.1. Classification (GTDB taxonomy): domain Bacteria; phylum Bacteroidota; class Bacteroidia; order Bacteroidales; family P3; genus Pullibacteroides. The sequence goes on along the minus strand of CALUHO010000002.1, from coordinate 95,869 downwards.
AGCGCAAACAGCAGGAACTCTATGCTCCTATTACGGCTGCCTTGACCAAGGCTATCGAGGATATGGCTCGGGAACAGAAGCTGACTTGCGTTTTTGACAAAGGTGATGCCTCTATGAACCAATTAGGCATGTCTTCGGTATTTTTAGGGGAAGGGGCTGTTGATATAACTCCTTTGGTGGAAAAGAAACTGGGATTGCCCAGTGCTCCCGCCGCACTTAACAATTAAGTTTTTTTTGAAAATGAGGCCTTGGCTTTTCTGTTTGGGACTGTGCCTGTTGGGTTTCCCTTGTCGTTCGCAGGAGGCAGGTGGAGGGGGCTTCTGGCAGGATTCGGCAGGACAGTCACCTTTGATGGTGGAAGCGAGGAGGGATTCGGCGGTTTTCGACGGCAGGTTGGCTCATGTAAGAGTCATGGAAATTACCGATCAAATGCCGGAAATGGATTCCGTGGTCCGCCTGTTGCAGGATTACGGCAAAAAGCTTTCGGACAATCTTCGGAGCATGTCGGCTGAATACAATGCCAAATACAAGGAATTCCAACAGATGGAGGAAACCTGGCCGGAATTGGTGAAGGCGAGCAAGGAGCGTGAATTGGAGGAACTGTGGAAGCGTCTTCAGGATTTTGAACGTCAGAGCAAAGAGGATTATGCCAAGCGTAGCGAGGATATGCTTGGACCTTTGACACGGAAAGTCAAGCGGGCCATTCGGGAGGTGGCCGAAGAAGGAGGTTTCTCTTATATTTTCGATGCCAATAACGGTGGGTTGTTCCTAGGGCCGGGGGCCATAGATGTTACCTGTAGGGTGAAAGCCAAGTTAGGTTTGGTCGATAGCTTGACGGGGTGTGAAGCCGATAGCATAAGACTGTTTAGACCTTGACGGATTGTTTTTGAAGATAAATTATCTTATTTGTACAGAGGGAAGCGATGTGCAAGTTTGATTCGGGTTGCAAGTCGCTTTAAAAATTTTAAAGAGTGAAAAAAGTCATTGTCACAGGAGGAACCGGTTTTATTGGTTCCCATACAGTAGTGGAATTGCTGCAACGCGGCTACGATGTGGTTGTGGCTGATGATTTGTCCAATTCCAAGGCTTCGGTCATTGACCGGATTGCCGAAATCACAGGGGAAAAGCCTATTTTGGAGATAATCGATTTGAGCGACCGGACGGCTTGCCTGCGTTTTTTCAAGATGCATTCCGATGCCGATGCCGTGATTCATTTCGCAGCGGCCAAGGCGGTGGGCGAATCGGTGCTACATCCGTTGCATTATTACCGGAATAATTTGGATTCCCTGTTGTATGTTCTGGAGGGCATGGAAAAAGCCGGATGCCGTAAGTTGGTTTACTCTTCTTCCTGCACGGTTTATGGGCAGCCGGAACATCTGCCGGTAACGGAGGATACGCCCCGTCAACCGGCCACTTGCCCCTATGCCAATACCAAGCGGGTAAGTGAGGATATCCTGGCCGATGTGGTGCATGGTTACGAGGCAGGCAAGCAGAAAGGGACGCTGGAAGCGGATTACAAGCCATGGAAGATTCTGGCCTTGCGTTATTTCAATCCGATAGGTGCGCATCCTTCGGCTTTGATTGGGGAATTGCCCAACGGGGTTCCCAACAACCTGATGCCTTATATTACCCAGACTGCGGCGGGTTTGCGGCCTTGCCTGCAGGTGTTCGGCGATGATTACGATACGCCTGACGGGACCCCGATTCGGGACTACATCCATGTCTGCGACTTGGCCGATGCCCATGTGGCTGCGATGGAATACATGGACAAGGGCGGCTTTGAAGGAATGGATTATTTCAATCTTGGTGCCGGGCATGGTTATTCTGTTCTGGAGGTGATTCAAAGTTTTGAACGTTCCACCGGGCAGAAACTCAATTACAAGATAGCTGGTCGTCGGGAAGGGGATATCGAGCAGATTTGGGCCGATGCCAGCAAGGCGAACCGGCTGTTGGGCTGGAAGGCCAAGCGGAGTTTGGACGAAATGACCTTGAGTGCCTGGAAATGGCAGGAAAGTTTGTCAAAGACGATATAGAAAGGCTGATTGCCGTTAATTTGCCTTTTGTGCCGACCCACGGACAGGCGGAGCTGATCGGGGAGCTTGCTTCCTTTATACTTCAGTTCCGTTCGGACGTGGGTTTTGTCTTGAAGGGCTATGCCGGGACAGGGAAGACATCGGTTATCAGTGCATTTGTCAAGGCTTTGCCGGTTTTGAACATCACGCCGGTGCTGCTGGCGCCTACCGGGCGGGCCGCCAAGGTACTGTCCAATTATTCCGGGCATCCAGCCTATACGATTCATAAGCAGATTTATTATTCGGAACCGGACGAGGAAGGCCGGGTCAGCCTCAGCTTGCGCCAGAACAAGGCTCGCAATACCTTGTATATAGTGGATGAGGCTTCGATGCTGGGCGAGGACGACTCTTTGCTGTTTGATTTCTTCAGTTATGTGAAAAGCGGTTACCGTTGCCGGGTTTTGCTTTCGGGCGATGATGCCCAGCTGCCGCCAGTGGGGTCGCCTTATAGTCCGGCATTGGATTTGGAATACTTGGCTTCCTGTTTCCCGACGCATTTTTATTCCTATTGCTTGGAGGAGGTTGTACGTCAGGGAGAAGGTTCGTTGGTCCTGGAGAATGCGACCGCTTTGCGGCAGAAGATTGCGGAGGAGGATGCGTCCTTGCCTTTGTTTACTATGGATTTCCCGCAGGGCAGAGCGGACTTGGCGCGTTTGCCGGGTGAGGAGCTGGAGGAGGTTTTGCAAAAGGAGTATGGGGAACGGGCGCGGGAGGAAGTGGTGTTCATTACTCGTTCTAACAAGAGAGCCAACCTGTTCAACAACGAACTGAGGGGACGGATATTCGGGTTGGAGAGCGAGCTGGCGGCCGGGGAGCTGCTGATGATAGTCAGGAACAATTACTTTTGGCTGCCGCAGGATTCCAAAGTGGGCTTCCTGGCCAACGGGGATATGATAGAGGTCTTGAAAGTGAAACGGAAAGAGGTGGTTTATGGTTTCCATTTTGCCGATATAGAGGCTCGTTTGGTGGATTATCCGGACGAACCGGCTTTGGAATTGAAGATTTGGTTGGAGTCTTTGCATGTGGATGCGGCTTCTTTGCCTTACGGGCAGGTTCGTCAGCTGTTCGGGGCGGTGATGGAGGATTACCAGCATCTGCCCACCAAGGCCAAGCGTTTGCAGGCGGTGCGTCAGGATCCGTATTTCAATGCCTTGCAGGTCAAGTATTCCTACGCGCTTACCTGCCATAAGACGCAAGGCGGACAGTGGCCCTGCGTTTTCGTGGATGCTGGTTATCTGAACGAGGACATGCTGGATTTGGAATATTTGCGTTGGTTATATACGGCTTTGACGCGGAGCGTGGAGAGGGCGTATCTGCTGAATTTTCCTGATCGTTTTTTTGGCGGCTTCTCATCTTGCCTGTTCTGACACGCTGCTCCAGCGCGGGGACAGATTGCGTGATTCCAGAGCAGAGAATGATTTTGCTGTCCGTCCCTCTGCGAGAGGCGGGAGGTGGCAGGTTCGGCGAATGCTGAAATTTTCTAATTTTGCGTGGCTTTCAGAGGAATGCTGTAGATGTTGTTTTGGGTGCTTTTGTTTGGTATCGAGGTGGATAGGCTGCATTTGCAGGCATTGCTCTTCTCAAAGCTGGTTTAATACGATGTAGAATATGAATACTGCTCAGACGACCTTGCCGATTTCGGAGGTTTTGTTAAAAAAATTACCCGATCCGACTTATGTGATAGACCGTTCGCGGATGAAACGGAATTTTGCGGTAATCCGGAATGTGATGGATGAGACCGGGGTGGAAATCATTCTGGCTTTGAAGGGATTCTCGATGTGGAGCACTTTCCCCTTCTTCAAGGAGTCGGGTTTCGTGCAGTCCACGGCCAGTTCGCTTTGCGAGGCGCGTCTGGCATACGAGGAATTAGGCTGCCCGGCTTATACCTATTCGGCGGCCTATGATGAAAGCGAAATCGAGGATGTGGCTCGGTTGAGTGCTCATGTGACTTTCAATTCGCTGAACCAGTTTCATCGTTACGAGGCCTTGGCTCGTGCGGCTAATCCCCGTATTTCTTTCGGCTTGCGGGTCAATCCGGAGCTGCATTCGCATGTGCAGGATATCTATAATCCTTGCTCGGCCGGTTCCCGTCTGGGTGTCATGGTTCGCTACCTGCCACGGCCGGAGGATATGTCCAAGGGGATTGAAGGCTTCCATTGCCATGCTTTGTGCGAGTCCGATGCCGAGGATACCTGCCATCTGATAGATGCTTTCGAGGCGCATTTTTCTGGATATTTGCTTGGTTTGAAATGGGTGAACTTTGGCGGAGGCCATCTGATGACCCGTAAAGGCTATGATTTGGACAAGCTCAAGGCTCGTTTGAAGGCTTTCCGTCAGAAATGGCCGCATCTGAAGGTCATTCTTGAGCCGGGGGCGGCTTTCGTCTGGGAAACCGGCTTCCTGTTGGGACGGGTGGAGGATATCGTAGACAACGGAGATGTCAGGACGGCGGTCATGAATGTTTCTTTTACCGCCCATATGCCCGATTGCTTGGAATTGCCTTACATGCCGAAGGTGTACGGGGCAATCCATGCTTCTGTCGAAGGAGCGGAACTGGCTACCGATCCGGCCGAAGGGGAAAAGCGGCTTGGCGATTACACGCACTGTTACCGTCTTGGCGGCAACAGCTGCCTGGCGGGGGATTTTATGGGTGACTGGCTTTTCAAGGACGAGCTCAAGCCGGGGCATCTGCTGCTGTTCAACGACATGGCGCATTATACCTTTGTCAAGACCTGTACTTTCAACGGCCTTCGGCATCCAAGCCTCTGCTTTGTGGACACGGATACGGACGAGGTACTGTACCGGCGGGATTTCGGTTATGAGGATTTCAAGCGCAAGTTGTCTTAGTCGGCCTGTTTCGTCTTGTCCGTTCTGGCGGGGCGGCTTCGGCACGTGGCTGAAAGGATGAGGGGAGATTCCGGAAGGGACGGCAATGGGCCGTTGCTTCCGGGATTTTTTTTGAGGGATTTTGCATGAACCCAAATCGGTCATTAGACACGCCGAGTCCGTTTTTGATTGGGAAAGTGAGGCTTTCGGGCATCTTGCCCGCCTCTGTCCGCATCCTGATTCTCGCTACGCCTCGACGTAGCCCGCTACGCCTTCGGTTAGGCGAGAAGCATGCTGCATGACACAAGCGGGCAATCTCCCCAAAGTCTAATGACCGATTTGGGATGAAAGGAAGCTTGGAGGATTCGGTCTTGGGAGGGGAATGCACTTTCTTGGCGGTGTGTTGAAATCTTGTTGGATAAGTATTTGAATACACAGTGTTTATTGTTGATATTCATATTATTGTATTGTTTCTGCTTTTGGGGTTGTTTATAAGATTAGCATGCTTGACAAGGTTATCCGAAGCAAAAAAATCTAACTTTGCCGTTCCAATCATGGGGATAGGGCTGATAAGGGAAGCTGGGCGTGTTATGTTGTCTAACGATTTAAAATAAAGGTGGATATGCAGCAGGATCTATTTGCTGGAGCGCAAGCTGTTGAACAGCGTATGTCGGCTTCTCATGCCAGTCCGTATGATATATTAAAGGAAGAGAGGAACAAAGTGGAAAAGATGAAAGAGGAAAGCTTGTTCGGTTCGCAACCGGTTTCCCAAGAGGAGACAAAGCCGGTGTCTGGCTCGGCTCATGTGGAAGAAACAATGGCCAAAGAGGAGGTGCAGCCTTTGGTGGAATATGCTCCTGATGAGATTCTGGAAGCTGCCACCGAGTATTTCGGAGGGGATACGTTGGCAGCTACTGTCTGGATGAACAAATATGCGCTAAAGGACAGTGAAGGCCGTGTCTATGAAAAGACGCCGGACGATATGCACCACCGGATTGCCAGGGAACTGCATCGCATCGAAAGCCGTTACCCTAATCCGGTATCGGAGGAGGAAGCGTTCTCTTTGATGCAGCATTTCCGTTATATCATCCCTCAGGGGAGCCCGATGGCCGGGATTGGCAACAAGTTCCAGATTTCGTCTTTGTCCAATTGTTTCGTGGTGGGCAACCGGGGCAATTCCGATTCCTACGGCGGCATCATGAAAATAGATGAGGAGCAGGTGCAGCTGATGAAGCGCCGCGGCGGCGTGGGGCATGACCTTTCGCATATACGTCCGGCAGGCAGCCCGGTAAAGAACAGCGCGCTGACCAGCACCGGCATTGTGCCTTTCATGGAACGTTACTCCAATTCCACGCGCGAGGTGGCGCAGGACGGCCGCCGCGGCGCGTTGATGTTGAGCATCAGCATCAAGCATCCTGATTCGGAGAAGTTCATCGATGCCAAGATGGAGGAAGGCAAGGTGACGGGAGCCAACGTTTCGGTGAAGCTGACCGATGAATTCATGAAGGCGGTGGTCGAAAACAAGCCTTTCGTGCAACAATACCCTATCGATTCCGACAATCCTTGGTTCACCAAGGAAATCGATGCCCGCAAGCTGTGGAACAAGATTATCCACAATGCTTGGAAGTCGGCCGAACCCGGTGTGCTTTTCTGGGATACGATTATCCGCGAGTCGGTGCCGGATTGCTATGCCGACTTGGGTTTCCGGACAGTTTCGACCAATCCTTGCGGGGAGATTCCTTTGTGTCCTTATGACAGCTGCCGTCTGCTGGCGTTGAACCTGTTCAGTTATGTGGAAAACCCGTTCACGCCTCAGGCGCATTTCAATATGGACCTGTTCCGCAAGCACGTGCGTATTGCCCAGCGGTTCATGGACGATATCATCGACTTGGAGCTGGAGCATGTGGACAGGATTCTTGCCAAGGTGGAACAGGATCCCGAGACCGGGGATGTGAAGCGGACCGAAAAGGAACTTTGGCTCAAAATCAAGAATCGGAGTTCGGAAGGTCGCCGTACCGGTTTGGGCATCACGGCCGAAGGGGATATGATGGCGGCGCTCGGCTTGCGTTACGGCAGCGAGGAAGCCATTGCCTTCTCGGTGGAAGTCCATAAGAACCTGGCTTTGGCGGCATACGCTTCGTCGGTGGAAATGGCACGCGAACGCGGGGCTTTCCCGGTGTACGACACGGCTCGCGAGTTGCGGAATCCGTTCATCAACCGCTTGAAAGAGGCCGATCCGCAGCTTTATGAGGACATGGCCAAGTACGGCCGCCGGAATATCGCTTTGCTGACGATTGCTCCTACCGGGAGCGTAAGTATCTGTACCCAGACCACTTCGGGTATCGAACCGGCTTTCTTGGTGGCTTACAAGCGCCGCCGCAAGGTGAACCCGGGCGACAAGAACGTCAAGGTGTCGTTTGTGGACGAGGTGGGGGATTCTTACGAGGAATACACGGTTTTCCATCCCAAGTTTCTGGATTGGATGCGGATTAACGGCTACAATGTGGACGATGTGAAGCATTATACCGATCAGCAGTTGCAGGAACTGGTAGCCAAGTCGCCTTATTACAAGAGCACTTCGAACGATATCGACTGGGTGAGCAAGGTGAAGTTGCAGGGCGCGGTGCAGAAATGGGTGGATCACTCCATCAGCGTGACGGTCAATGTGCCCAATAACACCAAGGAGGAACTGGTCAGCAAGATTTACCAGACGGCTTGGGAATGCGGCTGCAAGGGCATGACGATTTACCGGGATGGTTCGCGTGCCGGGGTGCTGGTTTCGACCAAGAAGAAAGAGGATACGGGAATTGTGGAACACAAGGCTCCTTCCCGTCCGAAAATTCTGGAAGCGGATGTGGTGCGTTTCCAGAACGACCATGAGAAGTGGATTGCCGTGGTAGGCTTGTACGAAGGCCGCCCCTACGAGATTTTCACCGGTTATGCGGAAGATTTCCCGCTTCCGGCTTCGGTGACCAAGGGCTGGGTGGTCCGGGTCAAGGAAGACGAGAACACGCCGGCGCGTTACGACTTCGAGTTCAAGGACAAGGATGGCTACAAGGTGCATTGGGAAGGTCTTTCCCGGACGTTCAATGCCATGTACTGGGATTATGCGATTCTGATTTCGAGCATGTTGCGTTACGGGGCCCCGCTGCCGATGATTATCGATATCATCAGCGGCCTGAAAGTGGGTTCCGACCAGATCAATACTTGGAAGAACGGGGTGGTCCGGGCTTTGAAGAAATATATCCCTGACGGGACGATTGCCGAGAAGACCAAGTGCCCTGAATGCGGGGAACCGGGATTGGTGTACAAGGAGGGGTGTCTGGTGTGTCCTTCCTGCGGGTATTCCAAATGCGGGTGATTTGTGTTTTTTGACGGCATCTGCTTCGTTGCGAAAGGTTCTCCGCTCGGTCACGTACTCAAGTACGCTCCCTCGCGTTTCGCCTTTCGACGCCTCGTAGATGCTTGCCATAAAAGCACAAATCAGGGAATGGGGTATCTGCCCGTTCTGATGTGCCGCTTAAGGCTTTTGCAGTTTCTGCGAAGCAAGGCTCTGCTTGAGCCAGAGCCATAAAAAAGAGGCTTCGGTTTGGCTTCTCGCTAAAGGGCAAATTTTGCTACGGCTTCGCCTTCGCTTGCCCTTTTTGATGCTCAAAGCCTTCCTGAAGCTGTTCGTTTTTTTACGAGGCTGTCCGGGTACGGTTGGCCGTTCCGGATAGGTTTTATTCTTCTCATGCCGACTGCGTTGTTCTCTCCTGTTGGTCGATTTGCTCCTCTCGCCAAGTCGGTGCAAGGCACCTCGTGGCTGTTTGCTATGGAGGAATAAAACGGAAAATGTGGGTTATAAGGAAAATTTTCTGCATGTAATTAAATAGTATTTGATTTATAAATAAATTTGTCACGTTTCTCGGTATAATCCGCAAATATGATTGTGTTGCATTGTTGATATTTAAGATTGTTGTTATGTGCATTGGTCATAAAGAAGCGGGGCGATTGTGTCTCTTGGTGGAATTGTTTGTATTCCTGATAGTTCCTTTTTTCGGTCAGGCGCAGGATACGGTGGATTATGGGAATCCGTTGTATGTATCTTATGCTTACGACGGGGCAGGAAACCGGGTGGCAAGGGTACTGGTGATACCCAAGGGCAAGACACTAGCCGTTGCGGACACGGCAGACCCTAGGACAGAGGTGATGCCGGCATCGTTCCTTGCTGGAAATGAGATTCAGGGCAATGAAGTTGTTTCAACGGAGGATGGAAGGGCAGGAGAAGAAATCCCGTCCGGACAGGCTGTCGGGAGACCGTGCTATATCGACCGAGTGGGAGAGATTCAAGTGAGCCTTTATCCCAATCCGACAAGGGGGAGCTTCCATGTAAGGGTGCATGGCGATTGTCCGGAAACCATGATTCGGTATAGTCTGTACGATATGGCAGGAAGGCTCCTTCAAAGAGGCATCCTGTCTTCCACAGGGGAAACAGTCGTCGATATGGAAGGCCAAGGAAGCGGGACATACCTGTTCGAGATGAGAACGGAGGGACAAAGGCAGGTGTGGAAGGTGGTCAAGCAGTGATATGCCGGTGCAAATCGCAATGCCGTCATGCTGACTAAAAGAGATATCCATGAGAAAAATCAAGTACTTTTTAACGGCAGCTTTTTTGTTCCTTGCCTATGGCGGCGGTTCTGTCCAAGGCCAGGATACGGACAAAGGGGCAAGGCCGACGGTGGCCATAGCGGAGGTCATGTACGACTCGCCGTTAAACGAGGTCATCACCAAGCCGGATTACAGCCATGGGGAGTTCGTGAGCCTGTTCAATTACGGGTCAGAGGCGGTGGACATCTCGCGCTGGACGTTGACCGATGGAGGAACGGAGACTTTCCGTTTCCCGGAAGGCACGGTGCTGATGCCCAAGGCGCACTGCGTGGTGGCGTTCCGGAGTCTGAAGAACCGGACATTCACCTTGGACAGCCTGTACACGGACGGGCGGCCTCAGGGATGGGATTTGCTGTTTTATCAAAACAAGTTGATTCTGGCCAACAGCGGGGAGAACCTGCAGCTCCGCCAGGCTCCGTTCCAAACACCGAGCGTGGTGGACGAGATGGATTATGACGGGACATCCAAGGCTCCTGATTCGGTGCAGGCTTTACGAGCGGCCAACGCCACGGGGACACCGGGTGATGAATGCGTTTCCTTGCAAAGGGTTAATATCGGCAGCCGTCATGCGGACAGGCGGGACTTTGCCAAGGGCAAGGTGCAGCTATTCGCATATGGGCGGCGGTTAGAAGAGAATCCAGAAGGTTTGACGGTGGGCGGCCAAGCGTGGAGTCGGCCTGACATCAACAGCATGGCGATGAACCCGCCTGCCAGTGCCTATCAGGTGACTTCTACGGGGGCGTTCACCTACAGCATCCCCTTGAACATGCCCGAGGGAATCGACGGGTTCGTACCTTCGCTGTCGGTGGAATACAACAGCCAGGTGGCCTGCGGGCTGCTGGGAGCGGGCTTTTCGTTGGCGGGGTTGTCGCAGATTACCCGGGAAGGCGCGAAGTACTATTACGATGGGGCGAGCGGATCGGCCAAAGACGATGCCATGTACCGTTTCAGCCTGGACGGTCAGCGGCTGGAGTTAGTCGGCGGGTCTTCCTACGGGGCGGACGGATCGCGTTACGATTTCGCCGAGGCTCCCGGGTTCATGGAAATCACCTGCCACCAGTCGGGGCTACCGGCTTTCACGGTTCAATCCAAGGATGGTGTCACCTGCTATTACGGAGGGGATGAGAATGCCTTGGTGAAGGATAAGTCCGGACTGGTGTTCGCATACTTGCTCCGCGAGGTTAGGAACGCCAGCGGCTTGTCGATAGCTTACCGTTACAGCTTGAAGCCGGGCCGGGCGTATCTGAAGAGCATCGAATACACGCGTCGGTCTCCGGTGGAAAGCGCGGGAGGGGGCGGTCCTGCGCGGCAGCAGGGGACGGGCATGGAACCGGGCAGCATCGGCGACCATTCTGGCGCGGTCCGGGTCGAGTTTTCCTACACGGCGAAGGGTCGCCCGTTGCATTCCTATCTGGAGGGGGAGAAAGTCGTGGACGATTCCTTGCTGAGCGAGGTGAGCTTTCTTGTGCATGGGAAGGAAAGCCATTCCTACCATTTCGCATACCAATCCACCGATGTCCCTCTCCCCAAGCTTAGGATGGTGGAGCAGCGGGTTGGAGGGAATGTGCTTCCGCCTATTCTGTTCCATTGGACGGGAGGCAGTTCCTTGGCGGGCTATTTCGGTCTGGACGGGACTTATAGAGCGGATGTCCGGGACGAAAACGGGGAAACCGACACGGATATCCCTGATTTGGACGAATGCCAGATGGGGGATTTCGATGGGGACGGGAGGACTGACATACTCATCCCCCGGACGGGCATGTACCTGTCGCGGGAATACGGGTGGATGGAATGGCGTAGTGCGGGGAACAGGGAGGAGGGGGCGGTCTGGTCTTTTTCCGGGCGGGAGGATGCAGCCTTCTACGTCCAGGACGTGAATCAGGACGGGCTGGACGACATCCTAATCTGCCACAAGGACGGGACTTCCTTGTATCTGAACCCCGGAACGGGCGAAGGGACGGTTTGGCTTCAGTCGCCCGCAACGGTTATCGCGGAGATTCGTTCCATCGAGAAGCCGCAGCGGCCGGGCAAGGGGATGTGGTACGTGCCGCAGCTGTGCTTCGGGGATTTCGACGGGGACGGGCGGGTCGACTTGGCGGCCTTTTCCGTGCTTTCCTCGGACGACATCAAAGACAAGGAGTTCGTGTACTGGCATCTGAGGTTATACCGGTACGAAGGGGGCGGTTATGCGTACTGGAGGGAACCGTGGGATGCCATCCGCAAGCATTACGGCCCGTGGGATGTGTCCGGCCTGGCAGCAGCTGATTTGGACAAGGACGGGAAGACGGAGATTCTTCTTGTCGAGCAGCAGATTATCATGAGTCCCGATCCGCTGCATCCACAATGGGGCGAGGTTCTCTCCATTGGTGCTTGGGACAGACTCGATGAGGCTGCTCCCGTGAAGCCGGCCGTTTCTTTCCATGGGTACAAAACTTACAAGAGGGTCACGAATCAGGGGCCGGCGGGCAAGCGCTACCATGTCGATTTGCAGGACGTGAACGGGGACGGATGTCCTGACCTGGTCGTTTTCAGCGAGAGGGGGATGGAAGTTTACGAGAACAAGGGGGACGACCTTTCTTTCGGCGTCCATGGGAAATCCCTCCTGCAAGCGGTTCCCGACATCCTGATAGAAGCCTTCAAGACCGAGGATGGCTGGGAGGATCCGGGCAAGACCCCGGTACTCTTCGTGGATTTGAACCGAGACGGACTGGCGGACATCTTGGCATTCGACAACAAGGGGACGTATCTGGTCATGAACCAAGGCGGGACATTCGGCAGTATCGAGACCCGAAGCACGTTCTCTTCTGATGCGCAGACTCGCTTAGCTGGAGACTTCGACGGGGACGGGGGCGTGGATTTGCTTGTCCTTCCCAAGGAGGATTCGGTAGTCCTGACCACCTACAGGTATCAGGGTGGGGAACGGGTCAGGTTGGTCCGGGTACAGGAAGGCGCCCGTCCGGATCTCCGCATCGAATACGGGCAGTCGGAAAGGCTGTTCGGGAAGTTCGAATCCGGGCCGTTCCCTTTGCACCCGCTGAACGCCGTGGAGGTGGTCTCATCCGTATACAGGCAGAAAGGCGGGGAGGTGAGGGAGAGGAACCGGTACGCGTATTCGGACGGCATCTACCATATAGGGAAGCAGGCCTTTCTCGGGTTCAGGGAGATGGAGGCGGTCTCGCCGCAAGGGATAGTCACCTCTTCTGCCTATGCCTTGTCATCGGACACATCTTGCTTGCAGATAGCGGAAGAAGACAACATCCTTGAAGGCAAGAAGTATTCTTACCGCAAGGATACGGCTTGGCATGGGAAGATTTATCCGGTGTTGCAGAGGCTTGATGTCATCGACAAGGTGGGCGGAACATGTACCAGGACAGTCCGGGACAGGGACGAGTTCGGGAACATCCTGTGGGAGAAGCACTCGGTCGGGGTGGCTTCGTCCACGGACAGCTTCAAGGCGGAATCGGAGAGCTTTGTCCGCTACGAGTACGGGAGTTTCGGAGGCTGGGGCTGTCCCAACCTTCCGGTACGGAAGATTTCCCGTTCGGGATATGTTGGGAAAGCCGCTTTGTGCGACACGGTGCATATGGAATATGATTCCCAAGGCCGGATGACCGTCCAGCGGGAACGCCAAGGCACGACACGGTATGTCTATCATAGCACCGGCCTGCCCCTCCAGCAGACCTATGAGGCCGCAGCCAGGTCGGGAATTGCCCTGAAGCAACGCTTTGCCTATTCGTCCGATTACCGCTTTTTGCGTTCGGTTTCCGACACGACGGGTACGAGGTCTTACCGCTATGATTCCATTTCGGGCAAGCTGCTCAGCGAAACCGATGTCCGGGGACGGGTCACATTGCATGAATACGACCGCTGGGGTCGGAAAGTGAGGACAACCAGCCCCGAAGGATACATAACGACTTACGGCCAGGACTGGGCAAGCGGAGAGCATCCTGCAAGGGCGGCCTACTACATAGAGGAGAGCGTCAATCCCGGGATCACGACGCAGGCTTATTACGACATATGGAACAACGAGATTGGCACATCGATAACCATCGATGGCCAGCGCAGCTACACTATCAAGGCTTACGATACCTTGGGACGGCTTGTCGGGCAGTCGGAGCCGGATTTTTCCAAGACGGGCGGCACGATGCATCATTTCGAGTACGACTATGCCAACCGGGTTGTCAAGGAGACGTTCGGGGAGCGTGCCACCCTTTACCAGTATGATGGGCTGGAAACCAGCGTCACCCGTCCGGACGGCATCGTCCGGGGGCAGCGTAAGAATGCCGCAGGCGATGTGACGGCCAGTTGGGACATCATGCCGGACGGCCAGAAGACGGAAATAGAATACGAATATGCTTATCCGGGCTTGGTTTCGGACATCCGTTCCCAAGGAGTGGAAACGGGCATGGAGTACGATGCTTATGGGCGTCAGACCCTGCTGGCCGACCCATCGGCAGGAAACACCATCTACGGCTACAATGCCAGCGACGAGATGGTTGCCTCGACGGATGCCCGGGGTGTGAAGACCTTCCATGAGTACGATGGCCAAGGAAGGGAGACCTGCACTTCCATCGGGGAGACAAATGTGTCCGTCATGTACGGGACGGAGGGCAACGGGAAGGATCTTGTTGTCCGCAAGGAGTTGGACAGTTCCTGTTTTTTCACCTATGATTACGATGCCGATGGGAATCTGTCCCGCAAGACCTTGACCTGGGAGGGGCGTTCCTGGACGTATTTCTATAATCACGATATCAAGGGGCGGCTTTCCTCCCTGATATACCCTAACGGCTACGGTGTCTATTACGAGTACGATGCCGAGGATCGGGTAGAGAGGATGACCGATAGCCGGGGCAGGACGATATGGCAGGAACCCCGATACGATGCCGCAGGGCGGATTCTCTCCTACGATTTCGGGGAAGGGATGCATTATTCCACCGCTCACAACCTCTACGGGCGCACCATCGAGGTGGATTATACAGATAGCGAACAGAAGAAGCTGTTCTTTGAATCCTACCGGTACGACAGCAAGGGGATTTATCTGACCCAGAGGAACTTCATGGATCTCCGTTCCGCCACAGGGCAGGAATCCGGACAGGCAGTCCGTCAGGCCTCCGGCGACATTGCCTTGCGTTCCGGCACGGAAGCTTTTGAATACGACAGCTATGGTCGCTTGGTTCGTTCCTGGATGTCCGATACGGCTCAGGTTCTGATTGAATACGATGCCAAGGGGAATATCCTGTCCAAGAGCGATGTGGGGGAGTATGCCTACGGGGAGGACAGGCCTTTCGCCGTGGAGAGCATCAAGGTGGACGCATCCTTGGCGGCCTTGCATGAACGTCTTCAAAACCAAGATATTGAATACACTCCATTTCAAAGGGTGGAATCCATAGGGCAGGTAAGGACTATGGACGGGAAGCCGATGCTGGTTCGGGCAGAGTTCGCTTACAACCCGGATTTGGAACGCATGACCATGACCACCACGGTCGGCGACAAGCCCGCCGAGACCCAGTTCTATTTCGGGGATTACGAGGAGAAGCAGATCGATGGGCGGACGGTGCAGTACTGTTATGTCCAATCTCCGGCCGGACTGCTGGCTGTGGCCGTCAAGAGTCCATCGGGAAGCACGGAGCTGTACTATGCGGCCACCGATTACTTGGGCAGCATCCGGGCCTTGGTGACTGAGGATGGCAAGGTGGCCGAACGCTTCGAGTTCGACCCTTGGGGACGGCGGCGCAATCCTTATACGCACCAACCCTTGAACCCGGACGGGCCGGTTTTCCCCTCGGCCAAGTCTTACCCCGATATCGTTTCCATAGAGCGGGGCTTCTGCGGGCAGGAGCATCTGGACGATTTCGACCTGATCAACCTCAATGCCCGGTTGTACGATCCAATCCTGGGGCGTTTCCTCAGCCCCGACCCTTTCGTGCAGCAGCCTGACAACACCCAGAACCTGAACCGCTATGCCTACGCCCTCAACAATCCTTTCAACTACATGGATCCCTCCGGGACTGCTGTAGAAGGCTTCATTGCATGGGGTGTGGTTGCCTTTGCTGCCGTGATCGGGGGCGTTGTGAACGTGGCCGTCCATGCCAAATCCACTACCTATGTTTGGCAGGATTTTGCCAACTTCGGCATAGGCTTCTTGATTTCAGGCATAAGCAGCATGACCGGGTACGGCATAGCCGGATTGGCAGACAAGGCTGGTTTTATCTGGGGCGGGCTGATTGGAGGGCTGAGCGGAGCAGGGATAGCTGCGCTTACATCCCCTTTGCAGACGGGGCTGAACAATCTTGTGGCAGGCTCTCCATTTGGCAGGAACATGGGGAAGAACGTGACTACAGATATCCTCATGGGCTTTTTCAGCGGTTTCATTTCCGGAAGCATTCAAGGTGTCCTCAAGGCCAAATCCCTCGGCCTCAGCTGGTGGGATGGACTTCCGGTCGGGTATGATAAGTTGTATACTCCGTTGGATCCATATTTGTCTGATTTGGTGGATGGATCCGATATGGATGGCAGGTGTGTGCGGTTTGCCATAGAAAATTTAGATAAATCGATTCTCCAAAGGAATGCGGAAGAATTTCAAAACTTATATATGGATTATGTGATGGATTTTCATGCAGGGATTGTTCCTACGGATGATATTTTTATTAGAGCAGCGAACTATATGGGATATGATGCAGTTTTGTCATTCAGTTTGGCAGATGATAGATTTGATTTGAAAGGATTCATGGATAATCTGAAGCAACCGGGGACTGCTACAGTGGAACTTATTCGAGGGAATCCCAATCATGTACGGAATGTGTTATCTGTGACCGTTAAGCACAAGACTACGATATGGGGCAATATCCGGACATCTGTTTCTATTCAATCATGGGATAGTAGTTTGGGGAGGATTGTGGCAAGTCCGTTTTATAATCTGAAACATGCGCCTGACTATATCCAGTTTTTTTACGTCTTTCCAAAAAGATAGAACAATGCAAAGAGGAATGTTGATTATATTGGCGTTTTTGGCGCAAGTTGTGTCGGGACAAAATATTGGGGCTATATTGGCAGAAAAGCAGCAAGAAATAAATTCATGCTTTGGTAGGACGTTCGTGAACAAGGAGTATGGAAAATATTGCCGATATTATCGACCTAGAGGTGTGACATCGGATCAATATGTTCCAACGGTAAGAGTTTATTTCTTTGCAGATTCTTTGTTGTCGGATACTTGTGCTTCATTGTTGGAGCAGAAGATGCAGTTTTGGGAAGATACGTATATTGGCACGATTTTAGGATGGGAATTTTTTAAAATAGCCATAGGAGCAAGACAAGCAAAGGATTCGTTAGTATGGTATTTGAAATCACGCTCAAAGGATATTCACAATTTGGGGATTCATCATAAAATTCGTTATTTCCTTAGGGGGTATTTACAGCCGGATGCTATTTTGTATCCATACTGGTTATACTATTGCAATTTGGATTCTTTGGGTGATCCGATAGAATGGAGATGGATTAAAGATATGTCTCTATTGCAGGTAGAGCGTAATGGGGAGAGGGAACGGGCTTTGGCATGTATTGGTTCTGTTACAGATGGAGAATGGCTGCTTAAGGACGGCAGGATTTATACAGGGGTTTCGTTGGACTCAACAGGAAGTTTATTGTTGCTCGGAATTCAATCTTATTTGGATAGTTTATACGTTTACCCTTCTTTTGCTCGATATTTCAATGCTTTGAATAATGGCAATTGTATCCCTAGACGATACCGGCATAGGATTGTTGAATGTTTAAATATGAAACAAGATAAATTATATTCTGATTATTCACGAAAAGAGCTTCACGAGTATTTGTACGAAGGACTCTATTTCATGATGGCATTTCCTTCTCGAAGAGATACATTCCTTTTTCAAGATGTCATTCCGTAGGTTTGTTTTTTGGGAAAAACAAACAAGTGTAGCTATATTTGCAGATGGTATTGTTGGTTTCTATGCTGGCTGTGGCCGTCAAGAGTCCATCGGGAAGCACGGAGCTGTACTATGCGGCCACCGATTACTTGGGCAGCATCCGGGCCTTGGTGACTGAGGATGGCAAGGTGGCCGAACGCTTCGAGTTCGACCCTTGGGGACGGCGGCGCAATCCTTATACGCACCAACCCTTGAACCCGGACGGGCCGGTTTTCCCCTCGGCCAAGTCTTACCCCGATATCGTTTCCATAGAGCGGGGCTTCTGCGGGCAGGAGCATCTGGACGATTTCGACCTGATCAACCTCAATGCCCGGTTGTACGATCCAATCCTGGGGCGTTTCCTCAGCCCCGACCCTTTCGTGCAGCAGCCTGACAACACCCAGAACCTGAACCGCTATGCCTACGCCCTCAACAATCCTTTCAACTACATGGATCCCTCCGGGACTGCTGTAGAAGGCTTCATTGCATGGGGTGTGGTTGCCTTTGCTGCCGTGATCGGGGGCGTTGTGAACGTGGCCGTCCATGCCAAATCCACTACCTATGTTTGGCAGGATTTTGCCAACTTCGGCATAGGCTTCTTGATTTCAGGCATAAGCAGCATGACCGGGTACGGCATAGCCGGATTGGCAGACAAGGCTGGTTTTATCTGGGGCGGGCTGATTGGAGGGCTGAGCGGAGCAGGGATAGCTGCGCTTACATCCCCTTTGCAGACGGGGCTGAACAATCTTGTGGCAGGCTCTCCATTTGGCAGGAACATGGGGAAGAACGTGACTACAGATATCCTCATGGGCTTTTTCAGCGGTTTTATTTCCGGAAGCATTCAAGGTGTCCTCAAGGCCAAATCCCTCGGCCTCAGCTGGTGGGACGGGGCAAAAGTTATTCCGTATGAATATGGGCAACTTTCGGGTTTCAATGCTGATGATTTTTTTAACCCAAATCGGTCATTAGACACGCCGAGTCCGTTTCCGATTGGGGAAATGAGGCATTCGGGCATCTTGCCCGCTTCTGTCCGCATCCTGTTTCCCGCTACGCCTCGACGTAGCCCGCTACGCCTTCGGCTAGGCGAGAAGCATGCTGCATGACATAAGCGAGCAATCTGCCCGAAGCCTAATGACCGATTTGGGTTTAAAACTCCTGATGTTGAGTCGTTTTGTTCGTATTATACTGTTGCTAATGATGCAAAGATTAAGGATCCGAATTTCAATGTCCACTTTGATAGGCTCGAAAACGATATCGCTTTAGGGAAAGCAAATCCTAGAAATTCAATAGATAAAGTGATGACATACTTTGATTTGAAAGATGAAGGCGATTTTGTTTTTCAAACGCTCAATCCAAGAGGACTTCATGAAATTGGAAATATGTTAAATCAATATGGGCGGGCAGTAGAGCATACGGCGATTAATGATGGTCATTTTAGAAATTTACTTGGAATGAAGATAATAAGCAGAACCAACATCTTTGGGAAAACACGTATTTATGTCAAAATGCATCTTTGGGATTCTAATCTCGGTCGTTTTGTCAATGATTTTTTCCGTCCAGATATCGATGCTCAGTTACGTTCTATTTATTTTCTAATCAATGAATAAGTTAAAAATTATATTGAGTATGTGTTTCATCTGTTTCCCACTGTCTGCTTCTGGGCAATGTCTTCTGGAGAAGCTTTATGCCTTGGTAGATTCCTTGCGTATGGAAGCCTGGATGCAGACAGGCGTTCCTGTCTCTCGTCTCGATTCCTTGACGGGGTGGCCGGATAGCAAAGAGAGAATAATGCCGTCCTTTGAAGCAAGCAAGGACTTGTACAGGACGCATGGTCCTCATTTGGCCGTTTATGCGTTTATCGGCAAGGGTAGTACGATGACTTATGGAACACGAATCGATTCCAAGCAAATGCTGTGCCGTTGGAACGAGTATGAGATGGTGACATGTAGGGAGTATATGCCTCATACTACTTACATGGTTTACAACCGGAGTCTCCGTGCATATTTTGATGAATTGGACAAACAGCAGATTGTGGATACCATGAGGGTAATGAGAAAGCTTTCTGGTCAGGGAAATTTCAATATGAATGCTTTCCGTTGTTTTTTGGACGAAGAAGATTGTTTCATTGCTTGGCTGAAACCGGACTTTACCCTGAACGTATCATTCTTGTACTATGGCGATTCCACCAAATATATGAATCCCGAAGAATGGCGATGGGACAGATTTGCGCAGGTGGGAGATACCTTGAGAATCTGGCAAGATGATTCCATTGTAGCGGTGCTGACGCGGGAGGATTGGGAGAGCCGGAGCAATCTGCCTTTTGGCGGAGATACGACAGCATTGCTCTGTCCAAAAGAAAATGGCAAATATTCTTCAAAGAAAAAGAGGTGGAGATGGAAATTTGTTTGTTACACAGAGCCAACGGTGATAAAGTTAAACTGTATTGATAGAAAATTATACGTTAAAGACACCATGATTTATTGCGGCTATATGCTTGACAGCAGTGGTGTCCGCCCTATTCCATTACAGGACAGATTAGATGCCGTGACTCCTTCTTTTGCCGAATATTTCAATGGATTGGGGAGTTGGCGTTCTATCCCTGTAGGACACCGGCATCGCGTTTTGAAATGGGTAGATTCTCACCTGAATCCACCGGCTGATGTTTCTCGTAGGGATATGAAAAAATTTAAAGAAATTTTTTACGGTTATAATGGGCGTTTTATATTGTTTAATTTTCCAATGCTACGATGATTTTTTTACAACCGGATATCGCTCTGTTCCACGTGTAGGTGTTTTTTGTGATGATTGAAAGGACATCAGGATGAAGATTATATTGTTTATTGGGCTGCTTATCGTTCCCCTGTTTGCTTCGGGACAGTGTCTTTTGGAGAAGCTTTATGGTTTGACGAATGTCTTGCGCCGGGAGATGTGGGAGCAGGCTGGCGTGACGGGTGTTGCCCCGGACTCTTTTGGCTGGCCGGATTTCGTGTTCGATAGTTTGGATTGGCATATGAAGTACGATTTTCGAGATAGGTATTACGAACGAAGAGTGGTAAAAACATACTGTCCTGATTATCATGTGTATGCTTTTATTGGAGGCAAAGAAGAATCGGGGGCTGCGCACCTGGACGTGAACGAAGTGCTGTGCCGGAGGAATGAACATAGAACTGTGATTCAGCATTACGAGAGAGGCTGTTTCCCCTGCATGGAAAAACAGCCGTTGCTGGACTCCCTGAGGGAGAAGACCGTTGACAGGCATTCCTTCTTGATAGCTTGGTTGAAGCCGGACTTCACGATGGAGCTTTCTTTTTTGTACTATGGCGATTCGGTTCGGTACATGAATCCGGAAGACTGGCAATGGGATAAATACGCGCAAGTGGGGGATACCATGAGGATTTGCCAAGGAGATTCTGTTGCAGCGGTGCTGACGCGCGAGGATTGGGAGAGCCGGAGCAATATGCCTTTTGGCGGAGATACTGCGGAATTGCTTTGCCCCGAACGACCCAAAAACAGGAAAAGCAGGCGGCGGTGGAGGAGCTATACGGAGCCGACGGTCTTGGAAATGAAAGCAGGGAGGCTGTATGTGAAAGATACGATGGTGTACAGCGGCTTTGAAATAATAGGGGAAGACAGTATCCGTCTGATTCCGTGGCAGGAGACTTTGGACAAGGTGTATCCATCCTTTGCCAAGCATTTCAACGGCTTAGAGCGATGGCGTTCCATCCGTCCTTCACAAAGAGAACGGATTGTGGAAGGGCGTTTCCTCATCGGTGACAGGGAAAAATCACAAAAGTTCTGGGAGGAGTGGTTTTACAACGGGCGGTGTGTCGTGCTCTCTTTTCCGTATTCCGGCCAACCGGGCTGCAAGGACAGAGTTCCTTTGGAGTGATGTCTTACCGTTCTTTTTGCCCTGTGCTTTTGCAATGCTGTTTCAAGAAAAAATGTAATTTTGCAAGTTTGGAGGTGGGGCGGGGTGAGTGGTGGTCGGAGGGGCGGATCGGGTTTCGGGCCAGCCGCCAAGGCGTATTCTATAGCTGGGAACGGGGAGAAGGTTTTCCGTCAGGCATAGGTTCCGCAAAGCAATTGAAAATCCTAAAAGAGAAATAATATGCAAAGAGACACGCAGATTTTCGACCTGATCCAGCAGGAACGGAAACGTCAGACATCGGGTCTGGAACTGATTGCATCCGAAAACTTCGTATCGGATCAAGTGATGGAAGCCATGGGTTCGGTAATGACCAACAAATACGCCGAAGGTTATCCCGGACACCGTTACTACGGCGGTTGCCAGATTGTTGACCAGAGCGAGCAGCTGGCTATCGACCGTCTGAAGAAGCTTTTCGGGGCTGAATACGCCAATGTGCAGCCGCATTCCGGTGCCCAGGCCAATATGGCGGTGTTCATCGCTTGCTTGAAGCCCGGTGATACTTTTATGGGCTTGGATCTGGCTCACGGCGGCCACCTTTCCCACGGTTCGCCCGTGAACTTCTCGGGCATGACCTATCATCAAGTGGCTTACCGCGTGAGCGAGGAAACCGGTACCATCGACTACGACCAGATGGAAAAGACGGCTTTGGAAGAACGTCCCAAGTTGATTGTGGGCGGTGCTTCGGCTTATTCCCGCGACTGGGATTGGAAGCGCATGCGTGAAATCGCCGACAAGATCGGGGCTATCCTGATGGCCGACATCGCGCACCCGGCAGGTCTGATTGCCTGCGGCCTGCTGAACAATCCTCTGGAATACTGCCATATCGTGACCAGTACGACGCACAAGACCTTGCGCGGGCCTCGCGGCGGTATCATCATGATGGGCAAGGACTTTGAAAACCCCTGGGGCTTGAAGACGCCCAAGGGAGTGACCAAGATGATGTCCCAGGTACTGGATTCGGCCGTGTTCCCCGGTGTTCAGGGCGGTCCTCTGGAGCATGTCATCGCCGCCAAGGCCGTGGCTTTCGGCGAATGCTTGACCGACGATTACAAGCGTTACATCCAGCAGGTGAAGAAGAATGCCGCTGTGATGAGTCAGGAATTCATGAACCGTGGCTACAAGGTAATCAGCGGAGGTACTGACAACCACCTGATGCTGATTGACTTGCGTCCTAAGTTCCCCGAATTGACCGGTAAGGTGGCTGAAAATACCTTGGTTCGCGCCGACATAACGATCAACAAGAACATGGTTCCGTTCGACAGCCGTTCGGCGTTCTCCACCAGCGGTATCCGCGTAGGGGCTCCTGCTGTTACCACCCGTGGCTTGAAGGAAGACGACATGAAGGTTGTGGTTGACTTGATCGACCAGGTTCTCTGCGATGTGAACAACGAAGCCGTTATCGAGAAGGTAAGGAAGACGGTGAACGAGATGATGAGCAACCGTCCTCTCTTCGCTTGGTAATCGGAAATTTTAAGTGGCGGGTTCTGCAAGTGGGCCTACACGGTTTTCCCTCGGGCGAGCCAGGCCTGCCTTGAACGGTGGGCATCAATCTTGATTTATGGAACGGGCCTTATGCGAAAGGGCCGCTTTGCGTTAGCAGGGCGGCTCTTTCTCGTAATGGCAAGACGCTTTTTGGCTCGGAGGGGGATGCAAAGTTGTGTTGGATTTCAAGTCGGGAGTCATGGCCGGTTCATTTTTGTGCTTTTGGAATTGTTCGATGGGGGAAGTGTAAATCAATATATACGGGCAGGTGGTCGCTGTAGCCGCCCAAGTGCTTTGCCCCGTAGAAAGTGCGGAAGGGTTTTATGCCCATGTAGCGTTCATCTTTTTGGAGAAGGAAATCGCGGGCGAACACGAAGGCACCTCTGCCTCGGATTCGTGGCAGGATGTGCCGGTTGAGGATGATATGGTCTATCGTACTCCATTCTTCGCGGAATTTATGGCTGCCGATGGCGTGGCGGGCGAAGCGGGGTTGCCAGGCCGGGGATGCCATCAGGTTCTGGTAAGGCGGGGATCGGAGCGGGGCAAGGACGCTGTCATGGGCGGTGGTGTTGAGGTCTCCCATGGCCAGGATGAAAGCGGTGCTGTCTTTACTGTACAGGCTGTCCATGTGCCGCCGCAAGAGGCGGGCGGCGGCAGCCCGTTTATGGTCGGTTTCGATTGCACCGCCGTATTTGGAGGGAAAGTGGCAGACGAAAAGGTGCAGCCTGATTTTCCCGGAGCGGATATTTTCCCGGAGCCGGGCATGGCTCGTTTCAAGGAAAAAGCCTTCGTCTTGCCGGGGGGCAGATCTTTCCTTGGCTGTGCAGGCTTGTTTGGCCGGTCGGTCTTCTTCGGGCGGGTTTGTCGATGGCGGGTTCCTTGTTTGGAGGCTTTCCGTGCTTAGTATAGCCCGGACATACAGTATGTCCCTCGTCCGCGCCACGCTATCGGGCGGGATGACCAAGGCAATCGGATAGGCGGTATCAACTTGAAGCAAGCCTTTCCGGTAGAGCAATGCCACATCGATTCCTCTTGGATCCGGGCTTTCGAAATGCACGAAATCGAAGCTTTTGTATCGCAAGGGCGTTCCCCGACAGAGTTCCCTGAGGACGCGGGCGTTTTCCACCTCGGCCAGGCCTATTGCCGCCAAGGGGCATTCGGCATCCAACGCGGCAATCACTTTGAAGAGCCGGTTTCTTTTGTTGGCATACTTGGCATTGCCCCAGCCTTTGATGCCGGCAGGCGTGAAATCATGGTCGTTCTTGGATGAATCGTGCCAGCAGTCAAAGAAATTCTCCATATTGTAAAAGGCAATGCGGAAAGAGATGCTGTCTGGCACGGTACAGCTTCCCGGATTCGAGGATGTGTCAACGGCTAAACGGTTCTCTGGAAAGGGGCTTGCGGTTTCATTGTCCGTTACAGGGGAAAATCCGGAGGTGTCCAGCTTGGAATCATGCGGGAGCAGTTGGATTCCGGATGCGTTGCAGGCGGCAAGAGCAGGAATCCGTCCAAGGGAAAAGGCGGCTTGCTTTAAGTTCCGAAACTGCACGGCAGGGCGGCGTTCCAGTATCCGTCCATAGGCAAAGGCGGCTTGCTCTAAGGTGAAAGGCCAGAGGGCCAAGCAGAGCAGGTACAATGCTTTCATAGGGTGTTTTTCATTTTAGGCATCGCCGCTTGATTCAAAGCCAGATGACCGATTTGGATTTGACATGAGTGAATGCCTGTATTGGCTGAATCCGATTCTTTTTGATGCAAAGTACCTGGCTTCTGGTCTGAAAAGCCAGCGGATTAACATAAAAAACTTTAAATTTTCAGATTTTTAACATGAGATAAAGCGAAGG
Organism: uncultured Bacteroidales bacterium; assembly: GCA_944320465.1. GTDB lineage: Bacteria > Bacteroidota > Bacteroidia > Bacteroidales > P3 > Pullibacteroides. The sequence continues at coordinate 71,148 of CALUHO010000002.1, read as the reverse complement.
GGGTATCTCATAGGATTGATTCTCTGGAACGGAAGGAGGTTTTTTCCGCTTTTTCCTGCCTTTTTTCATCGCTTTCGGTAAGGAAAGATCCGTCAAAGCCGCGTTTTTTTTCTAATTTCGCGCGTTTCATGGCGGACGGGCACCGATGAGGCTGCCGGTTCGTTCTGTGTGGGATAAAAAAAAGATGAAAGTTATGCGTGTTTTTTTGCTTGCCGTGATGTCGATTTTCTTTTGCATAGCCTGCAAACCAAGCCATGAAGGTCAATCCGGTTTGCAAGTAAGCGATCTCTCTGGAGAATATGTGCTGAATTACGTGGGGAAAAGAAGCGATGCACAGGACAGCAACCAGGATGGGTTCTGTGGGGGAAGATACCATTTGGTCAAGACAGGTCAAGGACAGTATCCGTCCTACAGCCTCTTCAGTTCGGATCACGCGGATGCAGAGGCCTTGTTGTCCCTCCAGTTCCAGAATAATCCGAGAAACCCGGTTATTATAGAAAGCGATGGTTCTTTCGATACGATTCTGGGGTATAAGGCGGTCAATCTTGCCAAGTACGATCCGGAAGTCCATAGTCTGGCAGATTCGCTTTTTCTTTGCGATAATCCAAAGTGGATAGTGACCGCACGCGACTCATTGGGAAATCCGACCGATTCGGTTTATGCTTCAATCCAGAACCGGACGGTGATGGCGCATAAGGACTACCTGCTGTTGCAGACAGACCGAGGACCCAGGGGGGATTATTTTTATTTCCGTTTCGACCGCTGACCTCCTATGGATAGCCGCAGCCGGCTTTGGAATAGGGGATTGCCTTCAGATGTGGAAGGTATTTCTGCATCGGCTTCTTGTGGATAGCCGCAGCCGGCTTTGGAAGGTGGAAGCGATGAGTGTCAAAAAAACAATACGATATGTACGAAGAAAGAGTTGCTTTGGCAGCTGATCTGCATAAGCAGGGGCATAACTGCTGCCAGTCGGTCGTGGCCGCTTTCGGCGACCTCTATGGTTTTACTCGCGAGCAGTGCCTCAAGATGTCGGCGGCCTACGGCGGTGGCATCGGCCGCATGAAAGAGACTTGCGGGGCTGCTTTGGGACTGTTCATGCTGGCTGGATTGGAAACAGGTTCTGTCTTGCCGCACGACCCCGAAGGCCAGAAGAAGACCTATGCTTTGGTTCAGGAACTGGCCAAGGAATTCATCAAGCGGAACGGGGCTTTGCGCTGTGCCGACTTGCTCGATCTGCCCAAGGCACCAACGCCTGAAACGCCTAATCCCGATGCCGACGGCCAGTATTATTTCATTCCTTGCAATCGCAAGGTTCAGATTGCCGCCGAAATCTGGTGCGAATACTTGGACAAGCTGCGGGCCTGAAAGGGATAGCGAATGTTCAGTCTCAAAGTTATAGCTGTGATGGCGACAGGGGTTCTTCTCGGCTGGGCCGGCCGAAACCGCTGTCGTTTTGCTTTTTTAGACAAGAGCCTGTTTTATACCGTTCTGCTGTTGCTCTTCTGGATGGGGATAGAAGTAGGCGGTAATCCGCATGTGACCCGGAACTTGGTTCAGTTGGGAGGACAGGCTTTGCTTTTGGCAGCGGCTGGAACATTGGGGAGCGTTTTGCTGGCTTGTTGGGTCTATCGCTCCTTTTTCAAGAAGAAGCAGATGGCGATGCCCGGGCGAGGCGAGGCAGTGCTGCCAAAATCAAGGCATGAGGAAAAGGAGACTTCTCTTCAGGCCGTGCCTTCCGACGAACCCGAAAGCCTGAAGCAAGGAACGGCATGGAAAAGCACTGTCCTGACCTTGGCCGCGTTCGCACTGGGTTGCATCATCGGTTACAAGGTTTCGTTGCCTGTGGCCGTAAAGGAGGTGAACCTCAGCGTCTTTATCCTTTACGCCTTGATGTTGCAGGTGGGGATGAACATAGGGAGCGATGCCAAGATCAAGGAAACCTTGAGGCAGATTCGCCCACGGCTTCTGCTTGTGCCTTTGGCCACTTGGCTCGGTACTTTCCTGTTCTGCGCTGCGGCCTCTTTTTTCCTCCCTCGATGGGGATTGTGGGATTGCATGGCCGTAGGCAGCGGCTTTGCCTATTATTCATTGTCTTCTATTCTGATTACCGAACTCAAGACGGCGGGCTTAGGGATGGCCGCTGCTGCTGAATTGGGTGTCATTGCCTTGATGGCCAATATCCTGAGGGAGATATTCACGATTGTGGGCGCTCCTTTGTTTGCCCGGTATTTCGGGAAGCTGGCCCCCATTTGCGCCGGGGGGGCCACCACCTTGGATACCACCTTGCCTGCCATAACCAACGCATGCGGCAAGGAATGGGTCTTCGTATCCATGTTCCATGCCGTTATGGTGGATTTGAGCGTCCCCTTTCTGGTTTCGTTCTTTTGCTCTTTGTAGAGGCTCTTTGGCTTTCGAGGTGTTTCTTGGAAGTTTGCAAAACCGGGCATGCGCCGATTCACGGAGGAACTGTTCCCTTTTCGTAAAAGCAGGCTAAGTAGCTGTTTAAACCCAAATCGGTCATTAGACTCGCCGAGTGTGTTTCCTGTTTTCGAAGAGGGATGCTTTTGTGCATCTTGTTCGCTTCTGTCCGCATCTTGCTCCTCGCTACGCCTCGACGTAGCCCGCTACGCCTTCGGCTAGGCGAGAAGCATGCTGCATGACATAAGCGGACAATCTACCCAAAGTCTAATGACCGATTTGGGTTAAAATTTCTTGCCATCCTGAAAAAGACTGAATTTCAGGGAGGGTTTTCAAGATTTTGTTTGCCCATCGGGGGCTATTTGGGGTCTGGCTTGCGTTTTTCACGTCAGATAGCATGGCGATCCTCCTTAGAAAAACGCCGCGCCATCCCTCCAAATCCCCTCCCGATGGCCTAAACAAATAAATTTAAACAGCTCCTAAGACTCCGTTTCTTCCAAGAAAATCCTTTCCTCTTTGAAACGTGTCTGGCATCGCGCAACTTCCGAAAGCCGGACGGCCAGCCAAAGCCGGCATTCCATGTCCGCTTCCTGCCGCAAGACCTGCAATTGCAGTTCCTTGACAAGGCGCATGGCTAAGTTCATCTGTTCGTACGGGAAACGGGCCACGAACTGCCGCATGACGATTCTCTCCACTTTTTCGGCTTGTTGCAAGGCATCGGCGGCCGCTGTTTTATAGGCGTTGATCAGTCCAGAAGTCCCTAATTTGATGCCTCCGAAATACCGGACTACGACAACTAATGCATTCGTGAGTCCTGCCGAGAGAATCTGCCCGTGGATAGGGCGGCCTGCCGTGCCGGAAGGCTCTCCATCGTCATTGGCTCGGAAAATCTCTTGTTTAGCTCCCAGCACGTAGGCATAGCAATGGTGCCGGGCATCGAAATATTCCTTGCGCAAGGCTTCTGTGTGGCTTTTGACTTGTCCCTCGGTTTCTACTGGGTAGGCAAAAGCCAGAAACTTGCTGCCTTTCTCCTTGTAAAGCCCTTGGGCAGGCGATGCCAAGGTCAGATAGGTGTCCTTGCATGTTTCCGTTTGGGGCAGTTCCTTGCTTTTCTTGTCCGTATTTGCCTTCTTGGCTGCCATGGGCTTGATGGGAGTGCGGTTTAGAATGAATCCTTTTGAGGCTTGCGTTTATATGCCGGTCAAGGATTCGGATGTCTTGTTCCGGTACACATGCACCCATTCGCTGCCGTACTGGGCAAAGCTGTAGGGCTTGGAGGGCGGGATGCGGGGTGCTGCGTAGCCTCCGCCCAAGTCCTTGTCGGAGATGAAGACCCGGATTTCGTCCCAATGGTCGCCCACGATAAAGGATTGCAGCAGGGCTGCCCCTCCTTCCACGATGACCGATCCGATCCGTTCCTTCTGCAATCCTCGCAGGTAGGTGGCTGCCATTTCCGGCCATGCGGTGGTAACCTTGACAGGTACTATCTTGAGGCTTTCATTGCCCAAGCCCGGCCAATCGGCCAGAAAGCGGTATTCATCAAAGCGGGTCCCATCCACGAACAGCAATGTCCGCTGGGTGCGGTCAAAGAAACGCAGCGGAAGCTTCCCGGCCAGTTCCGCCGAGGGCTTTTCCGGGAGGCCGTTCTCGGTAAGGTAAGTATGGATGTATTTGAGAATCTTGCCATGCAGGTCGGTGCTGACTCTCAGCGGCTGCTTGCCCCGGAACATGCGGGCGTTGAGCCTCGGGTTGTCGGCCAGGATGGTACCTGTCCCTACCATGATGGCATCTTCCTCTACCCGGTAGGCATGGTTGAGCACTTGCAGGCTCTTGCCGGTAATCAGGCATGGTTTGCCTTGGGAACGGGACAGGTAACCGTCGGACGACTGGGCCCATTTGAGAATCACGTACGGGCGGTTCTTGGTTATATGTGTGAAAAAGCGGCGGAACGTCTCCTTGCCTTCCTGCTCCAGGAAATGTTCGTGGACTTCCACGCCGGCTTCACGCAGCATGGCAATGCCTTTGCCGTTCACTTCGGGATTGGGGTCCCCGCAGCTGACCACTACGCGGGGGATACCCATCTCGATGATTTTCTTGGCACAAGGAGGTGTTTTGCCATAATGGGCGCAAGGCTCTAACGAAACATACAGCGTGCTTTGGCGCAGGAGTTCTTCCGGCAGGAGTCCGCTTTGCCGGGTCAGGGCGGAAACCGTGGCATTGGGGGCCAGTACCGAATTTATCGCGTTGACTTCGGCATGGGCCTCCCCGTATTGGTGGTGGAATCCCTCGCCGATAATCTTGTCTTGGTATACAATGACACAGCCCACCATGGGATTGGGGCTGACATTCCCTCTGCCTAAAGCCGCCAGTTCAAAAGCCCGGCGCATGAATGTTTCCTGTGGATGAGAATCTGTCTGCATGGAACCGATATTTTGCACGCGGGCAAATGTACGGTTTTCCGCTGAATTTGGGAACGGGCGTTGAAAAACCGCAGGGCGACCGCATCCAAACCACCAGCAAGAACCACCCGCTTGGTTATCAAATGGCATCACATACGGGACTTGATGCAAGAGGGTCTAAAAAAACTTCTGATTTTTAGGTTATTGCATTTTGATGCGATTGCCTTGGGAAAGCTGGGCTTCGATACCCCAAAAAGGCTTTTCTTCCTATCTTTACAGGAAAAAGTCGCATTGGTGACTTGAATCTGCGCCCCCCTGAAAAAAAAGGGTGGATTTTTCTAATCCGGGAATTATACGTATATTCGGTGCTGCTTTACAGACAAAAGGATTATCGAGTAAAAGAAAAAATATCGAAGAAAAACGCATTCTTCGTTCGAGGCCAAAATCAAAAAATAGGAGGAACGGATATGAAAACAAAAGCTTTGAAATGGGCATGGGCCGTGTTCGGCCTCGGATTGGTAGCATTCTTTGCCTGCAAGCCTTCCGAAGAGAGGGGTACGAGGGGCCGTTGGAATTCGCCGTCTTGCAATCGGGGGATTACACAGGGGAACCGCTTGTCACGGATTATTCCACGGTTTGCCAGAATCACGAATCGTATGCGGAAATGTGTGGAAAGCTTTCCTTGCCGGGCGAGCCGGAACGGCTGGACTTCAACGCCTACTCGGTGCTGTGCATTGTGGACACGCTGCGCCCGTTCCCGACCTATCAGATCGGGGTTTCGGGGGTGAACGAGACGGCGGACTACGTGGAATGCGGGAAGTGATTCTATGGATGCGGGATACGGGGTTTGATGCGGGTTTGCCGTGCAGGCTTAGGATTAGGGTGGCTCGGGCATGAAGGGAGGGCCGCGGAATGTTAACAAATGCTAAAAAATCATAAAAAAGCTTAAAAGTGTCAAAATCACGGAAAAGCTGCGTATATTTGCAATGTGTCCGGTGGGAGGTTGCCGGGTATAAAGGATGGATGATTTGAATTTGTGTTAAACCAAAACAACCAAAACCAATTGCTTTTTTCCGGCGCGGCGGGGTTTCCTGCCGCGCTTTTTTTATTCGGAATGGTAATTAGGTTTCGGGGGGGCGTGCTATGCGGATCGTTTCTCGCGTAGCCGGAGGCGTAGCGGGCTGCATCGCGGCATGGCGAGGAGCAAGAAGCGGATAAGACGCCAAAGACATTGTTCCCGGACTTGGAAACGGACTCGGCGGGCCTGATGGCTGGTTTGGTTTTATGCGACAGGTAAGTGGCAGGCTGCAAAAACGATAGGTTGGCTAAAAATGCCTGCAGAAAAATTTCTTTTATGGATTAATCGGCTTTTTGTGGGGAGAATGAGGATGACATGCATTCTATAAGGAAAAAAGACGGGTTTATCTCGTCTGTAGAGATGTTTGTCGAAAAAGAAAATGAAGGATATTTGCCGTGTGAAAATACTTGTACTTTTGCCTGTCAACAATAGAAAGCCGAGATGTGGCAGTGGGTTGCTGGGCGGTGGTTCTCCGGTTTTGTGTGGTAAAGATGAGGAAAATCAGGTATACACGCGGTTCATTCCGTGTTTTTATTTCTTTTATTGCCGTTCTCTTGGCAAATTTCACCCTCTGTTTTCCACGGGTGGCCGCCTGTTCTTTTGCTACGCTCCCCAGCGGAAACCTTTGTTCGCTTTGGTATTCAGGTTTTGAGATTTCGGGAGATTCCGTACCGGTTTCGGATAGGAATGCCGGACTGTCTTCGGGTTCTGCTTTGGATTCGGCATCGTCCGCTTCGCCCAGTGATACGATGCTTCTTCCCGTGAAGGTCTGGACGCTCCAGGACTGCATCGACTACGCCCGCGAGAATAACCTTCAAGTCCATACGGCTCGTCTCAACCAGCAAAGTTCGGAAGTGCAGCTCAAAAGTGCCAAGGCATCCCGTTGGCCTTCGCTCAGCTTCAGTTCTTCCCAAGGCTTTACCAGTGGCAACAAGTACAACGACAACGGGGAGTTCGTGACCCAGAGCCAGTACACGGGGACGTATTCGCTCAGTACCAATATGACCTTGTACAATGGCGGGCGGATAAATAACACCATCAAACAGCAAGCGGTGTTGACGCAGGCCAATAGCTTGCTGGTGGAAAAGGCGCGGAACGACATAGAACTTTCGGTCACGGCGGCCTTTTTAGAGGTCTTGTATGCTAAGGAAAGCCTGCAGGCCGATTCGGCTGTGCTGGAAAGTTCTTCGGCGCAGTTGGCTCAGGCCTTGGCGCGTTACAAGGCCGGGGCTGTGAGCCAAAGCGAATATGCGCAGATTGCCGCCCAGTACGAGACCGATCGTTACAACTATGTGGTGTCCGAAGCCAATGTAGCTACAAGGCTTTTGGAACTCAAGCAGTTGCTGGAACTTGGCTTGGACGAGACCCTTGATGTGGAAGTCCCGGAGACGGGTTCGATGGGGCTTTTGCAGGAATTGCCTGCCGTGGGTTCGGTTTACGAGGCGGCTTTGGCATCGATGCCGGAGATAAAGGCTTCCGAGTTGCAGATACAGGCTTCGGGCTATGCCGAGAAGGTGGCCAAGGCTGAGATGATACCTTCCTTGTCATTCAATGCATCGGTAGGAACAGGGTATTACACTTCAGCCCAGTTCGCTTTCTTGAACCAGTTGGGCAGCAACCTGAACGAGAATATCAATGTGGGCATCAGCATACCTATTTACCAGCGGAGGCAGGCCAAGTCATCGGTGGAGACGGCAAAAATCAATACCCGTCAGGCGCAGTTGGACTTGCAGATTACCCAGAAAGAATTGCTGAAGGAGGTGGAGCAAGCTTGGCAGGATGCCCGTTCGGCACAGTCCCGCTATGTAGCGGCGAGCCGGAACCACGAGGCTTCCAGGCTGAGCTACGATTTGGCTTTGAAGGAGTATGAAGTGGGGGGTAATACCTTTGTGGATGTGCTGGCCGAGAAAACCACTTATCTGGCAGCCGTGGAGGAAATGCTGAAAGCCAAGTACCAGACGGTGCTGGCCTTGCGTTTGCTGAAGTTCTATATGCGGACGGGAGAGGGAATGTGATTGTATGCATTCAGCTTTGCAAAAGGAGAAAATCATGACAAGGAAAAAGAAGACCATGCTTTGGGTGCTGCTGGCCGTGGCCGTGGCTGTGGCGGCTTGGATAGTGGTTCGCTCCGTTTCGGCCAAGCCGGGGGTGAAGATTCAGACCGAGACCCTTTCGCGGGGCGATATGGAGAACAGTGTGACCGCGACGGGGACCGTGGAGCCTTTGGAACAGGTGGAGGTGGGTACCCAGGTGTCGGGCATCATCGCCAGGATTTACGTGGATTATAATTCGCAGGTCAAAGAAGGCCAAGTCATTGCCGAATTGGACAAGGATGTGCTGGAAACCGAGCTGGCTTCGGCCAAGCTTTCGGTGGAATCGAACAAGAACGAATACGAGTACCAGCAGAAGAGTTATGAGCGGACTAAGCGTCTTTACGAGCAGTCCTTGGTCAGCGAGAGCGAGTACGAGACCGCCGAATATAACTACAACAAAGCTCGGATTGCCTATCAGCAGTCGGTGGCGCAGGAGGACAAGGCCCGGACGAACTTGGGATATGCCACGATTTACTCTCCGATTGACGGGGTGGTGATTTCGAGGGCGGTGGAAGAAGGGCAGACCGTGGCTTCGAGCTATAGCACGCCTACTTTGTTCACCATTGCCAACGATTTGCGGAAGGTGCAGGTGGTGGCCGATGTGGACGAGGCGGACATAGGCTCGGTGCGCGAGGGTGCGGAGGTGACGTTCTCGGTGGATGCCTATCCGGGGGAAATCTTCGAGGGCAAGGTGAACCAGGTACGCATGGAAGCCATCACGACCAACAATGTGGTGACGTATGAAGTGGTGATACACGCCAATAATCCGGATTTGAAATTGAAGCCGGGTCTGACAGCCAATATCAACATCTATTCGATGCGGCGTAACGGGGTTTTGCGTTTGCCGGTCAAGGCAGTGCGTTTCAAGCCGGAGGGCGATGCCGAGATGGGGGGTAGGCCGCCGATGCCTTCGCGGCAAGGAGGCGGTTTCCCGGATTCGATGCCGAAGGAGCCGATGCCGGATGGCGTGGAATTGCCGAAGCCGGAAGGGATGGGCGCAGGAGGCAATGTCTCTTTGTCCGGCGAGGAGCAGGATGTGCTGGTGTTTGTATGGCAAAAGGATAGTTCCGGGCAAGGGAGGCCGGTGCCGCGCAAGGTGAAGATCGGGGTTACCGACCGGATTTATTATGAAGTGATAGAAGGTCTTTCGGAAGGGGATGAGGTTTGTGTGGGAATGGCTTCAGGAACAGAGGAAATCACGATGCCGTCCGGAGAAAGAAGCCCGTTCATGCCAGGCCCTCCGGGGCGGAATAACAAAAAGAAGTAAGAGAGATGGAAGCGGGTGAGATGAAGTCGGTCTTGCCGGGATCTGGGGCGAATCGGGGCGATTCGGCGGCATTGGGTCGGAAAATTCCGGACTCGGCAAAAAAAATCATCGAAGTAGAGGATTTGCGCCGAGACTTCCAGGTGGGGGAGGAAACTGTCCATGCCTTGCGAGGAATCAGTTTCGATATACGGGAAGGGGAGTTTGTGACCATCATGGGGTCCAGCGGTTCGGGAAAGAGCACCTTGCTGAATATCCTGGGGTGCTTGGATACGCCTACTTCGGGCGAATACCGTCTGGACGGGATTCCGGTTCGCAGCATGGACAGGAACCGTCGGGCGGAGATACGCAACCGTAAGATAGGTTTTGTGTTCCAGTCTTACAATCTGTTGCCCAAGACTACGGCTTTGGAGAATGTGGAACTGCCTTTGTTGTACAATCCGGCCGTAGGGGCGGAGGAACGCAGAAGGCGTTCGTTGGATGCTTTGCAAAAAGTGGGTTTGGCCGACCGGGTGCAGCATAGGTCCAACCAGATGTCAGGCGGGCAGCAGCAGCGGGTGGCTATTGCCAGGGCATTGGTCAACGATCCGGTACTGATTCTGGCCGATGAGGCGACCGGCAATCTGGATACGAGGACTTCGTATGAGATTCTAAGCTTGTTTCAGGAATTGCACCAAGCCGGGCGGACTATCGTGTTCGTGACCCATAACCCGGAACTGTCCCGTTTCAGCAGCCGTAATATTGTGCTGAGGGACGGGCATATCATTCAGGATGCTCCCAATGAGGATCTGCGTTCGGCTCAAGATGCTTTGCTGGCCTTGCCCAAGGAGGACGATTAGCTGCGGTGTGCCATGACATTTTGATACTCCTCTGCTTGGGTACGTGAGGAAGCGGGCTGGCGAAGCCCGACGCGGCAGATGCCGCCATAAAACCATTTTACAATGAATTGGGGTAATTTAATGCAAATGGCCTTCCGTTCGTTGAAAAACAATAAATTACGTTGTTTTTTAACGATGCTGGGTATTATCATCGGGGTGTCCTCGGTCATCACGATGCTGGCTATCGGCCAAGGTTCCAAGCGGAGCATCCAGGCGCAGATTTCCGAAATGGGGTCGAACGTGATTATGGTTTTTCCGGGCAACCGCCGGGCGGGCGGGGTGAGGCTTAGCGCGGACGAGATGCAGACCATCAAATTGCAGGACTACCGTTCGATTCAAGAGCAAGCCACGCTTTTAAGCCATGTCTCGCCTATGGTCAGCAGCAGCGGTCAGTTCATTTACGGGGCCAAGAATACGCCCTCCACGCTTTACGGAGTGTCTCCGGATTATCTAGATATCCGTATGTTGGAAGTGGAACGGGGAGAAATGTTTACCGAGGAGGATATAGATGCCATTGCCAAGGTCTGCGTGGTAGGGCAGACGGTGGTGGATGACTTGTTCGAGGAGGGGGAAGACCCGCTGGGAAAGACGGTGCGCTTCAACGCTACGCCTTTCAAGATTATCGGGGTGCTGAAAGCCAAGGGCTACAACAGCATGGGGCAGGATCAGGACGATTTGGTGCTGGCTCCTTATACTTCGGTGCAGAAACGGATTCTGGCGATTACGTATTTGCGGGGATTGTATGCCAGCGCGGTGGACGAGAAGCAAAGCGAGGATGCCATAGAGCAGATAGAAGGGATCCTGAGAGAGAATCACCGCTTGCAAGCAGGCGAGGAGAACGATTTCGAGGTTCGCTCGCAGGAAGAGTTGAGCAATATGCTCAGTTCCACGACCAATCTGCTGACGGTCTTGTTGGCCAGCATTGCGGGGATTTCGCTTCTGGTGGGCGGCATCGGGATCATGAACATCATGTATGTATCGGTAACCGAACGGACCAAGGAAATCGGGCTGCGTTTGTCCATCGGGGCCAAGAGCCGGCATATCCTGTGGCAGTTCCTGATAGAGTCGTTGCTGATCAGTGTCAGCGGCGGCATCGTGGGGGTGGTGCTTGGGGCTTTGGCTTCGATAGCGGTGAAATATATTGCCGGATGGCCTATCTTTGTGCAGCCTTGGTCGGTGCTGCTGGCCTTTGCGGTCTGCACATTCACCGGCGTGTTCTTTGGCTGGTATCCGGCTAAGAAAGCGGCCAACCTAGACCCGATAGAAGCTTTGCGTTATGAATGAATGGTTTCTTTTTCCAGGCAAGCAGTACCGGAATGTGGAAATTGCCATCCATGTGGGAGTTTGGTTGTTGTTTTTCAGCTGGCCTTTGGCCTTTGCCCATACCGACATACCCGATTTCAGCCGTTTTTACCTGAGGTACCTGATTAGCCCTTTTTTATGCCTCTGCCTGTTTTATCTTAACTATCTGTTTCTGATACGCCGTTATCTTTTTGCAGGCAAGTTGGTTCGGTATTTTCTGGTCAACCTGCTGTGTATCGGGGCGGCGGTTCTGCTGATGCACTTTTGGCATAAGGATTTGATGGATTTGATTTTCGGCAAGCCGGAACATATTCCGGACCGGAAACCGGTGCCTATTGGCTGGTTTTTCCTCCTTTCCAATTTTGTGCGTTTCGTGCTGGTGGTGGGTTTCTCGCTGGCGGTGCGTTTTGTTGGACGTTGGTACCGGATGGAGATGGATCGGCAGGCTTTTGAAAAGGAAAGGAATGTGATGGAACTGAACAATCTGCGCAAACAGCTGCATCCCCATTTCCTGTTCAATACGCTTAACAATATCTATGCGTTGATTTCCATCGATCCAGAGAAAGCCAAGACCGCCGTACACGATTTGAGCGGCCTTTTACGGTATGTATTGAAGAAAAGCGATATGGATACGGTACCTTTGGCGGAAGAATTGCATTTCATGGACAACTATATCGCCTTGATGAGCCTCCGGCTTTCGGCCAATACGGATTTGAAGGTGGATTTCCCCGACGAAGATTCGGTTCGCAATTGCATGGTGCCTCCTTTGCTGTACATCAATATGGTGGAGAATGCTTTCAAATACGGGGTAAGTGCAGGCAAGTCTTTTATCCATCTTTCGTTGAGGGTGGATGCTGAAGAGGGTTTGATTCGTTTTCGTAGCCAGAACCTGCTTCCTCCCGAGGGGCGGGATTCGTTGGCTGACGGGGAGCATACGGGGGTCGGTTTGCGGAATCTTGGCAAACGCTTGCATTATATTTACGGGGAAAATTGCCGTTTCACGACTGGTCCGCAAGGTCCTTTGTATGTGGCTGAATTGGACATTCCTTTGCAGCATAAGCAAAAAGGGAATCCGATGCCGGGTTTTGTCTGGGCTGATGCCCGTCCTTCGGGCAAGCGAGGTTCGGGGAAAAGCCATGGATGATTGTGGAATTATTGGATTTGAAAATAGATAGACATGGAAGGAGATGCATTCAAATTGCGGTGCGTTGTGGTTGACGACGAGCCGTTGGCCATGGAAATGATGGCATCTTATGTGCGCAAGACTCCGTATCTGAGTCTGCAAGGAGCCTTTTCCAACAGTTTGGAAGCTTTGGATTTCCTGCGTTCAAATGACATACACTTGGTTTTTATGGATATCCAGATGCCGGATTTGAACGGTTTGGAGCTTGGAAACCTGCTGGCCGAGCAATCTACACGGATTGTATTTGTGACAGCGTACGAGCAATATGCTTTGCAAGGTTTCAAGGTGGATGCCTTGGATTACCTGCTCAAGCCGGTCAGCTATGCTGATTTCCTGCGTTCGGCCGAGAGGGCTTTGCGTTGGTTTGAACGTTCGGGGAAGGTGGGTGAAGGAAAGGAAAGTGAAAGCCCGGATAGCGGATTGTCGAATTCCAAGGAGGAATCGATTTGCCCGGATCCCGGACGCTCTGATTGCATATTTTTCAGGGCTGATTACCGTTGGGTCAGAATCCGTTTGGAAGATATCCTGTTTGTGGAAAGTGTCCGGGATTATGTCAAGATTCATCTGGATCCGGAAGGGAAGTCAAAACAGGATACACCGGGCGCCCCTTATTGCGTGATGACCTTGCAAAGCATGAAGACCATGGAAGACTGGCTGCCTTCATCTTCGTTCCTGCGGGTCCATCGCTCGTTTTTGGTCAATATGAATCAGGTTTCGGCAGTGGAACGAGACCGGATTGTCTTTGCTAACGGAGAGAGTGCGCCGGTATCGGCTTCGTATAAACCGGTTTTGGACGAGGCAATCCAGAAAAAAGCCCTTTCATAAGAAGCTGTTTGAATCTATTTGCTTGAGGCATCGGGAGGGATTTCGAGGAACCGGGGCCTTCCCGAAGACAGGCTGCGTTTTTCAAAAGGAGGTAGCCGGGCTATCTGACGTGAAAAAGGCAAGCAAAACCTGAAATAGCCCCCGATGGGCAGACAAAATCCTGAAACCGGTTCCTGAAAATTCATTTTTTCAGGATTGCAAGAAATTTTAAACAGCTTCTAAGAAAGGCGCTTGCATGAGAAAGGTCTGTTGACAGATAGTTGAGCAAAAAAAGAGGGCTGAATCTTTTTTTATGTATCTTCGCCGTGCAAAGAGTTTGCACGGGGCGATGCAGGGACTGGACGCGGTTGTGCTGAAAGGGTGCGGCCAAGGGACGTTCCTGCATTCCTGCATGGAGTCTGGAAAATTAAAGACAGGATGACATGAAGAATGCGCGATTTTTTCTACTCGTTTTATGGGGGATTTTCGGTCTGAGCGTCTCGGATGCGTTTGCCGATCCGGTAGGGGTTGAGCAGGCCAAAGTCGAGGCAAGGAATTTCTATTTGCTGCAAGAGGGCGCAGCTTCGCGGAAAGTGGCAGCCGATTTCAATCTGGTTTATCCGGATTTGGATGAAAGGGCCAAAGCTGGTCAAGAAGTGGGTTGCTATGTGTTCAATGTCGGCCAGGATGAGGGTTTTGTCGTTGTCTCGGCCGATGACGATTTGCGAGACATTCTGGCATACTCTTTGACCGGGCGTTTCGAGGTGCGGGATATGCCGGAAAACATAAAATCCTGGATAGGATGGTATGAAGGCCAGGTGCTGGCCTATCGGGAAGCTGTGCGACAGGGGCGCATAGAGGCTTCCGGAGGCTCCGATGCGGGATGGGGCAAAGCCGAAGCCATTGTGCCATCCTTGTTGGAAAATCATCCGGACGGTTCCATTTTGTATAATCAGTTATTGCCTTATAATCAGTTCTGCCCGAATCCGGATTCGTTGGACAGGCCTATGGTGACAGGGTGCGTGGCCACTGCCATGGCCATGTTGGCCCGCTACCATGAATGGCCGGTGCGTTCCTCGGGGAATGTCGACTATGAAACGAGGAGCTTGGGTGTTCCTGTTCGATATGCTTTGGGGCAGGAAGATTACGACTGGGAGAATATGCTGGCCGATTATAACGATTCGATAGGATATACGGAAGAAGAGGCGGACGCGGTGGCGCTGTTGATGCGGGATATGGGCGGAATCGTTCAGATGGATTATACCTATGAGGTCAGCGGGGCTTTCAGCGAATACGTGGGGGGAGCCTTGTATTCTCATATGGGCTATTCCTGCCAGATGCGCTTTCAGTCCAGAAGTTGGTATTCGGATGCCGAATGGACAGTCCTTGTTAAAGAGGAGCTGGATGCGGGACGGCCGTTGTACTATTCCGGAAGCGGTGCAGGAGGCGGTCATGCCTTTGTTTGCGATGGTTATGACGACCAAGGCTATTTTCATTTCAATTGGGGTTGGTCGGGCTTAGGAAATGGATGGTATTCTTTGGATAATCTGGCTCCTACCGATCTTGGCACCGGGGCCGGCTACGGAGAATACAATAATGGGCAGGCGGTGATAACGCATATCGCACCGGCCCGGGAAGGGGACGGAAAGCCGGGGGTGTTCTTGGTGTGCGATGCAGGCGGCTGGTATTGCAGGGAAAAGTTGTACGATGCCACAGAGGAGGTCGATAGCCGGATTGATGGTTTTTTCAGCTACAGTCTTGACACGGTGGATTTGGAATTCGGTGTGGTGTTCCGACAGGATACTCTTGAGGTAGGGTCTTATGTCTTCGATTCCTGCCTGCTGCCGCCGATGTACGGGCTGATGGGGAATTATTATTCGTTCAATCCCGCTGGACTCCTGCCGGAAGGTACCTATGAGATGGAATTGTCGGGACGAAGTAGAGGAGAAGATGAATGGGCGGGGATAAAGGTGGCGGAAGGAAGTAAGAGTCGATACCTTCTGGTGATAGGCCATGATTGTTACTGGGTGGGGGACAGCGTTGATTACGCGTATTTGCCGGTTCGGTCCGTTTCCATTGAAGTGGCTTCCGATTCGGTGTCGATAAGCTGGACCGATCCGGGCTTGATGTATCCTGCGTTTTACAGGATTTATATCAATGATTCGTTATGGGCGGAAACCGAGGGCCTGTCAGTGCTTTTTACCGGTTTTACGGAAGAAGGGCGGTATAAGGTGGAAGTATCGGCAGTGTACGAAGACGGGATGGAATCGGACAAGAAAATGAAATACTTTACGATTCGGGACGTAAGCAATTCCATGGCGGAAAAGTCGGGCTTCGGCCTGTTCCCCAATCCGGCATCGGAAACCTTCCATCTGGAAACCGGGGAGGCTTGTACTTTCAGGATGGTGGATTTGACGGGAAGGCTTGTCCTGGAAAAAGCGATTCCTTCGGCCGGAGTGCATCCTGTCAGTTTCCATGGTCGGCCGGGCTTGTATATGGCTGGTTGCTGGGATGGGCAGGGGCATTGTTTGTGGATGGGGAAATTGCTTATCCGTTAGACGATGGAATCGTTGCAAGGCAAGTTTGAGTCTCTGCGGGCGGAATACCCCGTATTCGTTTACCGTTTGTTTGAGTACGGAAAGGCTGGGAAATCTTTTTATTGCAAGTTCCAATTTGCGGTTTGCGATGCCGAAGGGAAGGAAATACATGTGTTCCGGCCGTGTCTTTCGTTCCCGATGCGGGATTTCTACCATATCGGGAGGATTCCGGAAAAAGAACTTCGCAAGCTGGTGTTCCATTGCGGCATGATGGAACTGGTCAGCTATTGGAAATGCGTTTGCAGTCCTTGGGTCAGGATTGAGTGCGGGTACTTGGACGAGGTGCAGATGGCCTGGTTCAGGAAGCTGTATTTTAATGGGCTGGGCGAGTTTTTCTATTTGAATGGAATCGAGACGGATTTGAATTCTTCCATGCAGATGGAATGTTGCCCGGTGGAGGATGGGCGGTTGTTGTATGCGGCAGAGACGGCATCGGATTTGAAGAAAGTGGGTTCGGGCAAGAGGATGGACGTGTCGAAGAGGCCGGGCATCTGTTTTTCGGACGGGCTTTTGGTGCCGGTAGGCGGAGGAAAGGACTCGGTGGTGACGCTGGAGATACTGAAGGAAAAGCATCGAGGAACATTGATTCCTATGGTTGTCAATTCAAGGGGAGCGACCCGGACTTGCTGCATGCAGGCTGGCTTCGAGGACGAGGATTGCGTCTTGGTGAACAGGACGATAGACCCGCATCTGTTGGAACTCAATGCCCAAGGTTACCTGAACGGGCATACGCCTTTTTCGGCCATGCTGGCTTTCGTGACGCTTCTGGCTTCGGCTTTCACCGGCTACCGGCATATCGCGCTCAGCAACGAGAACAGCGCCAACGAGAGTACGGTACGCGGGGAAAAGGTGAACCATCAGTATTCCAAGAGTCTGGAGTTCGAGAACGATTTCCGGGAATACGTGCGGACGTATATCGGGTCCGAATATGATTATTTCAGTTTCCTTCGCCCCTTGAACGAAATCGGCATCGCGCGTTTGTTTGCATCTATTCCATTGTACCATAGTCTTTTCAGAAGCTGCAATGCGGGCAGCAAGACCGATTCCTGGTGCGGGAAATGCCCTAAGTGCCTTTTTGCTTTCATTATCCTTTGCCCTTTTTTAGGCATAGGGAAGACAAGCCTGATTTTCGGGAAGAACCTGCTGGACGACATGGATTTGCAGGGCTTTTTGGACGAGCTTTGCGGCAAGGCGGCGGTCAAGCCTTTCGAGTGCGTGGGGACGGTGGACGAGGTGAACTGGAGTTTGCGGCAGCTTAGGGCGTATGCGGCGGAAAATGCGTTGCTGCGGTATTATTTCGGCATTCCGGAGGGCGATGCTTCCGAAGGAAATGACAATGTGCGTCCGGCTGTTCCGGCCGGGGACGGGGATGCCCTGCTGGAGGGCTTTTCTTCGGAGAACAATGTGCCGGAGGGCTTGCTGTCCGAATTGAAAGAGGCGGTGGCTGAGGTTCGTCTGCGGCAGGATGCGGATTCGGAAACCGGGCATCTGATCCGGAATCCGTTGCCGGATACGGTCTGCGGGGCGTTCCGGCCGTTTTTCGAGAAAGCGGGACCGATAGCAGTCTTGGGCTTTGGCCGGGAAGGACAAAGTACCTATCGTTTTGTTCGGAAATTGCTGCCAGCGAAAGAGATATGTGTGATTGACCGAAACGAGGCGGTGCGGAGTAATCCGCTTTTGGCTCATGACAAGGCGGTGCGTTTCCTGACCGGCGATGCCTATTTGGAAGATTTTGCGGTTCAGATGCGTTCGGGTGCTTTCGGCATCGTGATGAAGACGCCGGGGATTTCGTTGAAGGATTATCCGGATTTGCTGGCCTCTCCGCTGCTGAGTTCGCAAGCGGATTTGTTCCTGCGGGTCTATGCGCCGCAGGTCATCGGCATTACCGGGACCAAGGGCAAGAGTACGACCACTATGCTGGCTTATCATCTGCTCTCGGCGAGCCGCCCTTGCTTGCTGGCAGGCAATATGGGGCTGCCTTTCTTTGAGATACTGGACGAAATCGGCCCTGGGACATGGATTGTCGGCGAGTTCTCGGCCCATCAGCTGGAACAGGTAAGGCGGGCGCCGCGTATCGGGGTGCTGCTCAACCTCTACGAGGAACATCTGGATCATTACCGGAGCTATTTGGATTACCAGCAGGCCAAGATGAATATCGCCGGACGGGGTATTACGGGCGGGGAAGTCAAAGCGAAGATGCCAGATATGGTTTGGCCGGAAGATGAAGGGAAAAGGGTTTTGATTTATAATGAGGATGATGGACTTGTGTGTGAACGGATCGAGGAACGTTTTCCGGAAATGCATTCCGGTGACTCCTTGGTTTCGTTTTTGTCGTTTTCCTTGCGAAGCAGGGCTGCCTTATATATGAACAGGAAGAAGCGGGTGGTAGCCTGTTCTATGGAAAGAAAGCCGAAGGAGGCGGTGTTTGACTTGTCCCAGCCGCATCCTTTGATAGGCAAGCATAATGTTCTGAACCTGATGGCGGCTTTGCTGGCGGCTCATGCCACGGGCGTGCCATACAAGGATTTGGCGGGGCGTATCGCTTCGTTCAAGCCCTTGCCGCACCGTCTGGAATATGTGGGCTGCGTGGACGGGGTCTATTATTTCGATGATTCCATTTCGACGATTCCGGAGGCTGCCGTGCGGGCGGTGGAAAGCCTGCTGGAATTGCCTTATGTGAAGGGGGTGGATACCTTGATTCTGGGCGGGTTCGACAGGGGTATCGACTATAAGCCGCTGGAGGATTTCCTGCGTCATGGGAGAATCAGGAATGTGGCGTTTACCGGCAAGGCGGGGCGCAGGATCTTGCAGGCTTTGTGCTGGCGGGCTGTAGGCGGAAAGGGCCGCAAGCCTGCGGGATACCCGGACTGGGTCGCGGGCGGCACGGGGGGGGTGAGGAATCTGGCCGGGAAGGTCTTGGTGGAGAACTTCCTTGTTTCCGACGATTACGGAGAAATAGTGGCTTGGGCCAAGCGGGTGACGAGGCCGGGTTTTGCTTGCCTGTTGTCTCCTGCGGCGGCCAGCTACGACCGTTTCAAGAATTTCGAGGAGCGGGGCGAGGTGTTCAAGCGTCTGGTGCTGAATAAGGAAGCGGGAGAGTGAAGGGAAAGCGGGCAGGAGGTTAGCCGGTTTTGGCTATAGTTGGAGGTTGTGATAGAAAAGCGGTGGCGGGTCTTGGCGAGTCTGTGCCAAAAGTATAATTTTGCAGGCTCGGATTGGGCGAGGGGCTGGAGAACGCTTCTTCCTTTTGGTTCGCCCATAATATAAAAAATAATTTAATTTTTTGAAATACAATGAAAAAAATCATCGAGTGCGTGCCTAACTTCAGCGAAGGCCGCGACATGTCGGTTATCAAGCAGATTACCGATGAAGTGGAAAAGATTGAAGGTGTGAAGCTTCTGGATGTGGATCCGGGGCAGGCGACCAACCGTACCGTGGTAACTTTCGTGGGCGAACCGGATGCGGTGGTGGAAGCTGCGTTCCAGGCTATCAAGAAAGCGGGCCAGATCATTGATATGCGCCAGCATCACGGGGAACATCCTCGTTTCGGGGCTACGGACGTTTGTCCTTTGGTCCCGGTGGCGGGCATCACGATGGAAGAGACCGTGGAATACGCCAGGGCTTTGGCCAAGAGAGTGGGCGAGGAACTGGGCATCCATGTGTACTGCTACGAAAACGCGGCTTTCGACCCGCGTCGGCGCAATCTGGCTTACTGCCGCGCCGGGGAGTACGAAGGCCTGAAGGACAAGATCGCCACGCCGGACGGCAAGCCGGATTTCGGGCCGGCCGAGTTCAATGCATTCTCGGGAGCGACGGCTATCGGAGCGCGGGATTTCTTGGTGGCCATCAATTATAATCTGAATACCACTTCGACCCGCCGGGCCAATGCGATAGCGTTCGATGTGCGTGAAAAGGGCCGTCCGATGCGCGAAGGCGGCAAGGTGACTGGAAAGCCGATGAAGGACGAGAAGGGCAATACGATCATGATTCCGGGTACCTTGAAGGCTACCAAGGCTATTGGCTGGTACATTGAAGAATACGGGATTGCCCAGGTTTCGATGAATATTACCAATATCTCGGTGACGCCGGTGCATGTGGCTTACGAGGAAGTGTTTGCCAAGGCGGCGGCTCGCGGGGTGCGTGTCACGGGGGCCGAGATCGTGGGCTTGGTTCCCAAGAAGTGCCTGATCGATGCCGGCAAGTATTATCTGGCCAAGCAGCAGCGTTCGCTGGGCGTGGACGAGAAGGAAATCATCAAGATCGCGGTCAAATCGATGGGCCTGGATGATTTGCGTCCGTTCAATCCGGAAGAAAAGGTGATTGAATACGTGATGGAGGCCGACAACAAGCAGAAGAAGCTGGTGGACATGACCTGCACGGGCTTTGCCAACGAGACGGCCAGCGAGTCCCCGGCACCCGGCGGCGGTTCCATCTCGGCTTACATGGGTTCGTTGGCGGCGGCGCTGGGTACGATGGTGGCCAACCTTTCCAGCCACAAGGCCGGTTGGGACGAGCGTTGGAAGGAGTTCTCCGACTGGGCGGAAAAGGGTCAGGCGGTGAAGGACGAGCTGTTGCATTTGGTGGACGAGGATACCAATGCGTTCAACAAGATCATGGATGCGTTCGGGATGCCCAAGAAGACCGACGAGGACAAGGCGGCTCGCACGGCGGCTATCCAGGCGGCTACCAAGTATGCTACCGAAGTTCCTTTCCGTACCATGAAGAAGGCTTTCGAGGCTTTTGAGGTGGTCAGGGCGATGGCCGAGGAAGGCAATCCCAATTCGGTTTCGGATGCCGGCGTGGGTGCTCTCTGCGCCCGTTCGGCGGTCTTGGGAGCTTACCTGAATGTCCGCATCAATGCAGCAGGCTTGAAGGACCGCGCCTTTGCGGATTCGATTCTGGCCGAAGCCAAGGCGATTGCCGACAAGGCGGTGGCCGAAGAAAAGGAAATCCTGGATATCGTGAACGCCAAGATAGGTTAACCCAAAGTCTAATGCCCGATTTGGGGTTAAGGCTCTTTGCCTGAAAATATTTCGTGTAAAGCCCCGGTCGTAGTCTATTCTATGGCCGGGGCTTTTTCATAGTCGGAGGTATTGAGGGTAGAGTATCGTGGTGGCTATGGAGGAATGCAAAAGGCTGCCTCCGGACTTTCTGGCGGAGGCAGCCTTGGTTTTGTTGGTGGCAAAATGTTGGTTTGGAATGTTTTCAGGTAGCCCGGATTCTCAGTAGTCGATTTCCATCGGGAGATAGGACTTGGCACTGAAAGTGCATTCCCGGCCGTCCGGAAGCCGGACTTCGATCTCGCGGCGGTCTTGTTCCATGGACCAGATGCCTGCCGCTTGGGGGAAATTCTGCCGGATGAAGTCTTGGATGGGTTCGGGAACCAGCGATGCCGGCAGCGGTTTTTGCCGCTGGCTGATTTTTTTCCATTTGCCGTTCCGCCGGAACTCGATGATGGTGCCGTCCTTGAACTGCACACGGTATTCCGCTTCTATGCCATCTATTTCTTTCTTGCCTGTGAGCCAGACAGCATCCGGGTAATATCTCTGAAGGAAGGTCTGGGCTCGGCGAGGCAGTCGGTCCATCGACACGGCTTTGTCGTATTCTATGCCGTCGGCCAAAGCGGGCGCGGTGCAAAGGGTCGCTGCGATCGCGATGATGAAGGGTTTCATTCTATGCATGTTCCAGTAAAGTAAGACAGTTGGTTAATCGTCCCAGTCTATCAGCAGGAAGTTGTCTTTGCTGAAAGTGAGCTCGAGACGGTTGGTAAGGTCCACCTCAATTTTGCGGCGGCCCTGGGATATTTCCTTGACGCAGTTGCCGGGATGGTTCTCGTTGATGTACTCTTGGATGGGCGCAGGCACGATATCCATCGGCACGCATCCGGCTTTGTGCTTGATTTCTTTCCATTCCCCGTGGCGGTCGAATGTGATCTGGATTCCGTCGGTCAGAATCACCTCGTATTCCTTCTCGAACCAGTCTACTTCCTTGCGGGCCAAGGCGGTCTTGCTGTTGCCGTAATGGGCTTGCATGAATGCCTGCGCTGGGGCCGGCAACTGGCTGGTCAGGACGGGTTTTTCGTAGTCGGCCCAGAATGGGCTGAGAGCCAGGGCGATGACAATGATGCCGGAGGGAATGCCCAGCCCAAGCAGCCATTTTTTCCACTTGGGCATGGGAGTGCGGGTGTGATTAGTCGTCATATCCGATCAGTTGAAGGGTGTTTATGTCGAATTTGAGTTCGATGCCGGTATTGAGTTCGATTTCGTAATCCCGGCTGTCGCGGTCGATGCTCTTGATGAATGCCGTGGGCTGGTGCTGCTTCACGAAGCTGGCAATCTGCTGGGGAATCAGGTTTTCGGGAAGGGCTTCGTAGGCACGTTCGATTTTTTTCCATTCACCCTTGCTGTCGAACTCCACTTGGGTGCGGTCGGTGTAGAACACTTCGTATTCGTTGCCGAAGAAGCCTATTTCTTCGATGGCGTAGGCAAATGTGAGGCTGGAGAAATTGGTTTGCAGGAATTGCTGGGCTGGGGCTGGGAGTTTGTCGAGGGTGATGGGGCGTTCATCGTTGTCGGCTTTGGCAATGGACAATGCGCTCACGGCAAACAGGGCTGCGAAAAACAGTTTTTTCATGGTTTTAAAAATTTTTAAGGTTAGTAATTCTGAGCTTGGCTTTCGAGTTTCGGGCCTTGCTCGTTGTTTTCACGGTGCAAAGATTGCATGAGATTTTATAGTGAATTCAAAATGTGATTTTACTTTTTCTTTGCGAAAGAAAAAGTAACAAAAAGAAACTTCCGGCCCAGGACAAAAAGAGGCCATAGCGCGCTCTGCGCCTAAAGGGCAAGAACTCGCAAGGCCAAGGAAGCGCCTTGCTCAAACAGCTTGCCCTTTGACGGCTTATCGCTGCTATGGCTAATCTCTTTTTTCCTGAGGCCGGGGTCGGCCCGCAGTCCAAAGCCGAGGGCGGCTCGCAGTCCAAGAACCGGATGTAAGCCCGGAGTCTTCGATTTGCAGGATTTGTGTTTGGTTAAGAAGTTGTTTAAATTTATTTGTTTGAGGCATCGGGAGGGGATTTCGAGGAATTGGGGGCTTCCTGAAGACAGGCTGCGCCTCGGCAATGCAAACCGAGCTTGTTTGGGTTTGCATTGCCGAGGCGCAGCCTGTCTTCGGGAAGCCGGAAATAGGAATTTATTTGAAAGCAGGAAAGCGGGAGAATCAGTCTTGGTGGTAAATCAACGCCACGGCCGAGGCGGAAGCTCCTTCTTCGCGGCCTTCGAACCCCATGTGTTCGGTGGTGGTGGCTTTGATGGATACTTGGTCGATGCCAAGGCCGAGGACAGAGGCGATGCGCTGGCGCATCTGCGGGATATAGGAGGCGATTTTGGGCCTTTGGAGACGTAAGGTGGCATCGATGTTGCCGATGGCGTAATGGTGCGATGCCAGCAAATCGGCCGTGCGTTTCAGTAATATTGTACTGTCGATGTTCTTGTAGGACGGATCCTTGTCCGGGAAATGCTGCCCTATGTCTCCCAAGGCGGCCGCCCCGAGCAGGGCGTCGGCAATCGCATGCAGCAGCACATCGGCATCGGAATGGCCTAAAAGCCCTTGGGTGTGCGGGATTTCCACACCGCCGAGGATGAGTTTACGGTCTGGCGCGAAAGCATGTGCATCGTAACCGTAGCCTATTCTGAAAGGGACTTCCATGATTTTTACGTGTTTTTGGGACTGCAAATAAAGGTGGTTTCTATAAATCCAAATCGGCCATCAAGATTGCTGAACCCGGTTCTGATTCCGAGGATGCCTGAAGTCTGAATTTATAGAACATGCCTAAAGAAAAGGGGCTTGACTTTGATTTTAAGTCAGCCCCTTTTCCCATTTTCGGCTTTCGGGTTAATCCGTTGGCAGGTTGGCGTTCCGATTGGAACGGTTAAAGTTGAAGTTGACTCCGATTCGAAGGGTGTTCTTCAAGGGATTGGATCCCGAAACCTGCGAGGTCGGAATCAAGTAAGAGAAATCCAGTCCGATCATCTTGTACCGCAAGCCCACGCCCAAGGTGAAGTACTGACGGGCCCCCTTGTATTTGCTTTCGTGGAAATAACCGGTACGGATAGCCAGCAAGTCCCGCCACCACCATTCCGCGCCGAGGCTCCACATGATTTCCTGCATTTCTTCCTTGAAACCGCCGGGGGCATCGCCAAACGAGCGGAAGATACCTTGCATTACATTGCATTCTACGGGGTTGCCGAGATATATTATGTTTCCGGCGGTATCGGTGGTGCCGGACGATAACGGCGGTGTGGGAACCAGCAGCTTGCTCACCTCCCCGTAGAAACCGATGCTGTTGTAATCGTCCACATGCCAGTTGAAGCCAACCCCTAAGCGCAAGGTAGCAGGCAGGAAGTTCTTGTCCTCTTCGGTAGGATTGCTTACGTAGCTGAGCTTGTTCCCGATATTGGTGATGCTCAGTCCCGCCATCAGGGTTCCTTCCTGTCCGTGTTTGAGGTCGAAATCCTGGTTGTAGTACAAACCGATATCGGCAGCACCGGCAAGTCCTGCGCGGGTGTCGATGCCCGATACATACTGCCCCAAGGTCAGGTTGGAGTAAATGAAGCGGCCTGTTACCGCAATGGAAAGCACGTCAATCAACTTGCGGGAATAACTGAGGTCGATAGAAAATTCGTTAGGCTTGTATTCTGTTCCAACATCTCCGTATTCCGTGGTGAACGTGACGCTTCCCATAGAGAAATAGAGCAAGGAGAATGCAATGGCACTGCGGTCGTCCTTGAATTTGTAGGCTCCGGTCAGGTAAGCCAGAGACATGTCCGGTACCAAGCTGATAAGCCAAGGGCTGTAGGTGAGGCTGAAGCCAAAGTCCTCTTTCATGAAGGGATATTTGGCGGCGTTGTAGTGCTGGGAGTTGAGGTCGACCGGCGTAGCCACGCCAACATCTCCCATCCCTGCCGAACGGGCGTCCGGTGCCAGCGAGACAAAGGGGACAGCCGTTGATATAGGGTTGTACGTGGCCCCTAATGATTGGCCTGTCACGGGGTTGATTTGGGCTTTCAGGCAGGGCTGCAAGGCAAACAGCACAGCCAGCAAGATCCAGAGTTTTCTTTGCATTCGCGTATATGGTTTTTAAAGTTGATGATTCAACAAATCATGCCAAAGCGGGCAAAGTTAAGAAAATCCGACAAAAGACAAAGGCATTTTCTTGCCGGTGAATGCCTGTAGCGGCAAAAGATGCGCGAGGAGGCTGAGTTCGGGATAGCGTAAATTGTTTATAAACTGTGTTTTGGGGTTTCTTTCGGTAAATTCGGTGAAAATGCAGTTGATTGTTTTTTTAACGCAAATGCTTGCTTTTCATCTTTTTATGGTTTTGAAGCTTGCGATGCCGATTTTTTCAGTAAAGCGGCAGGAAAAGAAACTCCATCTTGGATGTAGTTTTGCTGCGTTTTTCGGCATGGGCTTAGCTTGGCTGGTATATGGAGGCGGGTTTGGTAAGCTGCCAGAGAGGGTTGGAACAGGATTGGGCGCGGTCGCGAGGTGGTTCCAAGCTGTCTGTAGATGTCCGTTCCATATCGAGATGCCCGTTATATAAATAGGAATAGGGCAGGGACTTTGCTGGTTGGGCTGGCATGTTGGAAATGGAAGAAAATAAACCCAAAACAGAAATAGCAGAAATGAAAAACTTGATGAGTTTCAAGAGGGCGGCTTTCGGGCTGCTGCTGGGAGCGTTGCCGTTGGCGGGAATTTCCCAGAACGCGGCAGGTAATGAGGCTGCCAGCAAGGCGATTATTGATTTCGAGGCCACGGTGGAAGTGGACAAGGGCATGGTGATTACCTCGCCCGGAAGCGGTTTCGATACCTTGGTAGTGGATATTTCCTTCAGTGGCACTTTCGATACCGCGGCGGAAAACGAATTTGTAGTGATGTTGTCCGACCCGCAAGGTTCGTTTATGCAGAACACCACCGAGGTCATTCGTTTGGCCGAGGCCGAGGATACGGTTTACAACTGGGTAGTGCCGACCACGGTGGCCGACGGGGATCTGTACCGTGTGGGGGTTCGTTCCACGCTCTTGGATTCGGTGGTAGGGCAAAGCTTGCAGTTCCGTATCAAATACGAGTATGCGGCGGAAAAGCAGATTCCGAATTCGGGCTTCGAAGTCTGGATGAACGAGGGGGAAACCGTGGCCGAGCCGGTGGGCTGGCATTCGTTCAAGACGGCAGGGGGGGATCTTTCTACGATGGGGGGGGACCAATTGCACGAGTCTTCCGATGTACGTCCGGGTTCTCTCGGCAGCAGGAGTGCCAAGATAAATTCGAAACAGATTTTAGGAATTCCGGCAAATGGAAATTTGACCACAGGAAGAATCAACATGGGGTCGATGACGGCGGCCGATATTACGGGTAATTATAATTTCACCGATTTGACGGACCCTGCCCACGCCTTGCCGTTTACGACAGTTCCGGACTCTTTGACTTTCTGGGTCAAATTCATGATGACAGACAAACTGTATCAATCTACAGGCTTATTTCAGGGCTTTTATGTGACGGATTCTTCCGATATGTATGCGGCTCTCACGGTAACGATTCATGACGGTGATACTTCTTATCAGGATCCGAATGTGGACAGCTTGAAGCAGGGAATGGAAACCCACGTGGTAGCCAAAGCCCAGCAGTTGTTTCCGGATACGAAAGGCGAATGGGTTCGTTACAGTGTGCCTTTTGAACCGGGCATGTCGGACAGGCCGGAATATATATTGGTTTCCTTGACAACCAATATCAATCCCGGAATGGGACCTGGTAGCACGGCAACGAAAGCAGATACTATTTGGCTCGATGACATGCTGATGATCTACAATCCCACGGTTTCCATCGCTTTGGAAAAGAACGATATCTCTTTCGGGCGGACTTCCATCGGTTTCAACGCTGTGTTGGATGGTACGTTCAATCCTTCCAACCTCGCTTTTGCCGATTCCAACCTTTTGATTGTGGAGGCCGACACCTTGAACGACTTCTCCACGGCCCAGGTCCTCTATTCCCAGAAGCAAGGCGAGGGCAGTGTATCCGGGGATTTGGATCTTTCGGAATTGAAGATTGGGAAAACCTATTACGTCCGCGCCAGAACCACAAACTATGCCGCTGTTTCCACAACCATCACGATGCATATGCTGGACGAGCGTACGGAATTTGCTGTTAATTACAGCGTGGAAGGATCGGAAGAAGCCAGTGTGAAAGTTTATAGGAACAACGATGCCGATAGCCTTGCCGTGGGTACGATTGTGGATATTTACGACTCCCTGACCTTCATCGTTTCCTATCCGGAAGACGAGAAGTTCCTGGGCTGGTATGAAAACGGGGCGTTGTTTGCTTCTACCGACACGGTGGTAGTGGACAGCGTGATGCGTGACTACGCTTTGACCGCCCGTCTGGCTCCGCGTTACTACAGCTTGGAAATTTCGGGCGTTTCCGAGCAGGATGGCAGTGTGCTGGTATGCTATGCCGGGAGCGGGGATACGGTTGCGGATCTGGACCGTATCGAGGTCCCTGCCGATTTGACTCTGACCGCTATTCCGGCGCAATACCGTGTCCTGGAAGGTTTCTATACGGCAGATTCCGTTCTGATTGGCCGGACTTCGCCCTTGGCGTTCCATATGGCCGGCGATACCGCTGTCCATGTCCGTTTTGCTCGCCAGACCGGGGCATTGACCATAGAACTGGAAGGCATCGATTATGTGGAAAACTACGTAGTAACCTATGCCGAAAGCGGGGATACCTTGACAGATTTGAAGGCCATTGAACTTCCTGCAGAACTGAGCCTTTCGGCCACGGCCGTTTCCGGCGGGCATGTTGAAGGCGTTTATACCGAAGACGGCCAATTGCTGAGCGCAACCGTGCCTTTCAATTTCACTATGGTCAAGGATACGGTTTTCAGCATCCGGTTTGCACGAAATCCGGCGGATTCCGCCACGCTTGAGGTAGTGATTCCTGTAAGCGGTCTGAATTCGTGGGATGTTGTCTATGCAGGGACCGATCAATCGGTGTTTGAAGAGGGCAATGACCCTGTAAAGCTTGAAGTCCCGGTGGAATTGACTATTTCGGCCGTTCCGGAATCGGGGTATTTGTTTGATGGTTTCTATGCCGTACCTGATAATGCGCTTATGAGTGCGACTACGCCTTATACATTCACGTTGACAAAGGATACTGTAATTCAGATTTACGTGAAACCGGATGTGGCCAATGAATCCTCGGACGCTTTCCGTGTACGGGTATACCCGAACCCGGTAAAAGACCAGCTCCATGTGGAAGGCCGGAATCTGGATCGGATTGAAATTTTCAATATGATGGGGGCCAAGGTGATGGAAGCCGAATTGGAAGCCGGTTCCGGCCTGCCGCAAATTCAGAGATTGCCGGAAGGCATGTATATCTATAAGGTATATAATACGATGCAGGACGTTGTTGTAGGACGTATCGTGAAGTTGTAAGGGGAAGAGGCGAGACTGAAAGAATGCGTTGAATCCATTCTTTAAGCGGCGTGTCAGAAAGGGAGGGATGCCAAGTGGCAGATTGCCTGTTATGACACGTCGCTTTTTTTGTTTCTTCCGGAAAAAAAGTATCTTTGCGCTTGCATAAACCCGAATCGGTCATTAGGCTCGCCAAGTCTGATGACCGGATTCGGGATAAAAAGAATAATGATGTTTAGACATATCGTCAAAACCTTCGCCTTGGCCGGATTTCTTGCCGGGATTGCTTTGGCCTTGACTTCTTGCAGCAGTTCAAACTCCACTTCGTTCAAGAAAGGCAGATCCTCTTCCACGGGATGGCCGGTGAACAATCCTGAATGGGGCGGCTTCCAGATCAACAATGCCTACCGGCAGCCGGTACCGAGCCGTTTCCGTTTTATACAGGGCGGCTATTTCACCATGGGGATGAATCAGGAAGACTTGAAATTTGAACACAACAATCCTCCTCGTCCCATGACGGTAAGTTCGTTTTATATGGATGAAGTGGAAACTTCCAACGCCGATTACAACGAATATATCTATTGGTTGGATCGGATTTACGGGACGGACTATCCTGAAGTGGTGGAGCGGGCCATGCCTGACCTTCTGGTCTGGAACTCGATTGGCGGTTTCCGGGATCCTATCACGGAAAACTATTTTACTAATCCGGGTTACAACAATTATCCGGTGGTGGGGGTGAGCTGGGAGCAGGCGCGGAATTACTGCGATTGGAGGACAGACCGTTATAATGAATACATCTTGCTCGATGCCAAGATTCTGAGTTTTGATGCGGATCAGATTCCGGAGAACAATTTCAATACCGATGCCTATTTAGCGGGGCAGTATTCCGGCGTGGCCAACAAAGGCTTGCAGGACATGAACCCGGCGGCGGAAGGGGAAGTTCGTCAGGTGGAGCGCCGGGACGGCATTCTGATAGAAAAGCTCCGTCTGCCCACCGAAGCGGAATGGGAATATGCCGCCTTGGCTTTGGTAGGGAACAGCGAGCAGGAAAGATTGTCCGAACGCAGGGTATACCCTTGGGACGGGAAGCCTTTGCAGGTGCGGACTGCCGAGAAGAAGTACCGTGGAAAGATGATGGGGAACTTTACCCGAGGGCAAGGCGATTACATGGGAACTGCCGGAGCCTTGAACGACGGGGCTGAATACACTGCACCGGTCTATTCTTATTTCCCCAACGATTTCGGCTTGTATAACATGGCGGGCAATGTGGCCGAGTGGTGTTTGGATGTTTACCGTCCAATGACCTTTGACGATGCCGATGGTTTGAACGCGTTCCGTGGAAATGTCTATATGACCATGGTGCAGGATGAAGACGGTTTGATTACGTCCAAAGACAGCTTGGGCCGGATTCCATACCGTCCGTACACGGACGAGGAGTTGGCAGGAAGGGATAATTTCCAGACTTCGGATAACCGGAATTTTGGCGATGGGGATTACGAATCGGCTATCGTGGATGATTGGCTGTCGAAGCCGGAAGACGGCGTGGCTGCGCAGAACCCGACTTCCTTGCTGTATGCCTATGGCGAGAGTTCGTTGATTTCGGATAGGTCCAGGGTTGTCAAAGGCGGTTCGTGGAACGACAGGGCTTATTATATGTCGCCTGCCACACGGCGTTACATGGATCAGGGCCAGAGCGCGTCTTGGATTGGTTTCCGTTGCGTGATGTCCCGCGTGGGACCATCGGAAAATGGGGCTACTGACATTCGTAGGATTGATTAAGCCTTGCCAAGCGGCATAAAAAGGAATCGACCATGCTACAGATTTGTAATATGGTCGATTTTTTTTGCTATCCTTGCGGTCCGGACCTTCTGAAAAGTGAGCCCAAGGGGTTCTTCCTTTTTGGAATCGGGCTATAGGGGATTTTGAAATGCATGGATGGAATCCGGAAAACGTGCTGGCCGTGGATGGCTGGATTGTGGAATGGCCTTGATGTTTGCTGAAGTTATATGTCTCGAACTAAGATAGAACTGCTTTCTCCGGCGGCTAATGCGGAAGTGGCTTGCGCGGCTATCGATGCCGGGGCGGATGCGGTGTACATAGGCGGCCCGGCTTTCGGTGCCAGGACCAAGGTGGCCAATAGCATGGCCGATGTGGAGCGTGTGGCCAAGTACGCGCACCGTTACGGAGGCCGCTGCTTCTTGACGTTGAATACGCTGGTTTACGAATCCGAGATGGAAGGGGCCTTGCGTGTGGCTTTTGAGGCATACGAAGCGGGGGTGGATGCCTTGATTATCCAGGATATGGGATTGATAGAGGCCGGGTTGCCTCCAATAGAACTTCATGCCAGTACCCAGTGCCATATAGCCAGCCCGCAGAAGGCTCGTTTTTTGGAACAGGCGGGGTTCAGCCGTCTGGTTCTGGCTCGGGAGCTGTCGATAGAGGAGATTTCCCGGATTGCGGCCAGCGTGGATTGCGAAATAGAGTGTTTTGTACATGGTTCGCTCTGTGTTAGTTATAGCGGACAATGCTATATGGGCTGCTACATGAACGGCAGGAGCGGGAACCGGGGCGAGTGTTCGCAGGCTTGCCGTTTGCCTTACGATTTGCTTGACGGGGAGGGGAATGTCTTGCAGCGGAAGCGTTTCTTGCTTTCGATGAAGGATTTGAAGGGAGAGGATCATATTCGGGAATTGATAGGGGCAGGTGTCAGTTGCCTCAAGATTGAGGGGCGGATGAAGGATGCCGGCTATGTGAAGAACGTGACGGCTTACTATCGGAAGAAAATAGATGCCGTGCTGGCAGATGCATCGATGGGGCGAATCCGTCCTGCTTTGGCATCGGGAGGATCAGAGGTAAAGTATGGTTCGATGCCTGCCCAAGGCTGGGAACGTCTTTCGCAAGGGCAAAGCAGCATGGATTTCGAGCCGGATTTGCAGAAGTGTTTCCACAGGAGTTATACGGCCTTTAATTTAGGAGGCCAAAGGGAAAAATGGGTGCAGGAGTTCAGTTCCAAGGCTGTGGGTGAGAAGATAGGATGCATCAAGGACCTGCGGGCTTTGGAACAAGGGTATGCCGGCCTTGCGTTGAAAATAGCTTTGGCGCGGGATTTTGGTCTTGTGCCGGGCGATGGGCTTTGTTATTTGGATGGTCAAAGGGTGTTGCAGGGAGGTGTATTGGCCAAGGTGGAACAGCGGGGGCGGGAAGCTTGGATTCGCCTGCCTTGGTCGGGGAAAAAGGATGAGTTGCCTCAGGTGGGGGGATGGGTTTGCCGGAATAGGAATCTTTTGTTTGAGAAACGTTTGCAGGATGCTGTTTGCGAGCGCAAAATTGGAATACGGATTGTTTTTGATGCCGGTAAGGCTTGTTTTATGGCGCAGGACGAACATGGTTTTGAAGCGAGCGTGGCCGTGGACAAGGCTTTGCTGGCGGAAGCGGTGCAGGTGCAGAAGGCAAAAGAGAGTTTTGAACGCCAGATGGGCAAGTTGGGCGGCACAGCTTACAGCTTGCTGACTTTCCGGTATGTGGGTTCGCCGGTGTATTTCCTTCCGGCTTCGGCCTTGAATGGATACCGTCGGGCGTTGGCGGAAGCTCTGGATGCTTGCCGGGAAAGGGCTTTTAGTCCTGTGTTTTCAGGAAAGGACGGAAAGACAGCGGGGAAAGGGCTTGATTTGGAATCGCCTGTGCATTTGGACGATTTGGCTCCGCTTTACCGCTGGAACGTGGCTAATTCTTATGCGGCTCGTTTTTACCGGAAGAGAGGCTTGGAAGTGCCGGTTTCGGCTTTTGAGCTGCTGTCGGAAGATGACAGGCGTAAGCCGGGACGGTTGCTGATGGTTTGCAAGCATTGCATACGGTATCAGGTGGGGTTGTGTCCGAATGATGCTGGAAGCCGTGAGAAGGAAAAGGTACAGGCTTTGTATTTGCAGCATGGGAGAGAGCGTTTTGCTTTGAGGTTCGATTGCCGGAATTGCCGCATGGAGGTCTGGTCGGTCTGACGGGCAAGCGTTTTTAACCCCAAGCCTAATGACTGATTTGGTTTTGACCAGGCTTGCGTGGAAAGCTGCACAATATGATATGATAAGAATGGGAACAATGCAAAAAAAGCGGAATACGGCTGGGATGCTGGCCTTGGGCGGCCTTGGGATTGTTTTTTGCCTCTGCCTGCTGGGGGCGTGCGCCCGTTACGGGTCGGCTCCTACGGGAGGGCCTGTGGATTTGGCTCCTCCTGTCTTGCTTTCGGCCCTTCCGCCCGAAGGCGATACCGGGGTGGCTCTGAACGGGCCTACGGAAATCCTGCTGAATTTTGACGAATACGTGGTATTGAATGCCACCGACAAGATTGTGGTTTCCCCTCTTCTGAGCAAGGTGTCTTACATGGGGCATTTGAAGCAGGTGCGTGTGACCATAGAGGATACTTTGCTGCCTGGCAAGACTTATTCTATCAATTTCAACGATGCCATTGGCGATTTGCACGAGTCCACGCCATTGAGCGGCTATACGTATTTCTTTTCTACCGGCTCCAAGGTGGACAGCGGCCGGATAGACGGCATTGTCCGGGATGCGTTCGATTTGAAGCCGGTGCCATCGGCTTCGGTCATGTTTTATAGCCAGAAGCCGGAGGGCTATCCGGTGACGGCTTTGCCCGATTACGTGGCGGTGACCGATACGGGAGGCTATTTCCAGTGCCGTTACATGGCCAAGGGCTGTTATTATATCTTGGTCTCGAACGAGGAAAGCCGGGATTACTTGGTTGATCCCACGCAGGAAAAGCTGGCTTATTCATCGGATTGCTGGCCCACGCAGGCTTATAGGCCGCCGGTCTTGTTCCGCAAAAGGGCCGGAGTCAAGGAGAGCGATTCGTTGGTCAGGAGGGCCAATGATTCATTGATAGCCTTGGAACGGAATTTGAATGTGGGGGATATCGGGCATGGGGATCGCTACTTGTACCTTTATCAAGACCGTGTGGATTCGGTGTTCTTGAAGGAAGCCAAATGGGAGAAAAACGGGGAGATAAGCCTGGCATGGTATTATGCATTGGATTTGGATAGCTTGCGTTTGGAGTTCCTGCCTTCGTATTCTGATATAGAGATGGTCAAGCAATGGGAATCTTTTCAGGCCGATACGGCTCAGCAAGAGGATAGGAGGCGGGGGCGCCGGGAACGGCAGGAGGAAGATATGGTATTGCCGGATTTGACCTGGCCTTCTTATCTCAGGTATGCGTATGTGCCTCAGTCTGACCCTTTGACAGCTAAGATTTATCATGACAATTATGCTATTAGCGGCTTGCGTTTGGTCTTGCATTACCGTTCCTTCTCGGATACGGCAGATTTGATGACTTCGAGCGGTGCGGCTGCCAAGCCGGATACGGCAGCCTTCCGTTTGTCTATGAATCCTGTGTCTTTGTTCTTCAAAGACAGTTTATTGTTGGATTTCAACTTTCCGGTGGTGGGGGTGGACTGGGAAAAGGCTTCTATTTTGGAAATCCATACCGATGAGGAAGGGTTCAAGGATACGGTAGCGGTGGATATGGCGGCTACGTGCCTGGAAAAGGTGCTGCCGAACCGTTATTGTTTGAAATACGGCTGGAAGCCGGGATGCGAGTATTCGTTTTTTGTACCTTCGGCTTGTTTTTCTGATTTCTTTGGCCGCCTGATGGATACGGCAAAAGCTTTGGTCAAGATTCCGGCTTTGGAAACGTACGGGCAAGTGGCCTTGCAGTTGACGGGGCTGGATAGCGGTTTCCAGTATCTGGTCCAGATGACAAGCGTGGATGGGAAGCAAGTGATTTCTTCCCGGACGGTGCTGGGGAATGGCTGGGTGGAGTACCCGTATGTGATTCCCGGTCAGGTGGGTTTTGTGCTGATTAGGGATGATAACCGTAACGGGGTCTGGGACGGGGGGTATTATCCAGCGGGCATCCAGCCGGAAAAGAGATGGTTTTTTCCTAAGACTTTGCAGGTGGAGGCTGATTGGCGGATCGAGGAGACGTGGAGGCTACCGTAAGCTGTTTCGGGATGCGTCGGAAGCAATGGTCTGCTATGGATGGAGATGTTTGGTGGTGTGCAAATTTGATTCGGGGACGTAGTGTGTGGATTGGTATCTTTTTGATATAGTTTTTCTTTTGCTTGAATGCCGTATTGAAATATCGTAATGTTTCTACTTTGCCGTGGTTGCGCTTAGGCTCTGAAACAGGGAGGAGGCTGAAAACTTTGTAATATTACGATGCCCAAGGCATGGATGGCGGCTGTAGTCTGTGAAGGCTTGGCTTGCCTGCTTTGGCGTCGAGTTTTGGTATCGTAATATATAAAAGAATAGACCATGAAAAAAGGCAATTTTGTTTTTCCCAAGATTCTGTTCGGTTTGGTATTGGCAGCGGGCGGTTTTTCGTTGGCTTCTGCCCAGTCTGTTTCGACCCAAGTGCAGAAAAAGAATGTTTTGCTGGAGGAGTATACCGGCGTGGGCTGCGGCAATTGTCCGGACGGGGCAAGGGTGGCGGCTACCATCAAGGAAGCGGCCGGGGATCGGTTTTATGTCGTGGCTATCCACGAGGGGGCTTACGCCGAGCCTTGGGGCGACATTCCGGATTACCGGACAGATTGGGGGGCGGCCTTGCTGGCGCAGGCGGGCGATATCGGCTACCCGCAGGGTTCGTTGAACCGTCTGCCTTACGAGTCGGGCCTGATGAATTCAAACCGGGGGACTTGGACAAAGCGGGTCAAGGCCTTGCTGCAGGAAGATGCGCCGGTGAATCTGCATCTGGATGCCGCATTGGACGCAACAACGCGGGAGATGTGCATCAGGGTGGAGCTGTGCTATACGCAGGCGGTGGAAGAGGATTTCCACTTGCTGAACATAGCGCTTGTGCAGAACCATATCTTAGGATACCAGAATGGGGCAAATATGGGTTACGATTATTCGCATGAACACATGCTTCGGGACTTGATTACCGGCCAGTGGGGCGACACGGTGCAGGTTTCAGCTGCAGGAGAGGTGCGGACTTTGGAGTATACGTACATTGTGCCTGATTCGGTAGGGTCGGTGCCGGTGGATGTGCGCAATATAGAATTGGTGGCGTTTATGACCCGCACTACGGCCGATGTCTTGAATGTGACCGGAGCAAAGCCTCGGATTGACAATCTGGACGAGCCTGTGGCGGTTTCGTTTTCGGCGGAGGAATTGCCTTCGGCACGGTATGCCGGCAATGTCTTTCCGGCTGCTGTAAGGAACCTGTGCAACGATACCTTGCGTTCTTTGTCTTTTTCGGTGGATGTCAATGGTGAGGTGCGATCTTCTCGGATGGAGGTGGCGATACCTCCTTACCAGGATGCGAATCTGGAAATCCCGGTCGAGGCTTACCCGGTGCTGGGCAACAATACGGTTGTTGTAGCCTTGGAGACGGTGAATGGGGAATCTGTGTCCGTGCCGAGCATCGAGTATTCTTTCACGGGACCGATGCCGGTTTCTTCCTTGACTTTGTATGTGGATTGGAAGACTGACAACTGCCCTGACGAGGCTTCGTTCAAGGTCAAGGACAGGAATGGGAATGTGTTTTTCAGCAAGGGGCCGTTTGAAGGGGATGCACCCGTGGAATGTTCTGATACGGTGATTCTGCCGGCCGAAGGGATATATGAATTGGAGTTCAGTGATCAGTGGTTGGATGGATGGCAGGAAGGCAGCAAGGGGACGCTGAAAGTGAAGACTTCGGACGGAAAATTGGTAGGGCAGAATTATTCGGTACAGGGAGCTGGCGAGACGTTGTTTGTGTCGGCTACGGATGAAGTTGGCAACGAAGTGCCGGCTGTGGAGGCTGCTTTGCGAGTGTTGCCGGCAGAGGATGGCGTTCGGATACTGAATCCTGCCGCCTTGGCAGTAGAACGAGTGCAGGTGTATGACTTGCGTTCGGTTTGTTTGTATGATAAGGCGGTTGATACGTTTGATGATTTATTTGTGCCTTTGGCTGTGCAAGGGACGCAGGTTGTAGTGGTCAGGTGCTTTTGGGAAAATGGCGTTGAGACAGCCAAAGTCTTGTTGCCTTGATGCAGGTGTGTTTGCATGGTTTTGAGTTCGGCTTTCTGTTGGAGGAAGCAGGGACTGTAAGTGCAAAAGGAAAGAGGGTGTATCAAAATAGGGATTTGAAATAAATCTCAGGCGGCGTGTCAGAGTGAGTAAGATGCAAGGCGCTGAGAGCGAGAACGAAGGAGCGTACTTAGGTACGTGACTGAGTTCGAGACTCGAAAAACAGTGCAAACCGAGAGCCGAACCAAACCGGCACGGTTTGAGTTTGGCCGAGGTGCAGCCTGTTTTCGGTGAAACCAAAGCAACGAAGCAGATTGCTCATTATGACACACCGCCTTTTCTGTATCGGGGCTGCCGGTGTATGCTTTTGC
Source organism: uncultured Bacteroidales bacterium (assembly GCA_944320465.1). Taxonomy (GTDB): domain Bacteria; phylum Bacteroidota; class Bacteroidia; order Bacteroidales; family P3; genus Pullibacteroides. The sequence goes on along the minus strand of CALUHO010000002.1, from coordinate 34,281 downwards.
AGGCGTTTTTGAAAGATAGGGAAGGCGTAATGCGAAACTTTGCGTACCTTTGGATTCTCCGAAGATGGGAACAGTGTCTTGTCTGGATGATGTCATAGAATACGTGCGATGCTGCAAAGATATTATTGGTTAAGTTTTTTTTGTGTTTTTTCCGTTTTGTCTTTTTCTGGTTTTGGGGCTTTTGCTCAGGAACGGGAGCTTGCGGATTTAAGGGAACGTCTAGTCTCGAATATCGATTTGATGTTGTCGTTCGATTCCATGGCATCGCCGGATAATTTCCGTGCTTTGGATTCGGCTTGGCAGGAGGCGCAAGGAGGATTGACGGATTCTGTTTTGCTGGGTTGGGTCAGGAAGATGAGTTCCAGTCTGGCATCCAAAGGACAGCATGCGTTGGTAGCCAATCTGCTCAGTACGGCTGAAAATTATTTCGGCATGCTTCCCAGTAAGGAGAGATATGCTTATCTGATGGTTGTCAAGACGGCTTTGGGGTCGATTTATGAAGAGATGGGGTTGTGGACCCGGGCGATGAACCTGTATTTCGATGTGTTGGAATTGAGAGACCTTTCGCATCGGGATGATAGTTATGGCAGTGTTTTGAACAATATCGGGAATGTGTATTTCAAGCAGGGATACTACGACAAGGCGCATGTCTATTATGATTCGGCTATCGCGTTCAATACCCGGAAAGGGGAAAAGAGGGAGTTGATTAACAATTACAATAATTTGGCGGGGCTGTACTATATGGAGGGAGACTATGCCAAGACTTTGACGGCCTTGAACCAGGCTTTGGCGCAGATTGACAAGGAGAAAGAACCGGATATGTACTATCTGGTCTGGCAGAATATGGCGGTGGTCTACAACCGGCAAGGCAAGAAAGCCGTAGCGTTGGAATTGGTAAAAGAAGCCTTGCGGTACCAGGAGGAAACGCATCGGAATCTGGATAAGATACAGACGTATTTGTTATTGGCTACGCTTTATCCGTCTAATTCGGATTCGGCCTTGCATTATATGGAAGCAGCTTTGAATCAAGCGCGGGAAGTACAGAACCATGCGGCGGAAATCAGTGCGTTGCAGGCTTTGTATGCATGGCATAAAGAGGCTGGCGATTACCGGATCGCTTTGGAACTTCTGGAAAGGACGGTTCGCTTGCAGGATTCTTTGGAGGGGATGGACAACCGGATGAAGATAGAGAGCATTGAGGCTACCAATGCCATGGAGCAGGAAAACTCGGCCAAGGACTTGGCTTTGCAGCAGATGGAGATTGAACGTTTGCAGAGCCAGAAACAGGAAGTGCTGTTGAGTGCCATTTCTTTTTGCCTGATTATTGCGTTGGGGGTCATGTACTACCGGTATCGGCTTCAGAAAAAGTTGAAACGTGAGTCGGACGAGCTGGCAGTTCAAAAACAGGCTTTTTTTGACAAGGAAAAGGAAATAATGGCGCAGCGGGAAAAGGAATTGCGTGATTCTTTGGAATTGAAAAACAAGGAATTGACATCAAAAGTCTTGCATTTGATCCGGAATAACGAGTTTATTGTGGATATCAACCGTGAACTCCAGCAGTTGCTATTGGAATTGAATCCCAAGGATACGGCCAAGAAAGAGCATATTAGGGAGATGTTGGTCAAGTTGCGCGATCAAGGCAATGAAGGGACATATGCCGAGTTCAAATATTATTTTGAGCAGGTGCATCAGTCTTTTTATGAAAATTTGCAAAAAGCTTATCCTTCTTTAACGTATAAGGATGTCCGTTTGTGTTCGTTCTTGAAGTTAGGGCTGTCTTCCAAGGAAATAGCTTCCATTACTTTCAAGGAAGTCAGGAGTGTGGAATCGGCTCGCAACCGTTTGAGGAAGAAGATGAATCTGGATGCGGACGTCAATCTGATAGAATTTTTTTCTAGATTCTAACTATTTGGTGTTTAATTGTTTAGATTGTTTCTTCCTTGGCGGGGCTATGGATGGTTGGATGGGGGTGGCCTGACTTCATGGCATTTTTTTTGGTTAAAAAGGGACGGCTTGCGTTTTGACGGGCAGGGATGAGGGAAAAGTGGTTCTTTTTGCGAGGCTTTTTTATGCGGAAAACGTATCTGATTGGATTGTTAAATTTTTGTTTGTTAAATATTTAATTTATGGTGCAGTAGGGAAATATCGTGGTGTTTTATAACTGGCGTAGTCGGTTTGCTTTGTCAAGGGCTTTGTTTTTTCAAAAACTTTTTATCATTACCATCGAAAACGTTTCAGACAGTCGAGAGACTTCATGGTTGGTTTTGGTTGTTGCAAGAAAGAGGGAATCCGGCAAGATGCTGGTAGGGAAAGTCCTCTGGAGCTGGATTCCTTTTCTTGCATGCAGGAGGGGAGGTTGATCGGATTTGTTTGATGGCAGAATTACAGGATATTATGAATCTGCTGGTTTTGAAAGCGAGTTGTTCAAAGAAACAAAATATTGTATAAAGAAGATGAAAGCAAAAGGATATAAGATGGGTGGATTTTTGAGAAGTTTTCTTGCTTGCTTGATGCTTGTTTTTGTTATGGGCTTGCAAGGATGCGGAGGAAAACAGGCAGGGGAGTCACCCAGCGGGGGAGGCAGGGGGACATCCGGGGCTTCGGCGGCTCCGGCCGGCTTTCCGGATACGGCCCGCCTTGCCTCTTCCCCTTCTTCCGCCCTTCCCGGCCCCGTCCCTTCCGGCTCGTCCCCGGCCGGAACCGCCCCGGCTCCTCCCCAGCCTCCTTATCCTTCCCTTGGCCGCCATAACGTCTGGGGCGGTTCCTCCGCTTCAGGATTAGACATGGAAGTCTTCGGCCCGGGCGGCACGGTGGTCTTCCGCAACCCCTCCTTCCCCTTGGGCGATGTGCCGATGCGCAAGCAGGAGTCTCCCGGCTCTCTTTCCGACCGCGGCAGCCTGCAGAACGAGCAAGACAGGCAAGGCCATTGAAGCCGGTATCCCCTCCCAAGGTAAACGGAAAGACAACAATTGATAACAGAAAGGCAAAAAGACAATTAACGGAATAAACAAACCATTAAAACAATTTCTTATGAAACGAGCGATTTCTCTTTTGGCCTTCGCCCTCTCCGGCCTCGGCCTCGCCAACGCACAGTGGTCCAGCGACCCTGCGGAGAATCTGCAACTGATGGACAAAAGCTATTGGTCCACGGAAGTTTCCATGCTTCCTGACGGCAGCTTCTACATTTTAGGAGTCTCGCCGATAGGCGATATCCACAATGTGACCCCTTCTTTGTTCTATTTCGACAAGGATGGGCGCAAAGTCTGGGAAGACCCCATGGTCTTTGAAATCGACAGCACGATGAGCTGGATCAAGACCAATACCCAGCTCGCCACCGACCAAGATGGAAACGCCATCGTGGTAGCCCAGGATCTTTGCGGAAACCAGATCGAGAAGTACACGGCATGGAAAGTCAGCAAGACCGGCGAGTACATCTGGCCGGAAGAAGGCGTGAACCTCCATGGAGAAGCCGGAAAACCTGATGCCGAGATAAATGCGGCGATAAAAATGCTTCCGCAGTCCGACGGCAGCTGTCTTTTCGCGTGGATGGGAGACGGCATCATGCTGCAGAAAGTGAGCAACGAGGGCGAAGCCCTCTGGGGGCAAGGAAAGAACATCGGCGGTGGTGCTTATCCCTACATCTTCGATGCCGGGGACGGGGACATCCTGGTCATCTACCAATCCTCGGGGCTGGAAGCCCGCCGTTTGGACTATGAAGGCAACGATGTCTGGGCTGCCCCGGTACCTGTCTTCAGCGGAGAATTGAACCCGCAGATTCCCTTGTGGACATACTTGAAAGTCCTGCCTACCAGCGAAGGGGTCCTGGTCGGTTACTACGGATTTGAGGGCGATGCCCATTACGCCATGATGTCATACATCAAGTTCGATGGGACTCATGCCTTTGCCGAAGCCGACCAAGGCTTGCGCTTGGGTTACAGCGACAACTGGGGGTACGAGCCTGCCATGGCTTTTGATGAGGAAGAAAAAGCCGTCTATGCCATCTGGCAGGAGAACGCGCCCGGAACCCAGTTCACTTCCCGTTTTGTCACCCAGAAAGTAAGTGGAAACGGCGAACTGCTGTGGGATCCCAACGGCGTGGAATTAATACCCTTGAAAGAAAGAGCCGTTGGATACCAGGCGGCTTCAATCGGTCCCAAGAACACCGTCCTGTTTGCTTTCATGGAGCATGGTGGTGTAGGAATCAGCGCGGGCGACCCCATTTTGCTGAAAGCGACCCTGATGGACAAGGACGGGGCTTTCGTATGGGACAATTCCGTCCAGACCATCGGACCGGAAACCAGCACGAAATACGATGTGCAGATATCCTCCTGCATTGACGACCAATGGATTCTTTTCTGGGAAGACTGCCGGGTGGACGGCGGCGTGAGTGATGGAATCATTTTCGGACAGAATCTCCGCGTAGACGGCAGCATGGGATCCGGTGCGGCCAACGAAAGCCTTTCCCGCACAATTCCGGGCCTCTCCATTACGCCCAACCCGGTAGAAGACCAGGCCCGTATCACGTATACCAGCCAAAGCAACGGCCGGATCGAAGCAGAAATCAGCCTTCTTAGGCTGGATGGCGCAAAAGTAGCCAGCCTTTACAACGGGAGCCTGCAATCGGGACAGAACACCATTGAATGGAACCGTCCTGCCAACCTTCCGGCCGGCTTGTACATTGTCCAAATGGCCACAAACCAAGGAAACGCTTTCTGCAAGATAATATTGAAATAGTCCAACTGCATTCTCGGCGATGTGTCATAATGAGCAATCTGCTTCGTTGCTTTGGTTTCACCGAAAACAGGCTGCACCTCGGCAAAGCTCAAGCAAGCTTGGCTCTGCTCTCGGTTTGCACTGTTTTTCGAGACTCGAACTCAGTCACGAACCGCAGTGCGAGCCGAACGCAGAGGGCAAGTTTACTTGCACTATGCTGAGGCGAAGCCTGCGTTCGCTGCGGAGCAGCAACAGTACGCTCCTTCGTTCTCGCTCTCAGCGCCTTGCATCTCACTCACTCTGACACACCGCCTCCCGAGGACGAAAACACCGTACGCCTTGCCATTGCCAAGAGGCAGGACACCAATCCAGCGACAATCGTGGACAGGCATCTTTGAAAGAGCAAGGCGCAAGAGCTTTTCAGCAAAAACAGGATAGAGGAACACAAATAAGAAATATCATGAGAAAGATTTTGACCAGCCTGCTACTATGCGCGGCTTCCATTGGATGGACAGCAGCCCAGCAGGTGGAATTTTACAATTTCGAATCAAAGGTGACCGGAACATATTCTCCTTTGGAAAACGCAACCGTAATCGGACTTTCCGACAAGGTAAAGGGAGAGGCTTTCGGCAACCTTATTTTCAATGCCACCGATACCACCGGGCTTTCGGAAGAATACAGCACGGACAATCCCGCTTACATGGAAGGGATTCCTCTAGGTTTCGATTTCAGGTTCGGAGGAAAGGTTTATGACAAATTTGTCGTTTCCGGACAGGGATACGTGCTATTCGGCGAGAAAGAAAGCCCGGAAGTGGCTATTGGCGGGACTAACCTCCAGATAAGCCTCGGCATAGCTCCTTGGCTTGGCATCGCGACCTGCGACCCTGTCTTCGGACTGGACGGAACCAAGATTTCATACAAAAAAGAAGGTACCAGTCCTGATGCCTCCCTGACGGTAGAGTTCTCCGGGATGGCCTATTTGTCGGAGACTCCGGAGGCTACTTTCAATTACCAAATCAAACTGAACGAAAACGGATCGAGCATAGAGATGCTGTTCGACGGATTCACGATTCCGGAGGATGCCTTCCAATGGTATCTGGGCATGAAGGACGGCTTCGGTTCCACGCATTACCGCAGTCCGGAAGGGGCCCAAGGCGCGGAATGGACGGAAAGTTCCCGTACGGAATATGCCGCTACTTGGTGCGGCGGCTCCTCATTCGAAGAAGGGACATTGTACAGTTTTACTTTGCCGGATGAATGCCAGGCTCCGACGGAACACATCACGGAAGTCGTCCTGTCTCCATTCTCGGAAGAAATGACCATCGATGTGTTTGTGGATACTACGGGGTATGCGGAAGGATACCTGATTCTTGGGTCGGACAAGCCGATAGAAGGAACGCCTGACGGATACGAATACGATGAAGGGGAAAGCGTTCTGGGCGCCCGGGTCGTTGCCGTCGGCTCGTTGGACGAATTCGACAATCCGAGTCCCGCCTTTCCGAACTCCCGGACTCATTTTTCGTTTACACAGGAAGGGCTTGAACCGAATACGGCTTATTATTATGCTGCGTACCTGTACAATTTCCAGTGTACGAACACCAAGTATACCCAGGCCGTTACTGCCCAAGCCAAGACGCGCCCGGACAGGCCGGATTCTTTGGAGATTTCCTCCATCGGCCTTGACCAGATGGAATTCCGGATCGATGCCCAAGAAGGCAGCGACATTCTGATTGCCGTGACAACAGCGAAGGGCGTCGATTATACTGGCGTGAACCGGATTTATCTCGGTGATTTCGGCCTCCCTGCCGATACAGCCGAAGCGGGCGACACCATTTGGAAAGAAGAAATGATAAACAGTCTGACGGGCGAAACACGGCGTTATTTTGCCACAGTGCTGTATGCGGGACCGGCTGAAGCCGAACTGGGAATACCGGTGCGGTTAGACGACAACACCATCTATTATTTCGGGGCTTTCACGAAAGGTGCGGACGGGCAATATTCGTCTACTTTCGCGCCGGCTTACGGTATCACACCGGCACAGATTCCTTTCGAAGACCACTTTGAAAACATGTCCGCTGCCGAAGACAACCCGTTTATAGGCTGGAATGGCACTGAAGGCTTTGAACTGATGCTGTCTGGCATGTATCCGGACGTGGAGGACGGTTCCGCCACGGCAACTTTCGAGGCCAACGAACCTGGCAGCCATCAGGAGGCCGTACTGGTTTTGCCGCCGCTGGACTTCCCGACAGACTCTAACGTTCTGTTCCATGTGAATTATTCGATGGATCCCTGGAATCTCACCTTGACGGAAGGGGACTCCATTGTCTTCGAACTGAGCGTGGACGGCGGAAACACTTTTGAAAAGCTGCGTGCCGTGCATTACCAGACTGTCAAACCGTACCCGTCGGATATCATTGTGTCAGGCCATGCCGGGGCAAAGCAGGCCATCTTGCGTGTGCGTGCCGTTTCGTACAACCCGGAAAGCTGGGGCTTGACGGTCAACAGCATCGAAGTGGACGGCATTGCCTTCTGCGATGTGCCCAAAAGCCTGCGGGTGGACAGCTACAATGTAGTGGGCGGCAACCTCCGGGTCGTATGGTCTCCATCCTTGAATGAAGAATCCGAATGGAACATCAGCCTTGCCAGACCTGACGGCCAAGGCGGCTGGGAGGAATGGAGCAGTGCGGAAGTGGTTCAGGAATCGGCTTCCTACTGGCTTTCCGGATTGGCTGACAATACTTTGTACAAAGCCAGAGTCCGTGCTGTCTGCGGGCCGGGCAACAATAGCGAATGGGTCGAGACCGAAATCCTCTCCGGCCGTGTACCCACCTTCACGGAAAACTTCGACAACCTGACCCCCGGGACCTCGGAATACTACGACCCGTTCGACCTCCCGCCCTATTGGAGCTGCGACAATTCCATGTACGATGGCGTAGAAGACACGATTGACTACAGCCCCTACAGCAGCGATGTGGAAGCATACGACTGGAAAACCGCCAACGAACCTGTCCCCGGCCAATCGAACGCTGCCATCGCCTATCATTTCAACAATCTGGAATACGGAGTGGAAATGCTCGTGAGCCCGACCATCGAGCTGATACCGGCGGACGGCTCCTTCCTGACCTTCGACATAGCTTATGGCAGCATTGACGACCAAGGTGCTTACCAAGCATTGACAGAAGCCCAGCCAGGCCACCGCTTGGAACTCTGGGTATCGGTGGACAGCGGCCGCAGCTTTGTCACCACCCGGCCCTTGCAGGTATGGGATTCGACCCAGCTGCTGGCCTTGCAGGGCGACCAAGCGGTAAGCATCGACCTGGAAGGTTACCAAGGGGGCGTGGCCTTTGCCTTCGCCTTCTTCGGCAATTCGGGCGGGGAATCCGACCCCATCGTCTGGATTGACAACTTCGGCATCACCAACAACTGCCCGGTGGCCCGAGGCCTCGACATAGACCTCAACACGCTGACCGCCCAGAACGCCACCATCCGTTGGGTGGCCGACAAGACAGTGGAGGAATGGATTGTCAAGCTGGCTTCGCCCGAAGGCGTTTCCTTGTACACGACCTCGGAGGACGAATATTCTTTCAGCGGTTTGCAGGAAGAAACCGACTACATGGCTTATGTAGGGCATCTGTGCGGCACGGACACTTCGGAATGGGCCTCGGTAGAGTTTTCGACTCCTGGCGCGGAATGCGCCCCGATAGCCGGTTTGACAGTTTCCAACGTGACCCGCAATGCCGCCACGCTGACCTACGAAGGGGAAGCGGGAAACTACCGTATCCGCATCAGGCCGGTCGGGGGGACTGAATGGGCTTACTATACGACCGAGGCTTTGACCTATACGTTCAACAATTTGGAGATGGAAACCGAGTACGAAGGCGGTGTACAGTCCCGTTGCAGCATGGCATCCAGCGATACCAGCGAATGGGTCGCGTTCGCGAATTTCACCACTCTGGGCATCACTTGCTTTGCACCGACGGACTTCTTCGTGGACACGACCACGTACAGCACGGCTTCTTTCCATTGGAACGGCACTTCCGAGCGGTATCAGGTAGAATGGAGCCTCCGCAACGATGACGAAGCGGCGGGCCGGATGGTGTTCGACGGCACTTCCGGCACGATTACCGGCTTGTCGGCGGAAACCAATTACCAAGCCCGTGTCCGCGGCATCTGCTCGGCCGGCGACACCAGCGACTGGAGCGAAATCCGCCAGTTCGCCACAACGCAAGCTCCCGGCTGTCCGGTCCCGACCGATTTGCGGGTGGAATCCGTGACAGAGACCTCAGCCTCCTTGCTTTGGTCTGTCAGCGGAGAGGTGGAAGTGGCTTCGTTCACGCTCCGTTACAGGGCTTCGTCCGGAACCTGGGACAGTGTGCAGGATATCGAGGCCATGCAGTACGAGCTGACCGGCCTCGAACCGCAGACAGCCTACCTGTGGTCGGTGCTCTCGGCTTGCACTGATGGCCGGTACAGCGGTTGGGGGATGCAGGCCCGTTTTGAAACCGGAGGCACGGCCAACGAGTCTGCCGATGAAAGCGGCCTGTTCCTGACCGCCTCCCGCCACCAGCTCCACGTGATGAACCCCGGCGCGGTACGGATTGAACGCATCCGAGTGTACACCCTCGGCGGCTCGCTGGCCGAAGACTACGTGATCCGCAGCAACGAGAACGTGATCCTCACCACCGGTCTCTCCATGCAGGTGGCCGTGGTGGAAGTGCTGACCGCCGACGGCCCGGCATTCCGCTTCAAGGTTTTGCTGCCGTAAGAATATCTACTGCCAAGATGCCTTGCAATATGTCGGTCGCATGGTTGCTATGCCATGCGGCCGATATTTATTTCACAAGGCAGCCCTCTTCCCATGAATAAGATGGGGTTACTGATTCTCTGAAATTCCGTTGTGTTTCATTTATTATTCAATTTTAATATTTTCAGTGTTTTATATAAAATGCCGTAGTGTTTTGACGATACGTTTCTGGTGTGCGGTATCCAAATGCGGAAAGGCATCCGGATGGGAATGAGGATAATTTGTATTATTGCCTTACAGCGACATCAAACCTCCTTAGCATACGCAGAACAACGAAGAAAAACATACATCATGAGAAAAAGATTAATGAACCTTACTGGAGCAAGTTTCTTTCTTGCGTTTTGCCTGCCTGCGGCATTGATGGGGCAAAGCATGGAACAATCAACCCAAGCAACCGAGGTGAGCCGGCACCCCATGCTGCGGAATATCCTGCTGGAGGAGTTCACCGGCCTGCATTGCAGCTATTGCCCATCCGGACATGCCAACGCCCAAGCCTTGCATAACGTGCTGGGACATCGGATGCAGACCATTGCCATCCATGTAGGGAGCTTGGCTACGCCCAGTGGCAACGAAGTGGATTTACGTTCGCCCTACGGGGAAGCTTGGTATCAGCGTCAAGGAGGCACCGGGATGCCCACCGGAGCCGTAAACCGCCATCATTTCGACGGCCTATGTCCGGAAAACGAGTACAGTCTCAGCTGGAGTTATTGGCAGGCGGCAGCTCGCATGGCCATGAATGATACTGCTATGGTGAACCTCTATGCAGAAAGCTCTTACGACACCGTGTCCCGCCAGCTTTCCGCCAGGGTCGAACTCTATTTTCCCGTCCAAGCGACCGATTCCCTCTATACATTGACTGTGGCTCTGACCGAAAATTATATCCGGGGGACCCAGACTGGAGGCAATGCGGGCGACCAGTACTTGCACAAGCATGTGCTGCGCGACCTGTTCACGGATACTTGGGGAGACACATTGCAGCGTCCTGATGCGCAGACTGTCATTGAAAAGAGTTACACATTGGAAGTCCCGGCACAATACAACAACCGGGCACCTGTCCCGGCCAATTTCGAGGTGATAGCCTTTGTCAGCAATCCGCAAGGCGAAATCCTGAACTCCACGGCCTGCCATGTGATGTTCGAAGAGCGGTATATAGCGCCTTCGGCCAATATCAGCGTGCCGGGGCTTAGCAAGCACTTTTCCCGTACTTCGATTCCTGTCCGGGTGGAGAACCTTGGTACTGATACCTTGCGTTCCATTTGCCTCAACGTGAGCTGGGGAGATACCGTATACCAACCCACGGTGGAAGATTTGGCCATTCCTTACGGCCAGGAACAGGAAGTCTGGTTCCCCTTGGGAGAATATCCTTTTGAAAAAGTCCTGAAATACAGAATCAATACTCTGTTTGTCAATGGTTCGCCCTATGAGACAAGGGCTATCAACGATTATATTTCCGAACCTCTGACCGTGGCCGAAGGCCCGGTGCAAATCAAACTCACTACCGACGAGTTCGGCAGCGAAATCACCTGGACATTGCGGAACCGTGCAGGGGATATCCTTTTATCCGGTGGCCCGTACGAAGATAGTGAAATCCAAGAAGATGTCATAGAGTGGGAACCGGTGCAAGGCGAAGTGTACAGTTTCGAGGTGGAAGATGCGTTCCTGGATGGTTTTTCGGGTGGATACGCCATAGTCGATGCCGAAGGGAACACGGTGGAAAGCAGCTCCTATGTGGACCAGTATGGCGACAAGGTGTCTTTTGTCTTTCCGTTTCCGGACGTGGCTAATGAAACTATCGGCTTCATGACGGCAGGAAAAGCCCGGATCAATCTTTCCAATAACCCGGCATTGGCAGGAACGGATGTAAGCGTTTGGCTGAAAGGCTTCGGCGACGGGTCTGTGCAGATTTCCGTATTCGATTTATCGGGTTCGATCATCGCACAGCAGCAAATCAGAGCCAATGACGAGGCAGCACCCTGCTGGATTCTGAATACGGAAGCGATGCCTGCCGGTTTCTATTTTGTACGAGCCACGGACGGTTCCGCCTCAGCGGTAGCCAAGCTGCTGGTAAGGTAGCCTGGGAATTGGTTCTGCAAAACGAGCTGGATCGAGGTTTTTCTAAAGGCGTGTTCTGTAAATCAGGTACAGGACACGCCTCTTTTTCCATTTGGAATTCTCAAATATCCCGAAAGAAGACAAAATTACGAATCCTCTGTACATGAGTATATTCCCATTTGAGGTTGATTGAACCCAAATCGGTCATTAGACTCGCCGAGTGTGTTTCCTGTTTTCGAAGAGGGATGCTTTTGTGCATCTTGTTCGCTTCTGTCCGCATCTTGCTCCTCGCTACGCCTCGACGTAGCCCGCTACGCCTTCGGCTAGGCGAGAAGCATGCTGCATGACATAAGCGGACAATCTACCCAAAGTCTAATGACCGATTTGGGTTGAACTTGCCGGTAACTTGCCGGAATCCGGCGGCGGTCCTTGAAGACCGATTCTGGTTTTCAAAGCCGACGATATTCCATGGAAGAAAGGGCATGGCACAGAAAGTCCGCACTGCAAGCACTTGCAATGCGGACTTTTCAACTTTGACAATAGAGAATCTTACGGCAACATCACTTTGAAGCGGAGAGCCGATCCATCGGCGGTCAGCACTTCCACCACGGCCACTTGCATGGAGAGACCGGTGGTGAGGATCACGTTCTCGTTACTGCGGATCACGTAGTCTTCGGCCAGCGAGCCGCCGAGGGTGTACACTCGGATGCGTTCAATCCGTACCGCGCCGGGGTTCATCACGTGGAGCTGGTGGCGGGAGGCGGTCAGGAACAAGCCGCTTTCATCGGCAGACTCGTTGGCCGTGCCAGTGGTTTCAAAGCGGTTTTGCGTCCCCCAGCCGCTGTAACGGCCATCGGCACAGGAGGTCAACACGCTCCACAGGTAAGCCGTCTTGGGTTCTAAACCGGTCAGCTCGTACTGCATGGCCTCGATATCCTGCACGCTGTCCCAAGTATAGACATCCGAAGCCCGGTAGCGGAGCAGGTAGCCGGCAATCTCGAACTCGCTTTCGAGCGACCACAGCAGGGTAGCCGAGGTCTCCGTGACGGATTCCACCCGCAAGTCGGTCGGTGCCGGGCATCCAGGCATCTCCAAAGTGCGGAAGCTGCGTTCATCGCTCCAGTCGCTGGTATCCCCCGCCGAACATATGCTGCGCACGCGGACTTCATAAAGCGTGCTGGCATCCAGCCCTTCCAGCGTATAGGCCTTGCCTTCGCAAACAGCGCGTTCCGTTCCGGATCCCGCCGTCCATTCCACCTGGTAGCGGTCGGCATCGCCTTCCCAGGTGAATTCCGCCGAGTTGTACGTGATTTCGCCCACCGACATGCTGTAAGGTTCAAAACAAGTCAGCTCCAAGGTGGTGAAAGGTTCGAAATTCACATACGCGCTGGTGTCGCCCGAAGCTTCACCGCAGACGGACTGGATACCGCCCTCGTACTCGGTAGCAATGCTCAGGTTCGTCAACTGGTAGCTCTGCGCACCGGTCACGGCATAGTAGGTCCATGCGGGCTTGTCTCCCATCGTCGGGCGAATGCGGATACGGTAATCCGAAGCCGAACCGGTCCAGCTCAGGCGGGCCGAGTTGCGGGTGATGTCAGATACGGCCACATCCGTGATGGGGTCGCATTCCACGCCGCCCGTTGTGAAGGAAATCGAAGTCCATGCCGAAGTGTCGCTTCCGCAAAGATGGCCAACGGAAACGGTATAGGCCGTAACAGGAAGCAACTCGGTGAAGTCGTACGAGTAGTCGGTCGTGGTAAAGATTTCTTGCGAGCCTGCTCCGGACAATTTAACGAGCCATTCGGAGACTTCCGCGTCGCGGTTCCACGCCACGGATGCCTCGGTGGCCGTCAAGGCCGTACGGCGCAGATTCTTGGCCACAGGGCAAGAACATGATACCCCGATGTTGTCTATCCAAAGGTAATGTTCGGCACCCGTTCCATCCGCGTTGCCGGTGACAGCCAGAACCAAGCCGACTGCGCCTTTATACTCGGTCAAGTCGACAGAAACGGTTTCCTCTTCGCCAAAAGCAACTAACGCGGCCGCATCCCATACTTCGATAGGGTCTGACATGACAATGGTGCTGCCGGAGTCCAAGGAAGCATACAGAGCCAAACGGTACGATGCATCGGTCTCCTCCACAGTGGCAAAACTGCCTTGTTCCATCGTGCCGTAAGCGGCCCGGAAAGTGAAGGTATAAGGTTGTTCGGCATCCAAAAGCTTGATGACAGGAAGCTTCAGGAATTCCAAGGTGTCGTTATAATTGCCTGACCATGATGATTGGTAATAATAGCCGACATCGTTCATCTGGAACGCGATCGAGCCATCGGATTGGCCGGGAACAGACTCGTTGGTAGTCTTGAAATCATAGAACTTCGATGTTTTATCGTATAACGATCCGTAAGAAAGGGAAAGGGTGTCCGGCATGGGTTCATGGTCGTAATCGGTCCAGTATCCATGCGACCAATAGGAAGGCAACGATACCTGATCTCCATAGTACCAGTCGTTGTAAATAGGCAGATTGTCGAAGTCTTCGAGGAAAGAGGGCACGTAACCGGTGGTGAAAGCATCCGATTCGACCCATTTGCTGACCGAACCCACACCGCAGACAGCCTGGACTCTTACTTTGTAGTCGGTCCGGCCTTCCAGATCGGCCAGACGGTACGAACTCCGGCGGGTTTCCACCGCATCGCTCCATTCGTCCATCGATCCGTCTTCCAAGACTTGGGCGTAACTGATGTTCCACACCGTTTCCTCGTTCAGGCTCGCATTCCAGGAGGCGGTCACATCCCCGCCGATGACATAGTCCTCGTTGATGTACGGTGCGGACGGGACATCGCAAAAAGCCAAGGAGTCTACACGGATATCACTGATTTCCAGTTTGTAACTACCATCGATGTCGTTGACGTAACGAAGTCTTATGAGAGCTTGTTTCGCGCCATTGTATCCTCGGATAGGCACTTCCTGAGTCCATTCGCTATTGTCGTCCTTGGTCTGGACGGAAACGATGTCCCAGCTGGCTCCTCCATCCGTGCTTACCTCGATGGCCAAGGAGTCTCGGTTGACAAAGTAATCGTATCCGTACTGGGGGTTGAACATCTGGTAATACGAGAAAAGCACGTCCGATTCAACCGGGAAGTCCATAGGCGGCAAAGTCATGATGTACTCCTGCAAATCGGTGTTGCCCGATTGCCTGGAGACTTCGGCATACAAGGTTTCTTCTTGGTATTCGAGCTTGAAGTCGTTGGTTCCGCTCCAACCGTAAGGCGGTTCATCGGCTTCCATGCTTTCGAAATCCGGCACGTAGGGGATGACGGCTGGCGTTACGGTGTCGACGGTAGCGTAATCCGAAGAATAGTGTCCGTTGGCTCCTTTGCTGAAAGCAGCGAAATGGTAGATATGGCCGCTCAGCAGGCTGTCGTCGAACAGGATTTCTCCCGATGCGGGACCTGCGTAAACGACGATACCTCCGAAAGCCGTGTCATATTCTCCGGAAATTCCTTCCGTGATTTTCAGTATGGTGTCCCCGACTGCCGCGTCAGGCTCGGGAGTGCCGAAATCCCCCTCCATGAGCGGGAAGCTGCCGCTCAAGACTTCCACATCGGTCACGGATACCAGGATATCCTCGCCCAAGGCGTTGGCGGTCGCGCTCAGCCCGATGGCATCCAAAGAAATTTCGCTGACTTCCAAAGAAACAGGTGCTGAAGTAGAAGTCAATGCCGAGGCTGTCACGCCTTCTCCGTATTCAAAGTCTCCGGTGCATCTGGAATTATACAAATATACTGCATAATGGTATTCAGTGTTTGGCTCAAGTCCTTCTTCGACAAAGGAATAAGTTTCCACTCCGCTTTCAGTCTCGCCAGTGGCGACGACTTTCCCGCCCAACAAGACTTCCCCCGCATTGTAGGCCCCGGCTGCCGGCTTGCCGCTGATAGGCTCCAATGAAGAAACCACCATCCAGTTGTCTGCCGTGCCGGCTTCCACCGAAAACGTCCCGCTCATCGAAACCGAAGCCGGATGCAAGCTCAAACCGGCAGCAGTCGCTTCGGGTGCAGCGCAAGGCTCGGGCAACTCGAATGAATACATCAATCCTGCCGGGCAGACAGAATTGTTCACCGATTGGTTGCCGTAGGAATGGTATTCCGATTGCGCCCAGGAGTCGCCAGGGTTACGGAAGTGGGTGCCGGTTTCCCCTCGGAGGCCGATGGAGAGCCATGCCGAAGCGTTTGCAAAGGAAGCATCCTTCCCGAACAAGAATTCGATATGGTTGTCGGCTTCGTGCAACTTGATTTGGAAACACATGGCATCGTCCGAGGTCATGTTGTCGGAATAAGCCAGGTCAGTGTATTCCACCGTCAGTACCTGGTTGGGCGTTGCGCCTTCAAGCTTGTACTTGATGGAAGTGGTATTCAGCTTGCCGACGCTTTCGTCCGAAGAAATCCCGATGAAAGGTACCCAGAAACGGAAGTCGTTGCTTCCCAAAGTCACGTTTTCCGAAGTGTTGTCTCCCAAGGTAATGAAACCGCATCCGCCAATGACGAACTTGTCATAGTTTTTCCCGTAGAACTGGAAGTCGAAGCCGATGGGGATGCCTGCCAATGTGGTAGTCTGGGTGTAATCCACGCTTCCCGTGGCGTTGAAGAACAGGTTCTCGATGCCGTTCTGCGCTTCGGCAAGCCCGTTCACTGTCGTGGCTGTCCCGTCAAGAGGGGTATAAGTGTTTCCCGTTGTTGCCGAGAATGTGTAATCAAGCACGCTCTGCGCTTGCAACTGTATTGCCATGCCTGCCGTCATCAGCAAGGCCAGGCAGAAACCAGCAAGTTTTTTCATACGAAATGATTTTGTGTTAAAGAGTTTTGATGTTGAGTTCTTTTGCTTTCAAGAACGCCCTTTTGCGGCTTTGTTCCCCTCGTGGTCTCCCGCAGCGATGCCTCTCGATTGGAGCTGACGTGGATTCAAAACCAGGATGGGCATTTCCGGGGCGTGCCTGGATGGCTGGATGATATTTGACTCCAGCCGATCCGCGGCACGCCGCTTTGCAGAAATGCAGGGTCTATTGCAGGATGATTTTGGCGAACTGCGTCTTGCCTCCTGCGGTGGATTTCAGGATATAGAAGCCGTTCCGGATGCCGTCCGGGCGGTTCCATTCTATTTCGTTGCGACCCGGCTGCAAGCGGCCTTCGTAAACACGGGCAAGGACCGCACCGTTCGTGTTCAGCAATTCTACCCGGACAGGCTGGCTGTAAGTTCCAGCATTATCAAGCCGTAAGGTAAGTATCTCCTTTGCCGGGTTAGGGTAAACCGAGAAGGCGGACGGACGGGCCACGGCGCGGCTTTCATTGAATACATTCTCTCCCAAGTTACCGTCCATATTGATGCTTTGGCCGTAAATCCAGCCGCCATCGACCCTGCTGTCGACACGGATGGTATCGCCATGGCTGATGGTACTGTCTGCGCGGCAGTCTTCCCACAGGAAAATCCATTGGTCATCACTGTAAGGCAGGCATGTCAGATCGTATTTCACGCTGGGTACATTGCAGATTGTCTTGCTGGTATCGGCCCAGGCAAATTCTCCGTTGGCATCCAACAGGAAAGCGTGTATGTTGATGGGCGAGTGAGCACCTATGCCATGCCCGTCTCCATCGTACTGTTCCATCACGCCAATCATGACCGATCCTTTGGGACCCACCGAAACGGTCTGGTAGGAGACAGGGCGTTCCAGCATAGGCATCAGCTCAACGCCTTCGGGATCCCAGAGAAGCTCGCCATCCAGACTGACTTTCTGGCAAACCATCCTTGAAATGGACTGGACACCGGGATATTCTTCCCATGCGGCATAGATGGCATTGTTTTCCTCGTCCACGTCCAAAGCGGGAGCGAAACCGAAATAGTCGCTGAAACCTAAACGCAGGCCTTGGTCGGCTTCGGCGAAACCGTGCGTGCCGTCAAACTTGATATAGCTGATAGCGGGGTAATGGAAGTCGCCTTCAAAAGCATAGTAACCTACCAAAATCCCGTCTGACATTGGAATCACTTTGATGTATGTCCACAAGGGGATATTGCTGTTCAGTTCCCCGCTGAATACAGGAACCGGTTCGGGCCAGACATCGTTGCCCTCGAAGTCCAGGCGGCGTGCCATGATGCCCGAGGATTGGTAAATCATCAGCAGGTCGCCATCGCCGGCATCGAAAGCGTAAGGATATGCGCCGCTTCCGAATGCCTTGCCTTCACCCCATTGCACTTGACCGTCCCGGCTTACTCTCTGCATCATGATTTCGTCTCCCATCCAAGTGAAAAGATAGCTTCCATCCGAAAGCTGGGTCAGCTGCACTGCTGCGCAGTATTGGTCGTCGGGGATTGTCCCGTCATGCAAGTCCACGCCGCCTTCCGGCCACAGGAATTCACCTTCGGGGCTTATCTTGTAGGCCGTATACGATTCGGCAAGACCTGATTTCATGTTCTGCACCACAATGACCGCATTGTCTTCATCGTCAACCAAAAGATGGCTCATTGTCTTTGTCCATGTGGCTGTCAATGTCCGGGTAATTTCGATGGGGCCGCCCCATACATCATTCCCGTCTTTGTCAAAACGATACAGATAGGGGACAATGGTATCGACAGAGCCGTCCGGCCTGTCGGCAAAGACATAGAAGGTTCCGTCCGAGAGCATGATAGGTTCCCAGGTATAGAAGTCTTCAGGCATCAAACAGTTGTTGGTGTCGGGGTCGTCAGACCACTGTGCGTTGGCGAGGCCGAGGCCGGAGAGGGCGAAGGCCAAAAGAGAAATCGCTCGTTTCATAAGAAATTGTTTTAATGGTTTGTTTATTCCGTTAATTGTCTTTTTGCCTTTCTGTTATCAATTGTTGTCTTTCCGTTTACCTTGGGAGGGGATACCGGCTTCAATGGCCTTGCCTGTCTTGCTCGTTCTGCAGGCTGCCGCGGTCGGAAAGAGAGCCGGGAGACTCCTGCTTGCGCATCGGCACATCGCCCAAGGGGAAGGAGGGGTTGCGGAAGACCACCGTGCCGCCCGGGCCGAAGACTTCCATGTCTAATCCTGAAGCGGAGGAACCGCCCCAGACGTTATGGCGGCCAAGGGAAGGATAAGGAGGCTGGGGAGGAGCCGGGGCGGTTCCGGCCGGGGACGAGCCGGAAGGGACGGGGCCGGGAAGGGCGGAAGAAGGGGAAGAGGCAAGGCGGGCCGTGTCCGGGAAGCCGGCCGGAGCCGCCGAAGCCCCGGCCGCCGTTCCCACGCAAGCCGAGGCAGCGGCCATGCCCGAAGACCCGGATGTCCCCCTGCCCCCCCCGCTGGGTGAAGTGTTTTTGTATGTAGTTGATATGTTGTGATTTAATGGAAATTTAGATGTTTGAGAACAAAACAATGACAAAACATGGCAAAGTCGGTTTTTTCCGCAAAGGATGATTACGCGGCAACAAAAGGAAAAATAAACTATTCTTAGGGTGAAATTGACAATTTAATCCAATCCAAGTCGATTTTGGCTTGTTTGGCATCGCAGCCACGGGAAAAAGACGGGAATAAATGGCAGATTAAGAAGGGAAAAAGATTTTTTGAGGATAAAATGTTTTGTATATGTTTAGTAAAAAAATCAAAAATTGATACGGAGAAGATTTGATTTTTCATTGGCAGTTTCCCGGCTTCCCCGGCAAAATGCGGGGGAGTATCCCTGCATCGGAGAGGAAGGCAGGTACGCGCTCGATTAATCTACCATCAAGTTGCAGCCTCGGATATCGCTGTTGTCAAAACGCCCTAAGACAGAGAAACTTCCATCGGGATTGAGACGGCCGAGATCTTGCGTTGCAATGAAAGGGCAGGAAAGCATGTTTCCCAAGTCTATCACATTGATGCCGCCGCTGCGGCCGTCTTCTTCCCATTGCAGCGGATCCTGGCTTTGTCGGATTAGAATCTTCATCCATGGCGGGCATTGGAACCTTAGTCCGTCCCCAACCGAGTATGCTTGTGAAAGAAGCTCGCACATCCCATATTCCGAATGGATTGCACCTATCTGGAAAGCAGAACAGAGTATCTGGTGAAGCTCTTCCTTGAGCAGTTCCTTGCGGCGGCCTTTCATGCCTCCCGTTTCCAGAATGGTAGTGTGCCGGAGCGGCATCGGATAGGATTCGGCCAAATCAAGCAGTGCGTAGCTGACCCCGAAAAGCATGGTTTTTTGTCCTCTGGTTTCCAGTTCCTGCAATTTTGCAGCCAACTTGTCCCGTTCGTAGAGATAAAAGCCGCTTTCCTGCTGCCCGCTTTGGGCAATGAGGCCTTTCATCATGTAAATCAGAGAAGAGTGGGGCTGTTCCAGATAATTGGGAAGCAAGGCGAGAAATACGTATCGGGAGGGTTCGCCCCAGAATATCCTGAAGGCTTGGCTGAAACATTTTTCGTAAAGGTCAAGGTCGCAGAGATAGTGGCGGCTTTGTACGGCTCCTTGCGAAGTAGTGCCTGAACTCATGAAGTAATCCTGTACAGGAAGACCTTCAATCATTACTTTCTGGGTTTTGAACAGTTCGATGGGCAGGAAAGGGATTTGCCGGTAATGCTTGATTCGTGCCGGATCCATGCCCGGAGAGAGGCATTGCGCAAAATGACGGTATACAGGATTATGTTCCCATTGCAGATGGAAGATATCCAAAGCCAAGGCATTGAAGGTTTCTTCTGAACGTGTTTGGAATATGCGGGATTTGAGATTTTCAAGCAATGGCTTTGTCAACATTTTTTATAATTTTACAGTTTGGTTCGAGCTTTGCCTCAAAGCTATTGAGCAATTCCGCTGGTCGGCAAAGGGCTGGCGTGGGGGCCGGAAACTGTCTTGGAAGGTTTCCAAAGAGGCAAAGGTCGCTGCATATTGCTAAAAAAAACAGATAGTTTTGCTATGTTCCCTTGGCTTTCCTTCCGGTATCGCCCGGCTTCAAAGGTATCAATTTTGCTTGTAATGCCGCTTGTTTCGTTTTTGTGTTCTTGCGTGAAACCCATGGAATTCCCGCCAGAACCCTATCTGGAGTTCCGGCAGAACATTTTTGGTCTGGAAGTGGGTTTGAGCGGTGACACGACACTCACCTTGGAGGTGGAGTTTTACTTCCAGGACGGGGATGGCGATATAGGCCGGCAGACCGAGGATGAGGTTTTCCCCTATGTGGGAGATTCTTTGTACAATCTTCATTTTCATTTGATGGAAGTGGGATCTGACAGCACCTATACACAGGTTTATTATAGGGACAGCACGGGTCGGGAGTACCCTGTGGAATATAATTACCATTTGCATTATTTGGAGCCGGTTACCTCGAACAATGCCATGTGCGGGACCATCACTTGGGCGGTAGATGATTTCCCTAGCACGGCCCTCTTCATGCAGGGGCATACGGTTTGCTATAGCATCTATTTGTACGATAGGGCTTTGAACAAGAGTAATACTATATATACCGATCCAATATATTTGTAAGGAATGCGGCGTTCAACGGTCAGCAAAGCATCGGTTGTCATGGCCATCTTCATTCTGGTGGCAGTTATTTATTGGATTCGTCTTTTCCAGTTGCAGATAGTGGATGAGCGTTATACGCTCGATGCTCAATCGAACGCTATCAGGCACAAGGTGCAATATCCGAGCCGAGGCCTGATTTTGGATCGGAACGGGCAGATATTAGTGTACAATGAAGCCGTTTACGATTTGATGGTTGTTCCTGGGCAAGTGGATGTCGATGAGATGGATTGGGGAAAATTGGCTCGATTGCTTGAAATAGACTCGGCTGGAACCAAGGAACGTTACCGGAAGGCTCGTTCTTATTCTCGTTATGCGCCTTCGGTGTTTGAAAAACAGATTTCCAAGGAAGTCTACGGGCGTTTGCAAGAATATATGTACCAGTTTCCGGGCTTTTACGTGCAGAGCCGGAGCTTGCGCCGGTATCCGAAGCCGGTAGCCGCTCATGTGTTGGGCGATGTGGGAGAGGTGAGTTCCGAAGAAATCATCCAGAATCCTCATTATAAGCCGGGCGACTATATAGGGAAAAGCGGTTTGGAGAAGTATTACGAGGAGGTTTTGCGAGGGAAGAAAGGTGTGAAGGTGGTGATGGTGGACGTGTTGAACCGGGAAAAGGGGAGTTATAAGGAAGGCGCGTACGACAGTCTGGCTCAGCAGGGAGAACCCCTGTATACTACTTTGGATGCCGACTTGCAGGCTTATGCCGAGGAGCTTATGCAGGGGAAAAGAGGTAGCGTGGTGGCCATAGAGCCGTCTACAGGAGAAGTCTTGGCTTTGGTTTCAGCTCCCACTTACGACCCAAACTTGCTGGTGGGAAGAGTCCGAAGCCAGAATTACGGAGCATTGATTGGAGACCCGCAAAAGCCATTGTTCAACAGGGCCTTGATGTCGTATTACCCGCCGGGGTCCATTTTCAAGTTGCCGCAGGCTCTGATTGCCTTGCAGGAAGGCGTGATAAATCCCAATACGGGTTTTGAATGCGATAAGACCTTGATTGGTTGCCACGATCATCCCGATGCCAAATCGGTAACGGAAGGAATCCGGATGTCTTGCAATCCTTATTTTTACCAAGTGTTCAAACGGGTCATTCAGCAAGGCAAGGTTTCCAATATTTTTGAAGACAGCCGGATTGGTTTGAACCGATGGGATGAGTACATGCGTTCGTTCGGCTTGGGGAAGCGTTTGGCCATCGACCTTTTGGATGTGAAAGGGGGGTATATACCCGATACGGGTTTCTATGATAGGTTTTATGGGTATAAACGTTGGGCTTTCAGTACGATATATTCGTTGAGCATAGGGCAGGGAGAAGTGAGTCTGGTGCCGGTGCAGATGGCCAACTTGGCGGCAATTATGGCAAATCGCGGTTATTATGTGACTCCGCATTTGGTCAAAGCCGTGGGAGAGGAAAATGCAGGTTTGCAGACCGATACATCCCGGCATTACACTATGGTGGCCAAGAAGTATTTTGAACCGGTGGTGCAGGGCATGTACGAAGCCGTGCATTTGCCTAAGGGTACTGCAAGAAGAGCGGAAATTCCTGACATTGTGGTTTGTGGAAAGACTGGAACTTCGGAGAATCCGCATGGCGATGATCATGCCGTTTTTATTGGCTTCGCTCCGATGGATGACCCGCAGATAGCGGTTTCGGTCTTTTTGGAAAACAGCGGTTTTGGAGGCGTTTGGGCGGCACCTTTGGGCAGTCTGCTGATAGAGAAATATTTGAAAGGAGCTGTGGCAAGAGGAGACTTGGAACGCCAAGTGCGGGAGTTCACGATTTTTGAACGGGATGCGGAAGGCAATATCATTGGCCCTCCGGCTCATTAGGAAAGGCTTGGAAAATGGGGACAATAGGCAAGACATTGAAGAATATGGACAAGCCATTGCTGCTGGTGTATTTATTGTTGGTGGTGGCAGGCTGGTTCAATATCTATTCGGTAGTTTACGAACCGGAAAGCATGACGGGATTCTCGCTGGCTACTCGTTACGGGAAACAGTTGGTTTTCATTGGCTTTGCATTGCTGATGGCCGTCTTTGTAATGATAGCCGACTTGCGGGTGTTCACGCAATTCGCTTATCTGTATTATGGTATCGGAATCCTATTGCTGCTGGCTGTATTGGTGGTGGGAGCCGAAATTTCCGGAGCCAAGTCGTGGATTAAATTAGGGCCGTTGTCCATGCAGCCGTCGGAATTTGCAAAAGTGGCCACCTGTCTGGCATTTGCCAAATATGTTTCCGAGCCGGCACTCAACATGAAACGGCCTCGGACCCAACTGATAGCCGCATTGTGGTTCTTGATACCCATGTTGCTGATTCTGATGCAGCCGGACGCTGGTTCGGCTTTGGTTTTCTTGGCTTTTGTCCTGCCTTTGTACCGGGAAGGCATGTCGGGCTGGGTCTTGGTTACAGGATTGGTGGCAGTTGCATTGTTCGTGGCCGCCTTGCTGGTGAACCGCTATGTCCTGATTGGCTTTATCTCGTTGGTATCGGCTTTTCTGGTTTGGCGAAACAAACGGACATTGAAGAATATCGTGCTGGGCATATTGCTGTTCTTGACGTGTTCGTTGTATACATTGGGGGTGGAATACGCATTCAATCACCTCAGTCCCCACCAGCAGACACGTATCAACGTGCTTTTAGGCAAGGAACAGGATATTCATGGCGCAGGTTACAATGTGAACCAGTCCAAGATTGCCATCGGAAGCGGGGGGGTCTGGGGCAAAGGCTATCTGCAAGGAACCCAGACTAAGTTGAATTTTGTGCCGGAACAAAGTACGGATTTCATTTTCTGCACGGTTGGGGAAGAGTGGGGCTGGGCAGGCTGTACGTTTTTTTTAGGAACCTATTTGTTTTTGCTATTGCGTTTGATACGGTTGGCCGAGAGGCAGAAAAGCCCCTATGCGAGGGTCTATGGATATGGCGTGGCAGGGATTTTTTTCCTGCACTTGTTTGTCAATGTGGGCATGACGATAGGGTTGCTGCCGGTCATCGGGATACCGTTGCCATTTTTCAGTTATGGAGGTTCTTCTCTCTGGGCTTTCACATTGCTGCTTTTTATTTTTATCAAGATGGATGCCCGGCAGAGGAGCCTGTAACGGCAAAGAACAAGGAGGCCTTGTCTATGAAGATGGAATGAATAGAGCCTGAGCGGGTTCGGAACGTTTCAGGAAAGAAAATGCTTGGGAAAATTGTAGAAAATGAAACAGTTTCTTACATTTGCCCAATGAAAGCAGAAACGGAGGATGATTCCGTTTTTGTTCCAGCTGCCAGAGGCCAAGGCGGATTGCCGGAGGTTGGCATTGAAAGGAGTTGCTATTGAAACAAGTATATAAGGTAGGAGAGAATCAAACAAACTAAAAAAGTGGGATATGAAAAAAGTTTTCTTATTTGCCGGTATCAGTGCTCTTTTGTTGAGCTCTTGTGGTAACAAGCAAACCCAGCCGAAAGCCGATGATGGCACTGTAATGGGATATGCCCGGGTTGAACTCAAAGCCGATCTTAGCCGTTTCAGCGACAATGATCGGAAAATGATGGGCTATCTTTGCGATGCTGCCGATATCATGAACGATCTTTTCTGGCAACAGGCTTTCACGGGTAACAAAGACCAGCTCCTGTCCGCCATCCAGAACGACACATTGCGCAAGTTTGCCGAAATCAACTATGGTCCTTGGGATCGTCTGGACGGGAACAAGCCCTTCATCAATGGTTATGTGCAGAAGCCTTTGGGGGCCAATTTCTATCCGGGCGAAATGACTACGGAAGAATTCGAGGCCTTGAAAGACCCCAACAAGACTTCTCTTTACACGATGATTCGCCGGGACGACAAAGGCAAGCTCCAAGTCATCTGGTATCATGACTTTTTCAAGAATGAAATTGAAAAGGCGGCTTCTTTGCTGGATCAGGCAGCTGCCTTGGCTACCGATGCCGGGTTCAAGGACTATCTGACCAAGCGCGCCCGGGCACTGCGTACCGATGATTATTTTGAAAGCGATCTGGCGTGGATGGATGCCAAGACATCCGAAATAGACTTCGTGATAGGACCTATTGAAAATTATGAAGATGCCATGTTCGGTTACAAGGCTGCTTACGAGTCTTTCCTGTTGATCAAGGATCCCGAATGGAGTGCCAAGCTGGCTAAATTCTCGTCACTTTTGCCTGATTTGCAAAGAGGTTTGCCGGTAGATGGGAAATACAAAGCAGAGATGCCTGGTACGGACTCTGATTTGAATGTGTACGATGTGATTCTCTACCGTGGCGATTGCAACGCGGGGAGCAAGACCATTGCCATCAACCTGCCCAACGATGAACGCGTCCATATCCAGAAAGGCACACGCAAGTTGCAGTTGAAAAATGCGATGCAGGCTAAATTCGACAAAATCCTGATGCCGATTTCGGAAATTGTCATGAACCCGCAACAGCAGGAAATGGTGGACTTCAACAGTTTCTTTGAAAACGTCACTTTCCACGAAGTGGCTCATGGCTTGGGCGTAAAGAACACGATTAACGGCCAGGGTACGGTTCGTTCGGCTTTGATGGAAACTTATTCCACCATTGAAGAAGCCAAGGCTGACATCATGGGCTTGTATATCGTGGATCAGCTGCATAAGCAAGGTGAAATGGGCGATGCCGATGTGGACAGGAACTACATCACCTTCTTTGCCGGCATTTTCCGTTCGGTACGTTTCGGGGCTGCCAGTGCGCATGGCAAGGCCAATATGCTTTGCTTCAATTGGATGAAGGACAACGGCGCTTTCACTCGTTCCGATAAGGGCGTTTATACCGTGGATGTTGAAAAGATGAAAGAGGCTACGGTTTCGTTGATGGCTCAGATTCTGAAATATCAGGCCGAAGGCGATTACGAAGCAGTCAAGGAGTGGATTGATACAAAGAGCGTGATTTCGCCAGAGCTGCAGCAGGATTTGGATAGGATTGCGGCGGCGGATATTGCCAAGGATATCTATTTTGTTCAGGGCAAATCCGTCCTTGGATTGTAAAACTGTGTTTTAGCGGCATCTACTTCGTTGCGCGGAACTGCACCGCATCCTCACGTACAAAAGTACGCTCCGGTTCAGTTCCGCGCGCCTTGTATCTGACCGCTAAAAAGCCAGTTTTACCGGGTAGTGGTTGATAAGGGAAGTGGCTGAAGTTCCCCTTCCTAAAAGAAGCGATTTTGTTGGAATATTCTGACAAGGTCGCTTTTTTGTTGGACATATCCTTCCATTTTCTTCAATTCTTTCTTCTCTTTCTCTCATTTATCCCAAATCGGTCATTAGACTTTGGGGAGATTGCCCGCTTGTGTCATGCAGCATGCTTCTCGCCTAGCCGAAGGCGTAGCGGGCTACGTCGAGGCGTAGCGAGAATCAGGATGCGGACAGAGGCGGGCAAGATGCCCGAAAGCCTCACTTTCCCAATCAAAAACGGACTCGGCGTGTCTAATGACCGATTTGGGTTTATCAGTGTATGCTTTGCAGTTTTTACGTGTTTGCCGGGAAATTTGGAATCGGATAGGAACTGTTGGACGGGTCTGTTTCCGGGAATTGATTCCTGTTGCGGGGAATTTACTACTTTTGCCAGCTATGAATAAGAATGTCGCGGTCATTGGAGGCGGAAGCTGGGCTACGGCTATCGCCAAAATATTACTGAACACCCAAGAGGAACTTTATTGGTGGGTTCGGGAGCCTGAAATTTTGGAAGGCTTGCAGACGGAGGGAATCAATCCCTTGTATTTGTCGGCGGTGGAATTTCCGGTGGAACGCTTGCATGTCAGCAGCGACATCAATCAGATGGTCAAGGCAGCCGATACCTTGGTGATGGTAGTTCCGGCAGTTTATTTGCCAGGGGTGTTGCAAAGCTTGAACGCCGGCATGTTGGCAGGAAAGAAAGTTTGTTCAGCCATCAAGGGCATCATCCCTGAACACGATCAGGTGGTATGCGAATACCTGAGGGATGCTTTCGGCCTGCCGGAAGAAAATCTGGCGGCTATCAGCGGGCCGTCCCATGCGGAGGAAATCGCTTTGAATCGTCTCACTTACTTGACAGCGGCTTCGCGCAATCCAGAGTTGGCCGAACATATAGCCCGGCTTTTCTCTTGCGAATATGTGCGGACACGTTGCAGCGATGATGTCTACGGGATAGAATACGCGGCTGTAATGAAAAATGTGTATGCCTTGGCGGTCGGTATCGCCAAAGGCTTGGGCTATGGCGACAACTTTGTCTCCGTACTGGTCAGCAATGCGCTTGAAGAAATGCGGGTCTTTTTGGAAAAAGTGCACGATATCAAGCGGAACCTGAATTCTGCTTCTTATTTGGGCGATCTCCTTGTGACTTCTTATTCCCAGTTTAGCCGTAACCGGACATTCGGCAATATGATCGGGCAGGGTTACTCGGTCAAGTCAGCCATCTTGGAGATGAAAATGGTGGCAGAGGGCTATTACGCTTCGGGCAGCGTTCATGCCATCAAGCAGAATTTCCAAGTGGCGATGCCTATTTTCGAGGCAGTTCATGCCATTCTATATGAAAACCGCAGTCCCAAGCGGATTTTCCGGCAGTTGGAAACGTTGTTCTCCTGAATTCCTCAGGACCTCGATGGAGGAAGCTGTGAGTGGTGTTATCCATAAGGCTTATTTGGGGGCAGAGAGAAGTGTCCAATATGGATTCTTGATTGGATATTAGGGCAAATCTAAAAAAATCCAGGATTCATTTGCTGTTGTATAGAGAAACGCCTATCCTCACAACTGTTTGTTCACGGAGTATTGACTAAAATTGAATAGTTACAGAGAAAAAGGAATCCTTAAGTAAGTTGCATGTTATTTATTGCATCCAAACGAAAAACAGGGAAAGTTCAACCAAAAAACCTATTTATGAAAAAGGTAAAAGTTATTTTGATGTCTTTGCTCTTTAGTGCCGGTATGGTTTTACCATCCGTGGCACAAGAAGGTTTCAACCCAAATCGGTCATTAGACACGCCGGGGCTGTTTTCGGTTAGGAAAATGAGGCTTTCGGGCATCTTGCCCGCCTCTGTCCGCATCCTGTTTCTCGCTACGCCTCGACGTAGCCCGCTACGCCTTCGGCTAGGCGAGAAGCATGCTGCATGACACAAGCGGGCAATCTCCCCGAAGTCTAATGACCGATTTGGGTTCAAGGAAGCACTTCCTCCGAGCAAGCAAGAATTAGTAAAAGAGAACCGAAATCTGGTTCTGCAAAATCCTCAATCGAGGTCATTGAGGAGCTTGTCGAAAGCGGCATTGCGGGACATGAAGGAAATGCCGGGCAAGCCTCTTTTGAATAAGGAATCCGCCCAGCCTTTGTTGAAGGATGGGGCAAAGGTCTATTATTCTCAGGCGCAGAATCCGGCTTCAAGAGGATTTTCCATGAAAGCCGGCGACGGCGAGGTTTCAAACTTCATGGGCGCGGTCTATACCCAGTCGGGGAATATGCTGATGCGATTCAGCGTGGAAGGCAATACGGTGGGGGAACCGGAACTCTTGTCCTTCCCTTATCAAGGTAATTACAGTGTTCTGTATCCTACCATGGGTACATGGATTGGGAAGTCCTATAGGATTATGGGGCGATGACAGCCCTTATGGAGGAACTTCCATCTATGGCATGTTCTCCTTTGACCCGGCAACGGGAAGCGCCGAGCAATGGACGGTTTCGGACGAGTCTCTCATGGCCGTCCTCAATGCCAGCACGGCGGCATACGACTATGGAACGGAAACCATGTGGGTCTATACGCCTGAAATCAATGAGGCCGGTACGGCGTTTACGGGAAATTATTATTTGTATTCGTTTACTTTTTCCGGAACGGAGGCTATCGGGGCCCAAGGGGCTTTCGTGACCGGCTTGCCGTCAGACGGTTACTTTTTTTCCATCGTGATAGACAAGGAAGGCCAGATGTACGGTTTGGGAACGGACGGCAGCCTTTATTCGGTGGACAAGGAAAGCGGCCAGGCCACTGCAGTGGGCAGCACCGGCATAGAGGTGGCGGATGCGGACGGATGTACGGGCAGACGGCCGCCTACGATTATGCGGGAAATCGGATAATATGGAACTATATACCGAGCGACGGATCGGAAGTGGGTATTGCCACGGTGGACAAGGTTACTGCTGCCATCACCAAGCTGACCGACAGTTATTACCAGTTGTCGTCCTTGGCTTCGGTCTATTACGTTGACCCGGCACCGATGCCGGTGGAAGGCCTTGCCTTGTCGTGGAAGGCCGGCCAGCTGACGGCTTCGTTCTCCGCTCCTTCCACGGACCAGAATGGCAATGCTTTGGCTTCCTTGGCCAAGGCGGAACTTTACCGTCTGAACGGGAATCAGCTGGAGTTGGAAGAAACTTTGGATAACCCGGTTCCCGGGCAGGTCTGCACCATCACGCATGCCACTTCTGAAAGCGGATTGCAGACCTATGCCGTCAGGGTGGAGGATGCCGAGGGGAATGCGTCTGCCTATGTTACGGCGCAGGCGACCCAGATAGAAATCACGTTACCGTATGCCAATGGCTTCGAAGCTGATGAAACGGAGGCGATGGCCGCTTTGACTATTTCCGACCCCTTGGGGAAGGGAGGCATGGAACGGACGCAGGAAGCGGCTTACGAAGGCGAATGGTCGTTCAAGCTGACCAGCGATTACAATTCTGACGGCCGGGAACTGATCCTGTCGGGGATTCCGGTAGAGAAAGGAACCACATACGAAGTTTCGTTTGCCGTTGCATCGCCGGGTGCCACGAACTACGATGCCCTGTATCTGGTGATGGATAATGACTATTCTTCGGCCATGTCCACGGGTTTGTCTGCGGATTGGATTCCGTTAATGTTCAATTTCACGGCAGCGGAGGATAGGCAATTCACCTTCTCGTTCCTTGGCCTGAATGGCGATCTTCCTATTTATTTGGATAATATCGGGATGCGGGAAATCGCCGGTCCGGATGTCCCTGGCACCTTGGTTGTCAATTCCGCCATGGCAGCGGATGAAGGCGCGATGCAGGTAGTCCTCGATATGACGGCGCCGGATCTGAGCATGGGGGGCGAACCTTTGGAATCGCTGGGCGGCATCATTGTGGAATACAGCCAATCCGAATATTTCGAGGAGTTTATGGCCGATACCATAAAGTCGGGCATTCAATTGGGCGAAGCGGCCGATTACACCATCGACATTGAGGGCGGACCCGGAGAATATTACGTGAGGGCCAGGGCTTACAACGAAGCAGGCATCTGCCCGAACTACGCTTATTACGAAGAGGAATTCTGGGGTACGACGATACCTCTCGGTACCGGCTTTGTCGGTGTCGACGAAGTGGCCTTGCCCTCGACTGTATACACTGCAGTGAACGGGGACGGGACGGTTACTATTGGCTGGCGGCCGGCAAGCGGTGCGAATGGCGGTTATGTGGGCGATGTTTCCTATGGACTGGAAGAGAACGGCCAAAGCGTGGCGGCGGCCGATCCTGCCTACGATGAAGCATCCGGGCGTTTCCAATGCACTACCACTGTCCTGGAACCGGGCCTCCACACCTTTGTGCTGACAGCCGGGAACGGGGAGACGGAAGACAGCCGGGAGATAGCCAGCTTGGGCGGCTACGAGGATTATGCCTGGCTGCACAATGTGGACCCGGCATTGACGGTTGAGCCGAATATCCTTTTCATGGAAACGGAAGAGGCCAATTCCGGTTTCGCCCAGGCTTTGTATCCTGCTCCGGGTCGTCCTATGTACATAGACCGTCTGACTTTGTTTGCCACGGCGCCGGCCGAAGGGACTGCTTCCGAGCGACTGAAGATCTATATGGGGACGACCTCGATGGAATATTTCACGGGCGGGTACCTGAGCGAACCGGATTTCGTGGAAAAAGACAGCCTGACATTGGTTTACGATGGAGAAATCCAGTTCAAGGCAGGGGAGAATGCCGTGGAAATCCCGTTGACGGGCTACTATTATCCGGGAGAAGGGAACATCGTGCTGAACTTCGTGAAGCCCATGCAGGAGCCTGCGGCCTTTGCCGCCGCAGCCTATACGGGAGAAACCGAGTACCCGATGATCAAGTACCGCATGCCCAGCACGTCCATCGATTTTGACACGGTCAGCAGCTACAACAGTTTTACCACTGTTTCGGCAAAGTATTCTTCTGTTTCCATGATGGCAAATGAAAATACGGATCTGGGTACTATCAACATCACGGTAAAGGATCTGGAAACGGGCAGCCCGTTGCAGGATGCTCTGGTCCGTATCTGCAAGGCTGAAGGAACGGAAGGCTTGAATCTGGATCTGGAACTGCGTACCGATGCCGAAGGCCGGATCTCGTTCGCCTACGTGCCCGCAGGCGAATTCCTGATTGTGGCGAGGAAAGCCGGGTACGTCTCCAACGAGCCTCTAGCCGTCAGGGTAGACGGGGCAGGATCGACCGTGACCGAAGAAATCTCGTTGCTGGAAGCCTTTGAACTCCAATTGAGCGGTACGGTGTCCGATGTGCTGGGGAATCCGCTTTCCGGCGTGGCGGTGAAGGCCGAAGGTCTGGCAGTGTTCGAGGATACGACAGGCGAAGATGGCCGGTATCATTTGGAAAACATTTACGGCCCGTCGGATTATGCCTTGAGTTTTGCCAAGGAGGGCATGAAGACGCTTTCGATGAATCTCGATCTTGGCGGCAAGGACAGCACGTTGGATGTGGAAATGGATTACTATCCGTTGCCGGTTTCTTATGCATCTGTCTCGGTGAATGAGGAGGGAGCGGCTCATGTCGAGTGGCTCCGGCCTGCCAATACGGCTACGGTCAGCTGGACTCCGGATGGTGAAGGCAACCAGCGTATGGCCATAGATCAGCAGAGTGCGTTCCGTTATGCCCAGAGGTTCACTCCCGAAGATCTGGAAGCTTACGGTCTGGCTGAGGGCAGCGTGTTGAGGATTGGTTTCGTGCCGGGTTCTGCAACGGCACAATATACCTTGGTGATTTGCGAGGATACCACTCGTGAACTGTTCCGTTGCCCGGTTTCCGCCAAGGATGTGGTGGAAATGGAATGGTATTATGCTGATGTGACGGAAGACGTTTCCATTGATTTGGAGAAGGAGCTTTGGTTGATAGTAGAAGTGGCGGAAAGCGCGAACCAAGGTTATGCCTGCGCGGCGACCCGCAGCGGTGGCGTTGCCGGAAAAGGTAATTTGATAGAGTATGCCGGGGTTTGGTATGAGCTGACCGATTTGTTCGGCTCTGCTTCCGGGAATGTCTTGCTGGCGTTGGAGGTTTTGGACGAAGCTACTTCCGTTGACCCTGTTGCCGGATACAAGATTTACCGGGGGTTGAAAGACACGGCCTTCGACAAGTACGAGCTTCTGACCCAAGAGTCTGTGAAAGAGCTGGAATACATGGATGAAAACTATGCTGCATTGCCTTTCGGGCAATATGTCTATGCGGTAGTGGCCGATTGGTCTGGCACGGAGCATGACAATCTGTCGAGTCCGGTCTGCACCAATGTCCTGAACAAGGACATGGAAATGGATCTGGCCTTCGAAATCACCTCCCCGGCCGGTTCGGCCCAAGGTGCATCCATTCTGCTGGCCAATGACGACGATGCCTATTCGGCGGTGGCTGATGCGGATGGCAAAGCGGTCATTGCCGATGTATGGCGCGGTGCTTATGAGCTGGTAGTAGAATTGCCTTATCATCAGCGTTTTGTGTCGGATGTCAGCGTGTCTGAGGATTCCACCGTCAAAATCGCGTTGCAGGAAGTGATAACCGATCCGATCATCCTTTCGGCTTCGGTCAATGGCAAGGATGCCACTTTGACATACGGCGTCAATGCCTATAACTGGAGCGATGACATTGAATCCTACCCGGATTTTGCCATCGACGGTCTGGGCGAATGGATTCTGCTGGGCGGCGGAGAGAAAGGAGGTATGCAGTCCTCGGCCCAAGAGGCTTTCGTCTGGCCGAACATGGAGGAAGAGCAAAGCTTCATCGTCTATAACGACAACGAGGCGATGCCTGAACCCTTGGGCTGGCCGGCTTATTCGGGCGAACGCTGCCTGCTGTCCATGTACCGGCTGGATGGAGAGGCCAACAACGACTATGTGGTACGTCCGGTCCGGCAAGGCGGTGGCGTGTTCTCGTTCTATGTGCGGGGTGCGCAAAGCAGCGATGAGGTGTACAGCGTGGTTTATTCCGTCGCTGGAGCCGGACTGGAGGATTTCCAGACGGTGGATGGCTATGAAGGCCTGATGGCTCCGGTCGGTTGGTCCTTGGTCAGCGTGGAGATACCGGAAGATGCCAAATACATAGGCATCCGCTATGAGTCGGAGTACCTGTTCGGCCTGCAGCTGGATGATTTGAGTTACCAGTGGGATGCTCCGGCCAATCCGACCGGTTACGAACTCTATGTGGACGGAGTACTTGCCGGAGAAGTGGAAGCCGGCGAGCTTTCGTATACTTTCGAGAATCTGGCCGGCGGCGAGCATGACTTGGGCGTAGTGGCGGTTTATGCCAGCGGGAAATCCGGAATGGTGGAAACCACGGTGGAAATCAGCGATGAGGCGATGCCGGTGGATTTGGCGGTTTCGGTAGAAGTGACCGCCGATGGAGGCAATGCCACTTTGACATGGAAAGCAGCGGAAGGCTTTAGCCCGGAAAGCTACAAGGTATACTTGGGCGAAGAACTGAAAGCTGAAAACCTGACCGAGACTACTTATGTTTTTGAAGGCTTGGACAATGGTGAGTATACGGCTGCCGTAGTGGCGGTTTATGCTACGGGCGAATCCGAAAAGGCTATGAAAGACTTTGAAGTCAAGGGCGTTGGCAATGAGTTTCCGGCTTCGGTGGCCGATGCTGTCCTCTACCCGAATCCTTCGGACGGCCGTTTCCATATCTCGGTGCCGAAAGCTTGCCGGATGCAGCTGTATTCCATCGCCGGTCGGATGATAGGTCAAAGCGTCTTGACAGCCGGTCTTCAGGAATTTGATTTGCAGGCTTTGCCGGCCGGTACGTATTATGTGCGTTTGGTTGCCGGTGACGAAGCGGTTGTTCTCAAGGCGGTTATCCGGTAACGATTCTGGATTTCCATTGCGGAAGGCTCGGAGCTATGCTCCGGGCCTTTCTTTTTTATAGGCTTTCCATTGCCTTGTCCGGCGGCTTTTCAGAAAATGTGTATCTTCGCGCTTTTAACCCGAATCGGTCATTAGACTTTGGGGAGATTGCCCGCTTGTGTCATGCAGCATGCTTCTGGCCTAGCCGAAG
>CALUHO010000001.1 GCA_944320465.1 uncultured Bacteroidales bacterium | reverse complement strand
GCATCTCACCCGTCTTTTCCTTCGAGAACCGCTTTGATTTCTCTCGATTACTTTGACGGGTAATCTGCTGCGTTGCTTGCGGGTCTCGCGCTCTGTCACGTACATAAGTACGCTCCTTCGCCCTCGCCCTTAGCGCCTTGCATCTCACCCGTCTTTTCCTTCGAGAACCGCTTTGATTTCTCTCGATTACTTTGACGGGTAATCTGCTGCGTTGCTCGCGCTTGCATCTCACCCACTGTCCTTCCTCTTACACAGTGGCATTATGTCCGGCTTCTACAAGAATCACAGTAGAGGGTACTGTCACGGATTCGCACCGTGTTCCTGAATTATCGGACTGGAGCTACCGGCATCGCTTAGTTATTGAAAAGCAATCCTTTCGTTCCATTCTCCGACCAAAAAGCCGCCACGAAGATACACAATTTCTCCAATTTCAGAACTTTTCCTCAATCCCACCGACAGGGAAACCGCATCAAAATGCAACAGATTAACAATCAACATCGTTTTGCACTAGCCTACAAGCATTTTCCAGCACGGTTCTAATTGAAAATCAAACAGTTGGTTATTGCAAACGATTTTAATGCGGCTGCCCTGACCCCACCAAAGCAAGGCTTGTCCACCAAGAAAGCCCTTTGGGGCAAATGCACCGGCATCAGCTTTGTGGACAGCACTACTTTGCTGCTTGCAAGAACCAGGGAATACATATCCATAAGGCATCCAAGAGAATCACTCAAAGGGAGAAATGCTCCGTGGGATGGTTCTTCGGACTCAAGCCGCATCGGAAAGAATCTCTTCCAAAGACTCTTTGTGGATGGAATACAGCTCATCACTAAGTTGAAGAGCGACATAGCCCAGATAGCGCATTCACGGCATCGTTCTTTTGACAATTTCAGCGTCAACTATTGGGAGGAGCAGCTGTTTGCTTCTTGTTCACTAAGAAACCAGACATTCATTAAAGAAGAACTTAGACACAGAATTAACATGTATATGAGATTGTTTTTCTTATATCTTTTCCTTCTTCAATAAGTTGTTCAAGAGTTATTGTTTCCATCTCTGATTTTTGTTAATAATTTTATCTTCCTCCTTTAATCCTATTACAATTCTTACAAAGCATTTGACAATTCTCTGCCACCGTTGTACCGCCTTCTTTCCACGGCGTGATGTGGTCGGCCTCCATCTCTTCCAATTCGAAATGCTTGCCACAATGGACACAAATGCCCTGTTGCCGTTCGTAGGCTTCACGCTTCTGTTTTTTGTCGAAAGTTCGGAAACTGAGGTCGCGCAGGTCACCGCTTAATACATAACGGTAGATACCGGACTTCTTCATGATTTCATCATCCTCCATCAAGTCGTGTATCTGCTTTTCGAGAGCGGCTGTATCATATACATTTTCACCAAACTCATCATACATGGCTCCCCAATCCAAGCCTTTCATTTCGCGGCGGTATTTGGTAAATGTGGAACGTATCCATGTGATGATAGATACAAAGTAAGCCCATAGCTTATTGGCATTCGGGTCAAATTGATGCAGTGCCATGTATTTGTCCACGCTTTCTACACCGTCATGACGAGCGGCCCATTTTAAGATAGTCGCCAAGTATGCCTGCTCTATGGCATTGCCATTCAAGAAGTCGGCTCCCATTTTATAAGCCGGACATCCATTCTTTGAAAAATGCCTGCGTGCATCCGTCACGAAAGGCCCGGCATAAACAGCGTTCAATAGCTCTTGGTCGAGAAGTTTCTCTCCTGCAATGTTGATAACCCGAAACCAATCAAGCTTTTCTTTGTCTGTTCCCTCGCAAAAATACACAGTCAGTTCGTAGTTGAGAAACTTAGTTTTTTCCTCATCAGTGAGCGTGGAGAAATAGAGTGTACCCCGCTCAGAGTCAACTATATGAAAGTCGTGGGTATGGAATCCGCATATCGAGAGGGTACGTTGTTGCCCGTCAATCATTTCGAAATGATCATCCTCATCTACACTCCAGTACATGATGTTGAGGGGAAAGCCTTTGAGGATAGTTTCCACAACGGCTTGCTGTTGCCTTTCGTCATAGCGGAATTCACGTTGATAGGGTGGACGTATGTCTAACTTGCCATGATAACCTTTTACTCCGGCATCGGGGTCGTTGACATATCCATCAATCAAATCACAGATTTTTATGGACTTCAATTCTATTTGCATATCTTACTCCTTTCCTCTTTTAGAAGTTTTCTTTGCGCTTTGCTTCTTAGTCAATGATTTTTCCTCAGACTTCAATCGCCGTTCCACCTTCTTTACATCCTCTCCTGGTGGCAACTGCTCAGGAACTATTCCACGTTGCAGCAGCATATTCCTTACGGCGGCATTGTTATCCACGTGTTCACGAGTGATTTGTTCTTGTCCGTGCAAATCTTTCTGCAGTACATTTACCGAGGTCATTTCCGCAGCAAAATCCTTAGCTTTGATACTGATTGTCGGAAGGAAGTCTGCCAGAGGTCGATTGCCGGGAGCTCCTAACTTGCGTTTTAGCAATGCCGTATCCAGATGAAATAAAGCCTTGTCACCTTTAGAACGAATGATACCGAATCCTTTGTTATCCACTCCGCGCTCATAAAGGATACCCGATAAACGATTTTCCGTTTCTGCCAGTTTATTACGTGCCATGACACGTTCATGTTCCAATATTCTCTTCTGCACAAGTTCAGCCCGTCGTGTCTGTACCGCAAAATAGTTTTGCGCAAATGCTACTTGTGGTTTACGCGGATCTCCATTTTGTGCTATAAGATAGCAGGCATAGCGCGTCAGCATGTAGTCATTCACCTCACGCTGAGAGCCAGAACCGAGCGTAACCATTTTGCTGACGTCAGCAAAATGGTATGCTGTTTCTTGCCCTGCATTTTCACATGCCGCTTTGGCTTTCTCTATGATATTCTCAAAGTTACGCCATTGTGCATAGCCCAGTAAAGTAGAGAGTTCTCTTGCACTCCAACATTCCACACCCTCATATTCGTTTGCGATGGATTCAAACCGGCGGAACAATTCTATGATTTCTTCGGCTTTCATTACTTCTTGATTTTGCGGATTATAATTCTTGTGAATGGCTTTTGAGGATAGCCATTGACCATATAAAACAGTTGACCATCCCGTAAACTTTTGTTTAACTCTTTAAGTTTTCTGTCAAAAGGAGCAAGCCCTAGTTCTTTACCAGAATCACCTTCTGCAATTCCGATGATTTCAAATTGTTCGGGATTGTACTTATCCATAAATGTAATAGGAACCCCCATCAGTCCATCGTAGTCGCAAGGAATATCAGCAGTTTTTGATACGTCGATTGCGTTATAATTTGCATACGTAGGATATTCCTCAGGTGTATAGTGCTTATAAAGAATAATATCTTCATGCCGCTTCTTTATTTCCAAATTGGTGAACCAAGTAACACCGGATACCCGAATCATACCTTCACGATGGTCACCAGCAGTAGCCTTGTCTTCATAATGTGAAATGAAATGCCCGGCTCCACCCTTGAAGCCGTAGCCCAACCATAGTTTATTCTCTTTGATAAGAGGGAATATTTCCTTGTATTTGATGGCATTTTGATGCCCTATAATCAAAAACTTCTTGTCAT
Source organism: uncultured Bacteroidales bacterium (assembly GCA_944320465.1). Taxonomy (GTDB): domain Bacteria; phylum Bacteroidota; class Bacteroidia; order Bacteroidales; family P3; genus Pullibacteroides. Next base: position 186,528 of record CALUHO010000001.1, on the reverse strand, counting down.
ACTCCATCAGTTGCGCCACGTATTCGCGGAACAAGGAAAACGGTGGATTAGTCACCACGATATCCGCTTCTTTGAGCAATTCGATGCATTCCTTGCTGCGGAAATCCCCGTCGCCTTTCAGCGGCTTTACGCCTATTTCTTCGGCATTGGGTATATGGTCGCCGTTCTTGTCGCCTTCATAAACCAGGTAAACGGCCTGTTCGCTCTTGTTCTGGCTGAAAAGGTCAATGTCTTGGTTCTTGTAGCAGGTGGTTATCAGCTTCTTCAATCCAAGGAACTCAAAGTTGTAAGCGAAATAGGTGAAGAAGTTGCTCACGCGCGGGTCATCGCAGTTGCATAACACTGTTTTACCGCGAAAGTGTTCACGATAATGCCGCAACTCGTTGTTGATATCTTCCAGTTGCGTATAAAATTCGTCTTTCTTGGCTTCTTTTGCCTTGTTCAGATTCTTATTAGCCATATCAATGAATCGAATTTGCCCTTGTTAATCAAATCCTTTGCGTTCACTTCCAAAATTTCCGCTATCTTCATCAGCATTTCCAATGAAGGCTGGGTCGCATTGGAACACCAGCGCGGAACGGTCGCCTCGTTCTTTCCTAACTGTTCCGCCAGCCATTTCCCGGTTTTCCCTTGTTCTACCAATACTATTTTTAGCCGGTTTATCTTTTTGCTCCCATATTAAAACGTATTGCATACGTGCAATAATAATTCGCTATATCTGCAAATATAATGATTGCTCGCCAAAACTACTCAAGTTTTGACAATAAACTGCTTTTCACTACTGTCCTCTAAAAATTGACAAGGTTAAAAAATAGAATCAAGTACGCAACAGGCAGACACAACGTGGGATATCCTTGCACTTATCAGGGGAAATCCATGGCTCACTGCCACTGGAACCGGGAACCGCATGGGAATTTCAGACAGGATGGCTAAAAAACACATAGCCTTGCCACGCAATGCCACTATTATCCGTCGGCACGGAAGCAATAAGATCGGTTATTGGATTTTCCAAAACTATTGAGAAGCTGTTCAAATTTATTTGTTCAGGCCATCGGGAGGGGATTTCGAGGGATGGCGCCGCGTTTTTCAAAGGAGGATAGCCCAGCTATCTGACGCGAAAAACGCAAGCCAGACCCCAAATAGCCCCCGATGGGCAGACAAAATCCTGAAACCGGTCCTTGAAAATTCAACCTTTTCAGGATGGCAAGAAATTTTAAACAGCTTCTGAAACCTGCGTATGGAAGCGATTTTCCTACCAACGAATGTATATGAAGAGAAACAGCCAGTTCAGTCCGGATATACCGTGATGCACACCGGGCGATGGTCGCTACAGGAGAAGCCGACGTTCCCGCACAGACGGGCATCGCTTGAAGAAAGCGAATGCGACACATAGAAATAATCCGTCACCGTAAGCGTGGAATTCCGACTATAAGGCTTATCCAAATACCGCAAGGTTTTACCTGAAGAATCATAGACTATGCGCCCGTTGGCATCGAAAGCCGAAAACCGCAAAGGAGCCACGGAAAAATGCGGATTGGCCGTCTCGTCTTCTCCGGGCACATAGGCGGGCGGATACTGGTTCCAATCGCCGCCGACCAACACTTTCACGCCCTGGCTTTGCAGGCTGTCAATCCAAGAAGCCAGGAACCCCGTTTCCTGTTCACGCATCCCGCCGGCATCGTAAGCGGTATTATGGGTATTGCCTACCGCCAGCAGCCCCCCGTCAGGCAAGCGGAACGTAGCCGCCAACAGGCATCGCTTCAGATTGAACAGGCTGACTGGAAAAGGGAAACGGGACGGATAAGCCAGCCTCTCCACCTTTTCCGCCCGGTAACGGCTCAGGATGACCAGGCCGCTGGCCACTTTGCCCATGGGCGAACGCAAAGGTATCGGGACAAAGAACGAGCGGTAATTACAGGCAAAATACAGGTGATATTCCGGGAATACCGCTTGCAGCATAGCCAACTCGTTTATCCGGTATGTCCGCCGGGAACACTCATCCACTTCCTGCAAGAGGTAAATATCGGCATCCATGGCTTTCATTTCCGCCAAGACACCTTCCAGATTTTCCAAGGTCCGTGCCTTCGTATCCCTAATCCGAGTGCCGCCATCGTAAAAGAAATCCATATTGCTGCCGAGGCCGCCATAACCAATATTCCAAGTCACAATTTTCAAGTTATCATCAATTTGCACCGCATCATTTTCAACCACCGCTTCAGAGTGCGACGAACCCAAGGCATCTTCCCCGTCCTGGGCATCGCATCCCAACCGAACAACAGCCGCCGAATCCACATCATCCCAGATTCCTCGACGAGAAACACATGCCAAACCGGCATCGCCCTCATCCACCGCATAGGCATAAACCGTTTCGCAATCTTCCGGACGGTAATCATTTGCTACTGCCGCCAGCAGGAACACAATAAAAGCAGCAAACACGACGGCCGCCCCCCATAAAGCCACCCTGATAAAACGCCGCAATTGTTTCATATCCAAAACCAATCACCAATTGCCATGATACAAATCCAAACCAAAAGCTCTCATCTCTTGTCACAAATCCAAACCAGACAAAAACGGCGCGGTGCCGCTCCCCAGGCCATAAAACCTGATTCCAAGCCGCACCGCGCCGCCTACCGCAACGCGAACTCACATTCCGCAAACAAGCATCCAGCAAGCCCGGAACCAACCGCCGGCAATCGCTCGCCTATCGACAAACCCACCGCCAAAACACACAAACAAACACGCTGCCGACAACACAGGCAAGCCGGAAAATTCGCCTTAGGCCATCTTTTCCGCCAGATATCCGGCAATTTCCTTCACCCCGATACGTTCCTGCCGCATCGTGTCGCGATTGCGGACCGTCACCGTATCCCCGTTCAAGGTATCGGTATCCACCGTGACGCAGAAAGGCGTGCCAATGGCATCCTGACGGCGGTAACGGCGGCCAATCGTATCCTTTTCATCGTACTGGCACATGAACAGCGGCTGCAACGAATGCAGGATCTCGCGAGCCTTCTCCGGCATCCCGTCCTTGCGGACCAAAGGCAGGATAGCCACCTTGTAAGGGGCGATCTTGGCCGGAATCTTCATCACCACCCGTTCGCTGCCATCCTCCAGCTTCTCTTCCGTATAAGCCTGGCTCATCACCGCGAGGCACATGCGGTCAAGCCCGATCGAAGTCTCCACCACGTAAGGCACATAGCTTTCGTTGCGTTCGGTATCGAAATACTGCAACTTCTTGCCGCTGAACTCCTGATGACGGCCCAAGTCGTAATCGGTACGCGAATGGATCCCTTCCAGTTCCTTGAAGCCGAACATGAAATTGAACTCGATATCGGTAGCCGCATTGGCATAATGCGCCAGCTTCTCGTGGTCGTGGAAACGGTAGTTCTCCGCCGGCATTCCCAAGCTCAGATGCCAACGCATCCGTTCCTTCTTCCAGTAGTCGAACCATTCCATCTCCGTGCCGGGCGCACAGAAGAACTGCATCTCCATCTGCTCGAATTCCCGCATCCGGAAGATGAACTGCCGAGCCACAATCTCGTTACGGAAAGCCTTGCCCGTCTGCGCGATGCCGAACGGAATCTTCATGCGCCCCGTCTTCTGCACGTTGAGGAAATTGACAAAAATCCCCTGCGCAGTCTCAGGCCGCAAGTAAATCGTGTTGGCATCCTCGCTCACCGAACCCACCTTGGTGGAAAACATCAGGTTGAACTGACGGATGTCGGTCCAGTTGCGCGAACCGGAAACCGGGCAGGCAATCTCCAATTCCTCAATCAGTTTCTTGAGGTCGGCCAGATCGTTCACTTCCAAGTCGTGGTTCATCCGATGGGAAATCTCCTGAATCCGCTTGGCATGCTCCAGCACCCGCCCATTGGTGCTCATGAACTCTTCCTTGTTGAAGGCATCGCCGTATTTCTTGGCCGCCTTTTCCACTTCCTTCTCGATCTTGGCCTCCAATTTGGCGCAATAATCCTCAACCAGCTGGTCGGCACGGTAACGCTTCTTGGAATCCTTGTTGTCAATCATCGGGTCGTTGAAAGCATCCACATGACCGGAAGCCTTCCAGATAGTGGGGTGCATGAAAATGGAGGAGTCGATGCCGACAATGTTCTCGTGCATCTGCACCATGCTTTTCCACCAATAATCGCGGATATTTTTCTTGAGTTCCGAACCGTATTCGCCGTAGTCGTAGACCGCCGCAAGGCCGTCGTAGATTTCGCTGGAGGGAAAAATGAACCCATATTCCTTGGCATGGGATACCAATTTCTTGAACTGTTCTTCGTGATTAGCCATAATACAATGTCTTTTATATGTCTAGCAAGAGAAACGGATTCGGCATCCCCCTTGCCTTTATCACTTGCGCTTTCGCAAGCAAACTGCAAAATTAGCGAGAATCCGCTTAAACCCAAACGGATCATCAGACTTTGAAAAACACTGACTCATCTGCAAAGCAAAAATTTCGTACTTTCGCTCCATAATACCAACAGGCCTGGCGAGACTGTTTCTTCTTCCGCGCCACAAGAGCCTGCAAGAAACAAATCACCCAAAACATCCATGAACAAGAAACGACCTGTGGGCGTGGTCTATTCCACCGACCCCGACTTCCAATACCGATACGAAGAAGAACCCGAAGCCGAGACCTTGGAACCCTCCCGCCAGGACTTGCGCGTCCTGCGCGACGCCAAAGGCCGGGGAGGCAAGACTGTGACCTTGATTCGAGGTTTCATAGGAGCCACTGCCGATTTGGAAGCCTTGGGCAAGCTGCTCAAGAACCGCTGCGGCATAGGCGGCTCGGTCAAGGACGGGGAGATCATCCTGCAAGGCGATGTTCGGGACAAGGCCTGCGACATCCTCGCCAAGGAAGGCTACCGATTCAAACGCGCCGGCGGCTGAACCCAACAGCATAGATACCGGAAACCATGCCCTGAACCAGAATTTTCATACCCATTGCCCAGCAAACATACCATGTCCCGCAAGATACACTGCATACTAATCGATGACGACCCGCAAGCCATGCTCGCCATGAAAGATATCTTCAATAAATCGGACTTATTCCATGTAGACGATTCTTTCAACACCATCGACAATGCCCTCGCCTACCTTCAGAACCACTACCCGGATCTGATCATCTCCGACATCGAATTCCCCGGCCAGCAACTGACCTACCACCGCATCGCGGAGTTTCCCGATGACATCCCCCTCTGCCTGATATCAGGCTATCCGGTCTACGTGGGGCAAAGCTTTCCTTTTGTACGGGAGAAGGCCTCCGTCATCGGCACCCTCAACAAACCACTCACGCCCAAGCTCCTCCAAGTACTGCTGAACCTTTACGTCAAATACAAACAACGCCAAGAAACAAACAGCCAAGAATATTCCCACACAACAAAACTGTTCCAGAATGCACAAGAACAGAAACTGACGCTCTACAGAACGAAAGACGACCACAGCTTGGTCCCCGTCCGCATCCCCATAAGCCAGCTCATCATGGCAAGTCCCAATCGTCTCTTCCGGGGGTTGAGCGTGCATTGCCTCTATTCCCCAAAACCCTTCATCATGCCCAATACCACCATCGGGGAATTGTTTGAAGAGATAGACAGCCTATGCCCGGGAATTTGCCTCCGAATCGGACGAAGCGGCATCGCCAACCTCTTGAACACCACCACCGATGGATTCAAAAACATCATACCCCGCAACCCGACCTACGCCACCGAGAAACTAAGGATTGCAATCCCAATCCGGCTCCAACAGGATATCAAAGAAGCGATAAGGCAATTCGACCAAAGAATCAAACATCACAAGGAACACCTTTTCAAAAAGGAATTTTAAGCACAGCCACCATTTCATCATTCTCCCTCTCCAAAGTGAACGATGCCGACTTCCCGTACAAAATATCGAGCCTGTCCTGCAAAATGGAAATCCCCTTAGATGCCGGATTGTCAAAAAGGACCAAATCTTCCCGGATGCGATTCCGGCAAACCATCTTGAAATACAAAGGGTCGCTCAGGACAAAATCGACCTCCATCCTGCCTTTCCCCGCCTCGGTAATGCCATGCTTGAACATATTGGACACAGGAATCTCCGTGAGCAAAGGAGGGATGGAATAAGGAGGAACATCCTCCGTATCCATATCGCAAACGACTTCCAAGCCCGGATACCGGGAACTGTAGTAACGCAACAGCGTGCCGACAAAACGAATCTCCTCCGCTACAGGCACAAAATCCTCCTGAATCTTGGAAAAACTGTAACGCTGGATGTCTAACAGCAGAAAAAAATCCTTTCTTCCGTCCTCCGGCAGAACACTGCCCATGCCCGCCAAAGAAGCCAAGGCATTATTAGTGAAATGTTCATGCTCCATATACTGGCAATTCCGAAACTGCAAGTCGGCATTGCGCTTCTCCACCGCCTGTTTTTCCTTCTTGATCTTATTGTAACCCAGCGCATCCCGGTAAAGACGCCCCAGCAAAATCAGCGAAAAGATGATGAAATCCCGCACCAAGATGCCGATAAAAGTCAAGAACCTGACTTCTCTCAAAAATACAGCAGCATTAGCCGGATCGCGAGGGTGGTAGTGTGACAAGATCGTAGGTATTACATAGAAATATTCCGCAACCGTGGCCGACAGCAGCAACAGCAACGTACTCAGGACAAACTTCTTGATGGTCTCAGGCCGATACAAACACCTGGCCACAAAGAAAACAAAGACATTGACAGCGGCAAAGACAATCCAGAAGGAATTATGCTCCATCTCCGGACTTGTGAAAGACCGTAAAAAATTATGCAGCCGCCAGTACCAATAAAAGACAAACCACCCGGCAACATAAAGCAATACATAAACAAGCAATCTCCCTTTGGACATCCCCATCCTATCCACCTTATGCACGGTTTTGGTTATCGGCCCCAAGCCCTCTATTCATTTATATACAATGGCTCTTTTGTGAACGTTATCCCTTGGATACGGAAACAGCGGGTAGCCGGATCCCGCTCAAATACCTGCCGGGGAACGTTGAGCCACTCATCCTCCCCCTCGACCGCAAAAGACCGGGCTGGCATGAGGAACACCTCTTCATCAGAAAAATCCTCGGGATACCGAGCCATGGCACTATAAACAGCCGGACCTTTAGATAGAGGGGGATCCAATTCTATCGCCCCGACCAAATCGCATAAATTCCCGAATCCATGACAATCTTTATGCCCTCCCTTATAACAGTTTCCACCACATTCTTCCTTTGTATGACCCGCCTTGGTCTGTAGCCAGTACCCGCCTCCCCCCTTTGCATGGGAATCCCGATCCAAGGCAACAGCCACTGCCGGAACATATCCCTTGCGGGCAACAACAGCTTCCTCTTCGGAACAAGAGACGAAAGCCGCCAGCACGACACTGCCCACCAAAAACAAAAGTATAAGCTTTTTCATATCCTAAGGTTTAATGCATGTCCATAAATTCGAATCCATGTTTGCGTTAGGCAATGCCAAGCTGCTTCAGCTACCCTTTTCCGCCAACAATCTTCTTATCCAAGAATCAATCTCTTTCTTGCATTCTGCAAAGGAAACCAATCCCCTGCAAACAGACAAGCCTCCCCAGCTGATTTATGGCCAGTTTTAACATTCAGACGACGCTCAGGCAACACTCAGACAACATTCGGGCATGAAAATCATATTAAACAAAAACATATCAAATGATTAAATCAATTTACCATTTCTGAAATATTCAAAAAAAATATATCAAATATTCTAATAAAAATTCACGAAAATACTTACAAATCAATCATTTTTATGCTTAACTTTGCAACGACGACGGGGGAGAATTGATTATTGATGGGGGAAAATTGAATCATGCGAAGATTTTCGTACGTTCCGGCGGACACATAAGCCTGACAAACGAAGGCAGTGTCTTATTGGGGGAATCCGCTTCGTTTGAAATGGAAAAGGGGGCAAGCATGGAATTGCAAACAGGAAGTATAAACATTATAAAATGAAATGGCCATGAAAACGAACAACTTGAGTACCAAAATACGGACTTATGCATTGCTGCTGTCTATCAGCGTGCTGCCTTCCGCCTTGCAGGCGCAAGGGGAAAGCATCGCGGAAGAGGGCGGGCTTCCGGTAGTGGAAGAGGGCAAGGTATGGTCGCTGCGAACCGGACGATATGATTTCGAGTATAGCCATACCGAGGTCTTCCGCATGGAAGGAGACACCTTGCTCAATGGGAAAACCTACCAAAAAATATACAGGTATTACAACCCTGATTTTTCAGGAGGCGGATTGTACCATGACTTTTACCGCCAGGAAGGCGACAAAGTGTTCGTTTACCGGGCAGGGGAAGAGAGGGAATACCTCTTCCTCGATTTCGGCCTCGAAGCAGGCGATACCCTGTCGGCAAACTGGCTGGAAGAAGATTGGGAATATCCCCCCTCTAACACGTGGACTTTCAGAGTGAATCGTGTCTCGGATACGGTCTTTGCCAACGATGAAACGCCGAGACGTTGCCTCTATGTCGACTTCCTGGAGGAGCAGCATCCAATAACAGCCTATAGGCAGATATGGGTCGAGGGCATCGGGACGTTGGAGTATGGCATCTGGTGGAACCGCAACGTGATCGCTATCGGCGGCCGGCAAGAGATGCTTTGCTGCGAATTGGGAGACATGCTGCTGTACCAGAATCCCCGCTACAATACTTGCTTCATGGAGCCGACCGGCAACGACAAGGACGGCATCAGTTTCCCATGCAGGCTCTTCCAGAACGTCCCCAACCCGGCCACGGGAGAAACCCGCATCCGCTACGAGCTGCCTGAGGGCACGACCGATGCCCGTATCGGCATCTACCAGCCCGACGGCAGGGAAGTCTCCCTATACAATCTGAGCGACCACCGAGGCGAACTCGTCCTCAAGGCCGGAGAACTGAAGCCCGGCATGTACCTCTACAGCCTCATAGTCAACGGGCAGGTGCAGGACACCAAGCGCATGGTCGTTACCCGATAGGACAGTCCGGAAAGACAGTTCCGGTTTCCCGGAGGCATCCAATGCAAATGCATCCTGCCCGCATGGCCGGATTTCGGCAGCAGGAAGAACGCACAGACACGGATTTCCGGAATCCCCTCCTTCAGTAACAAAACAGGAACAAAGCCAGACCAACCCAAGATTATTGAAACAACCAGAACCAACCATTCATTCGTTCATTCCGGCAGGATGTTGAGTCCTGCCGGAAACCAGCAACACAACATTGTCAAACCTTCGGGGCAAACCAGCCTCACCAAAAAATAAAAGAGCCATGAAAACAAAGATTCTATCAGTAACGATCCTCGCCCTCGCGCTCTCTGCCCTCCACTTCGCCTCCGGGCAGGAAGAATTCTCCTTCAAGCTCTACATGGAATCCCTCGCCAACGGGAAGAAAGACACCTTGGAACTTGGAATCTTTCCCGACACCTACTATTTCGATTCTCGTGACCCTTACCCGGATTCCTTGCTCCAGAACCCTGTATATGACCCTTTTGCCGACACGGCAAATATAGGAGCCTACGTTTTGCCAAATGGGACATACTACCAAGATATAAACAGGGACGGTTACCAGAGGGTATATCCTCCTTATGTGAAAAGATTCACAGGACTCCGGAACACGGACATGTATATCATCGTTCCTTGCCAGACTTTGCCCGTGAAGCTGACCTGGGATTCCGTGCACCTGTCGAGCGAGGCCGCCAAATCCCCCTTGATTACAGACTGGGCGGCAGGAGGGCGTCCTGACGCCCCGACACCCGGCCTGTCTTTCAATGGGTACATGGACAGGATGTCCGGCATGACCATCTACTCTCTTTGGCAACTCGTGCAAGGAGGCCGTGATTTCTTGCATGAAATAGGATACCCTTACTTCTACATGCCCCATCTCGGCGACAGCATCCGGATGCATGTGGCCATAGAAGACTCGACAGGCAAGGATCATGCCTATAAACTCTTTTTCATCTCCTTGGGCTATGATGCCACCATCGGCACAGAAGAGACCATAGAGGCATCCTCCCCTGTGGCGATTTTCCCCAATCCGGTTTCATCGACCCTGAACATCCGAAGCTGTTTTCCCTTGCAGGACTGGAAAATCTACGACATTTCGGGAAGATTGATTGCGCAAGGAAGCGATGACCAAGCCGAGATCAACTGCCAAGGCTGGCCGGACGGTTTGTATTTCCTTTCATGGAAAGACATACAGGGAAACCACGGAATCCAGAAAATCATCAAACGGTAATTGAAAAGCATCCTCTCCCATTATAATTATAAAGATTATAAAAAACTTACAGCTATGAAAACCAAGATTCTATCAGGAACAATCCTTGCCCTTGCGTTCTCTGCCCTCCACTTCGCCTCCGGGCAGGAAGAATTCTCCTTCAAGCTCTACATGGAATCCCTCGCCAACGGGAAGAAAGACACCTTGGAATTAGGATTCTCCCCGAACGGGTACGAATCGTATGACTACGGTTACGACTCCACCTGCGAGACACCGGCCATAGACTTCCGCGCAGACACCTTGCACCACACAGGAGCCTTCATTATCCCCGGCGTAGAACATTTCGGACTCTGCAAGCCGACCGATGCGGTTTGCTTCAAGGGAAGAACTGCCGCATGGAATGCCGATCTCTGTATCATCCTTCCTGAAAAAGCCCTGCCCGTGCAATTGACCTGGGACTCTGCCCTATTCAAGAACCAATGGATTATGCTCTCAGAACGAAGCATGGGTTGCTGGCCGGACTATTTCCCGTTCCCTGCGCTTACGGAACTATGGATGCAAGAAAGCGGCTCGTGCCTATTGGAATCGAAATGGGACATCCTCGATGAAGCCGAAAGGGAGCAGTTTTACCTTTTTTTCCCGACCGATGCCTATTACCACGAATACCATCCCGACTCTGCCGGCATGTTCGACATATACCAAAAATTCTACATATGGGGGAGGAACACGGTCGGCATTGAATCCCAGACTAATCAAGGAAAAATGGCACTGACCATCTTGCAGAATCCCGTCCAAGATATCCTTGCATGGAAGAACCCCTCCGATATCCTGGATTGGAAAATCTTCGACCTCTCTGGGAGATTAATCCGGCAAGGCAATGACAGCCAAAACCGAGTTGATTGCCATGACTGGCCTGCCGGCTTGTATTTCCTTTCATGGAAAGACATACAGGGAAACCACGGAATCCAGAAAATCATCAAACGGTAATTGAAAAGCATCCTCTCCCTATATAAAGACTGAAAAAACTTACAGCCATGAAAACAAAGATTCTGTTAGGAACAATCCTCGCCCTCGCGCTCTCGTCCCTCCACGTCGCCTCCGGGCAGGAAGCAGAATCCTCCTTCAAACTCTACATGGAATCCCTCGCCAACGGGAAGAAGGACACCTTGGAATTGGGCGTTTCCCCTAACGGCCTGAATGGAAGCGATTGCGATTACGACTCCCTCCTGTGCGGTCCAAGCTACTACCCCTTTGCCGACACAAACCAACACATCGGAGCATTCGCCATCCAAGACCTATACACATGGTTTTATCAGCTGTGTCCCAATCCAGTATTTGTTAAGAGATGGATTGCTCGCACGCCTGACTACCCTGGGACGATGAATTCCATGATTGTACCTCTTTCCGCCTTGCCGGTAAGAATCCACTGGGACTCTACTTTATTCCAGAGCAGCCCTATGGAAATACCTGCGCTGACAGATTGGAATTACGGTGGATACCCGGATGCCGGTATAGGCACTTTCAAGGCTGACATGAGCGAATGCTCCGAAGTCTGTCTCATGACAATATCGCAATACCTAGCATTCATAGACAGCATCGGCCCCCGCAATATTCCAGACCAGTACCGGTACGTATCCGAGGGGGATGGAGACACAAGCGACTTATATATTCAAATCCCCGATTCCATGGGTTCGGAACATGTTTACCGCTATTTTTCCATCGTATACAACTACCGGAGCGACAACGAAGAGCAAAGCCTCGCTCAAGCCGTCCGCATCCAGCCCAACCCTGCCTCCGAATTCTTTTCCTGGCATAGCGAGATACCCATCGCATCGTGGACAATCCACGACATATCAGGGAAAACAATCCTACAAGGCAGCGGGAACCAGACACGAATAGACTGCCAAAACTGGCCTGCCGGGTTGTACATATTCGAATGGCTCTCCAACACGGGCCAAAGCGAAAAAAACAAATTCATAAAACAGTAAAACATGAAGACTCATAGGTCTATAATAGCCTATATAGTCGGCATGATTGCATGGGCAATACCGGTATCCGGACAAAACATACATCCCGCTGGAATTGATTGCAACACTATCTCGATTGGAGAAAAAGACGGAACAAGCAACGTTAACTACTTTCCGTACATACCCTATCAATACCAAGACAACATTCCAATTCGGGTCAACCTTGTATTCCTGCAAGACAACGAGGGAAACGGAAACTACCAAGAGAACAATCCCGAAAACAACGGATGTGGGATGAAGTTGAGGAGAGGCTGAACTACATGTTCAGCCACTTCTCCGACAGCGAGGATACCGCCTGCTACGCTTGGAAAGACCCGTTCCTGCAGGATGCCCGAATCCGAGTCTCCTTCAACCGGATTTACATTGCCGATGACAAGTACTGGGCATGGTCGGAATGGGGAGATATTCCGGAAAGTATAAACCCCGGATTGAGCCAGCTAAAAGCACTGATTGATGCCGATTCCGATATTCCCCGCGCCATAAACATCTTCTTCTCGGAGAATGCCGAAACCTACGAGGCCTACATCAAAGCAAGGCAACAAGGAGTCTATGTGGAGCCTCTTCACAAAGGCTATGCTTACTCCGGATTTCCGAACACTTCTGAAATTCCACGCATTCATTTCCCCGACAATTTCTGCAAGTTCATTTGGATGAAATACCTCTACCCACATAGTGCCGAAGCGATACGCAACGGGTGGACATGGGAAAACGATATCTGGTATATGCAGGTAAACTCCTTGGCGGCCGGCATCGCCCATGAATTAGGCCATTCTTTGAACTTGAATCATTGGTGTTCACACTATGAAACGAATGAATGCGCCCATGCCCTGATGAACCAGTCCTACAATGGCGAACACAACCGCTCGTATATCCCTCCCTCAGAAATCGGGCGCATACACTATACCCTGTCCACCACGCTCGACAAGGAAGTCGTACCTGAAGACCTTTTTCCCGTGCATGACTGGCTCATTGAAGAGCCATTGTACTGGCCATCCCCGTATTTTCGCTGCTACGGGAACATCCAAGTGAACCAGTCCGGACGGTTGCATGCAGCCGGAGATGTCTACATGCCCCGGAAAAGCCATATCGATGTGGAAGGGCAGCTGTACATCCGCAACGGGAACGTGGAATGCGTGATGGAAGACGACGCGTGGAACGGCATCCGGGTGAAAAGCGGCGGCATGCTCTGGCTGGAGAACACTACTATTTCAGACTACGACATCGTGCTGGAACCCGGTTCAACCTTGGTGCTGAAAGGGAATGTCACCGTGGACAACAGCCACAAGATTGTCATCGGCAGCGGCTGCTATGTCTGCGCCGCCTCCGACCTCAGCATCCTCGGCTCGGCCAAGCCCTTTGTCCGGGACGGCAGCCTGTATTCCGGCATCAGACCCGGCACGAGCCTGTTGTACAGCAGCCCCTGCAGCTCTACGGGCTGGAACAGGTTCATCGCCGCTTCTTCCACCCTCCCCGATGTCCTTTACGTGCAGAACCAGCAAATCAGCACAGACCAGACCTTCGTGGCCAAGGAAATCGTGGTGGGCAGCAATGTCACCTCTTCCAAACCTTCCGGCCAAGTAACCATCAAGAACGGGGCGCATGCCACTTTCATCAGCCTGAATGCCGAGCAAATGCTTTCATGTATTACCAACATCTCGATCAACGGGGCAGACCTGATACTTGACCGTGTGTTTGACAGTGTGGGCTTCAACCGGATTGAGGATCCGGTATTCCGGCAGCTGGTAAAGGCGCGGTTGGCCTATCCGGCAAGCGAGGTATATGCCGCGTACCACAACTTGTGGCATGTTGAAAGGGCCTTCCGCATCTCAAAATCAAAGATAGAGATACGGCCTATGTTCCACTTCACCCACCGCAGGATAAAGGCACACGTATGCATCTGCTTTGTGGCGTTGAAAGTTTATAAGGAACTGGAGAGACTGCTGAAACTATCCAATGTCAATATGAATATCGACAAGGTTTTGGCACTTGCGCAGACGATTGTACCAATACAGATGACACTGCCCAAGAACAAACAGGTAATCAACCGAACTATGCTGATGAAACGGCATCAACGTATCGCGCCATTATTCTCTGATGAGTTTGAGGTACGCATTGACGAAGTCAGGAGGAAAAGTATTTTTGTGGTTCTCATTGTTCTTTGTGAAATGTTTCAGTATCGTTTACAGTATTTCGTACTTTGCTGATACTGTAAAATTCTATCTTTTAGCTATTGTCTTATTTTCCTTTCAATTTCTTCTGTTCTTTCTCAAAGTTCTCCAAGAAATGGATTTCTACGGGCGAAAGTTCGTATTGCGTCCGTTCCTTGAACTTATCGTACTCTTGATTTGCTTTCTGCTTGGCAAGCTCGGCGGAGATGGTTCCGGCATGGGTCAGAAGCTCTTTGCCGGAGAGTTTCAGAAAATCATCCAGCTTCTGAATCCAGTCCTTCATATACATCGGCTTATGCGATTGAGCTTGAAGCTCGGCAAAGTCAAGATACAGGCTAACAATACGGTTCAGCGTGTCCAGTTCTTCGGGAGACAAATAATTCTTGGCTATTTCCGCATCCGTGCGTTTGGGCAATTCGCCCGTCCATGAGGTCAAGCCCATAAAGTCCCTGTTGGCATCCGCCCGTTGGTAGATAACCTCTGCTGCCGTATGTCCGTGAGCTGAGAAATGCATCTTGTTTTGTACGGTCTTGAAGAACATCTGCGTAGCTTCCGCTCGTGGGTCATAGTCGATGCTGAGCGCATAAATCTCCAGCACCTTGCGATAGAATACCTTTTCGGACGAACGAATATCACGGATTCGGCTTAGAAGCTCATCGAAATAATTGCCGCCTCCGGCACGTTTTAGCAAGTCATCGTTCATCGCAAATCCTTTGATAAGGTATTCTCGTAACACTTGTGTCGCCCAGATACGAAACTGAACACCCCGGTGGGAATTGACACGATAACCTACGCTGATAATCATGTCGAGGTTGTAGAAAGCCGTAGTATGGGTTTGGGTCTTTCCTTTAATTGCACCATGTTGTGTGGTAGTTGCAAAAAAAGCAACTACCATATCCGGCTTCAATTCTCCGGACTCAAACACATTCTTTATGTGCCTCGAAATGGTGGATTTGTTGCGCTGAAACAATTCTGCCATTTGGTCAGCAGTAATCCACACGGTGTCATTGGCGAGCGTGACTTCTATTTTTGTTTGTCCATCCTCGGTCTGGTAAAGGAGGAGGTTGCCTTTGGAATCATTCATTAAAACAACTGATATTACCCGTTGGCGGAATTAATTTGAGGCGAAAATACGTTTAAAAAGTTGTGCATATCGTTGATTTTTATTAACTTAGTGTTTTCCGAATCATTAAGTTTAAATCATCGTATGCACAACTTGTACACAAAATTCGTCAGAATACTCGAGCTATGCAAGCAATTCTCCCATAATCTTGTTAATGAGCATGGGAATATCGTCCGCCGTGACCCTATCCCCGAATTCTCGGATCTGGAGGTCGTGGCTTTGTCGTTGGCTGTCGAATCGGAAAGCATCGACAGTGAAAAGTGGCTTTTTGATTGCAAGCTGCAAGAGTTCCAGGAGACAATCCCCCATCTCATATCGCGCAGGCAATTCAATGACCGCAGGAAGAAAATCGCAGGGCTGTGTGAAGCCATCCGCAAGAGGATAGCCTTGGAAATGGATGGCGGTGAGGATTTCTTCCTTGTGGACTCCAAACCGATAGAAGCCTGTCGTCCCGCCAGGGGAAAACGCTGCAAAAAAGCGGGAGTATCATGGTTGCACCATCTATGGGGACAAGGGATACATCGGGGCTGACGTGCAGCTCGATCTCTTTGAGACTGCACATATCAGGCTGGAATGTCCCTATCGGCTGAATCAAAAGGATTGGAAACCGGCTTTCATCCCTTTTGCCAAAGCACGCAAGAGGATTGAAACGATATTTTCGCAATTGGCAGACCAGTTCCTGGTGACCAGGAACTGGTCTGCCAAGATAACAAGCGGTTTGTTTGCCAGAATCATTGGCAAAATCAGTGCGCTGACCGTATCGCAATATGTCAACTATATCAATGACAAGCCCATTGCAGAATCAAGTACGCACTAATTTAATTCCGCCAACGGGTATGTACGATCCTCCTGCCCAAAGAAGGAGTTCTTCAAGTTTTTACTTAGAAGCTGTTTAAATTTATTTGTTTAGGCCATCGGGAGGGGATTTCGAGGGATGGCGCCGCGTTTTTCAAAGGAGGATAGCCCAGCTATCTGACGTGAAAAACGCAAGCAAGACCCGAAATAGCCCCCGATGGACAAACAAAATCCTGAAATCGCCCCCTGAAAATCCATCCTTTTCAGGATCGCAATAAATTTTAAACAGATTCTTAATTTTGCCTTCGGTGAAAATGGCGGTAATGATTTGTCCCTTCGTTTTTTTGAGCCTACAAATACACGAATTTTACACCCAATCACCAAATTACCAATAGATTAATACAATTTTAACACGTAAGAGCCATTTCGAACACACGTTAAAAACTAAAAAAACATTGCCATGAAACGCTTTTTGTTAACAGCTATCGCCCTGTTCACCGGGTTCGCCCTGAATGGACAGGAAATAGAATCCATCGCCGCCGGGCTTTCTACCGAGGATTTCCTGTATTCCGCCGCATCATCCGTGGATCAGAACAAGATACAGCCCACCCTCCAAATCATTGACGATACCTTGTTTGCCTCCATGGCAACAGGCATCCATTCCAAAAACATGACAAGGCCCGAAGGTTTCACGACATACGGCTTGACCGGCAGCCCTGTCCTGGATTTCATACATTCCGGCAATTCCATGATGGCGATTTGCTTAAAACAGGACGAGCAAACGGACAGCCTGCTTTTGCTCTCCATCAATCGAGGCGAGACCTTCCAAGACGCCACCTCCTTGCTGAACGCGCAAACAAGCGGACTGGAAATGCAGAGCCTGGCGCAGAACCCGATGAACCCGGAATCCGTGCTGCTGGCCACCAACCAAGGCATTTACAAGACAACCGATTTCGGCGGGACTTGGAACAAGATATCCGATTCCGTCCTGTCCCCGGTCGTGATGAAATTCCACCCAAGCGACACCAACGTGATATTCCTGGCCGGGACATCTTCCACGGCCAATAAAGGCATCGTCGTCCGGATGGACATGAACACGGACGAGACCTTTACCTTCTGGCTGGAGGGAGAAGGCAGCCAAGCCACCGACGTGCTTTTCAACCCGGAAAATCCGGAAGAAATGTGGTTTGCAGGAAACGGAACCGAAAAGATAGGAAAATCGCAAGACGGAGGGAAAACATGGCAAATCATAAATTCGGAAACATTCGGCTGGACTTCCACGATATTCCGCCGTACCAAGCTGTTCACGGATCCGCAGGCAGACACCTTGTTCGCCCTTGCAGGGACAAACAATTCCGAAGTTTACGTATGGGCATCGACAGACAAGGGCCTGAACTGGGAATGCCTCTATTATGAATGGTTTTCCTTCGGGGAAATGATTGTCTATCCCTTTGATATCGCCCAGTACGGAAACGACCTGATTTTCTACTTCTCCTCCGGGATATACCGGTTGAACCTCGTGGAAATAGACCAAAGACCGGAAACAATCACCGGCAAGCTCATCCATGTAGACAACCCTCCTTTGGACAATCCTCCGCTGCCCGGAATGGTCTGGGCACTGGAATCGGAAGCAGGCCAATATATCCTCAACTATGAATTGGCTTGGATCTGGGCAGACACAAAGCTGGTTGTGAACGGTGTTGAATATTCCGTGAACGATTCGGTGGAAATCAACGGAAGGACTTTCGTAAAACAAGACATCAACGAAAATAACTACAAAGAACTGAAAATCAAAGGTATGGATAAGATTACGGATGCAGGAACGGATAACACCGACCCGTATACCCGTCTTCTCATTTTCCCTAATCCAGCATCGGGAAACTTTGCCTATCAAAGCAAAACGCCTTTAAAAAATTGGCAAGTCCGTAACATTTCCGGGCAATTGATTCTGCAAGGCGATGCCAACCAAACCAAAATCGACTGCCAAGGCTGGCCGGACGGCTTGTACATCTTTGCATGGGAAACCGCGAGCGGGCAAAGAGGATGGACAAAAATCGTAAAACGATAAGGCTGACCCCATATCGGGCCGAGGCGGTTTTTCCGCCATGCGAGCGGACTGCAAGCGAACCTATCCGGATGCCCTGTTTCTGACCCATATTTATTACATTTGCAAGTTTATCGGGTTTCCACGGAATCCTGCCGGAAAAGAGGCTTCCATCGCACAGCCTCTTTTCCGGAATCCATGGATCCCCGCCCCTATAAAATGCAGACACCTTGAAAACCGACATCCAGGAACACCGCAACTCCTTTGCCCGCGAAGCCATGCGCCCAGGGCATCCCCATTGGGAACAGGCCGTCAGCCGCCAGACACCCTCACCGCTCAAACCCGACGAAATCCGCAGCGAGTTCGACCGCGACAACGGCCGCATCCTGCATTCTTCGGCCTACTCCCGGCTCAAATCCAAGACCCAGGTCTTCTTCCATACCAACGATGACCGCATCTGCACCCGCATTGAGCATGTGAACCATGTCATTTCGGTCAGCAGCACGATAGCCCGTTTTCTCGGCCTCAATACCGAACTCACCTACACCATCGCGATGGGCCACGACTTGGGCCACGCGCCTTTCGGGCATTCGGGCGAGGTCTTCCTTGACGACCTTTGCCGCAAATACGGCTTGGGCGAATTCTGGCACGAAAAGAACTCCCTGCATGTGGTGGACGACATCGAGCTCCTGCAAGACACCCAGGGTCGTTTCAAGAACCTGAACCTGACCTACGCCGTGCGAGACGGCATCATATCCCATTGCGGGGAGGTGAACCAAGCCCTGCTGCGCCCCCGCGAAGAAGCCATAGACCTGCACAAATTCAGCAAATACACCCGCTTCGAGCCTTACACCTGGGAAGGCTGCGTGATGAAAATCGCCGACAAGATAGCCTATTTAGGACGAGACCTGGAAGATGCCCAGAGACTCGGCATCCTGTCCAAGGAGCAATTGGACGAACTGGAACACATCCTCTTGGGATTCCCGCATGTGGAAGCGGCCAACAACACCAACTTCATCCACATCTTCATCACCGACCTCTGCAGGCACAGCTCGCCCGACACAGGGCTTTGCTTCTCGCCGGAAATCTACGAATTGATGAAGCTCCTGATGCGGTTCAACTACAAGCATATCTACAAGCATCCCCGGCTCAAGAATTATGAAAAATACGCCAAGCTGGTCATCGAGGCCTTGTACGAAGCCCTTGCCCAGACTTTTTACGGTTCACAAAGCCTGCTTGCCGTGGAAAAGAACTTCATCCCGGTCTACCCCAAATTGGGCGGAGCGTTCCTGCACTGGATCCGCCTCTTGGCCAAGACCGACGAGGCTGGGAATGCCGAAATTTCCCACCACAAGCGGATTTACGACCTCCATGAAGAAAAGGACTACAACCGGGCTGTCATCGACTTCCTGTCGCTGCTTACCGACCGAGCCGCCATCGAATACTTCGATGAACTGACCTCGTTCTGAAAAAGATGCCGGCACAAGAGCTTCAACACCCCGCAAGACCGATCTCCGGACAGCTACCGCCTCGGAGGTATAGCGGATACATGCCGTAGTACCCCTTGCGCGACTCGGGAGATTCCGCGGATATCGCATACGGACTGCGCGGACGTGCTTTGAAAAACGTCTCGCTTTTGAGGCACAAAAAACGTACAATCAACAAAACCAAAATCTTATGCATTTCAAACCTCAATTCTGGCGGGCAATCGCCCTTGCCTCTCTCCTGTTCCTGCCGGCTTTGCCCGTATTGGCAGGGACTCCTGTCCTGAAAGCCATCGGCAAGAACGGCAACCCCGAAAAAGCCACGGTCAAGCTCATTGTGGAGACCGTCTGGGAGGACAACAGCGGATACCATCTCCTGCTCGACCCCTCCGCCACCATGTACGATGATTACTACATTCTGGGACTCAACAACCACATCGAGGAAATCTATGAAGCCGCCACGGTCAGGATACCCGAAGGGGCCGACATGACCTACCAGGATTTCGTGGCCGAGAACAGCTCCGATTCCATCCTCGTGGATCCCGGAATCTACGATATGCTGATTATCAATGTGACACCTGGTCTCAGCACGGTATACGACGGGGATGGTTACAGCCACGTGGACGATATGGAATTCGTGGCCGGCCTCACCTATGTGTTCAACGTTTCACTGGCCGAACGCGGCGATCGTCATACCACCACCTACGTCCCTCCGGTGGAGATGGAACTGAGCCGGCTCGTCCTTCCCGCGACCGGCTGCGAGCTTGACTCGCTGACCCTGGGCATCGGCCTGCGCAACAACGGCGGGGACAGCATTACCGACCTGAATGTCGGCTATACGATAGAAGGTTCCGGAGACACTATCCGGGAAACCGTAGGCTTCGCTGTCCGGGCCGGCCAGGACACCTTGTACCACTTTTCCGGGAAACTTCCTTTGGAAACCGGCCGGCAATCCGTGGTCCGGGCCTGGATCACCCCTGCCACGGGCGAAGCCAAGACCTACGACAACTACGCATCCGGGCTTCTCATGCGGCACGAACCGCTTGCGCTCCCGCACCGGTTCCACATGGAATCCGATATGCTTCCCGGCGATGTGGATACTTACGTAATCAGCGGAGACACCGCCTCCAATTTCGTCACCAACGTACCTCTGGTTTCTTCCTGTTTCACCATGGAAGAAGGTTTCTGGTACAGACTTTCCTACGAGTACGTAGCCGGCTCGGAGATGCTGGAAGCACCCTCTTCCTACCAAATCCTCTTAGGAAGCACATCGCAGCCTCTCTCGGAATGGAAAGCGGTAAAAACCGAGAGCGATGCCTACAGCCTGGACTTCATCGCGGATGAAGTTTTGCTCAATGCGCCGGCCAGCGGAACCTACGCATTCTGTTTCCTCCCGCTTGAAAACTCTATCAGTATGGGCTTCAGAAATGTCCGGATAGACACGCTTCCAGCCGTTGACTTGCGAATCGGCAACTTCCAGACCGACCTTCCTCAAGCTATTCCGGTATCCCAGACGCAGAACCGCATTTTCCATGCCTCTGCCACGGTGTCCAACCGGGGATACGCTGATGCCGACAGCGCCCGGATTCGAATCATGGCCGGGGAAAGGCTCCTTCATGAAGAATATGTCCGCATAGCCTTTGATACCGAAGCCGTCCTGGAATGGGAACTGGGCATCAAGGAACCTCTTCCATTGTCCACGCAAGGCCTTTCCGCCAGCATCGAACCTATCGCAGGGAAAGACGCCGATGAAAACGACAACCTGTCCATCTGGGAACTCCGTGTCAACGACAGCCTCTTGGCCTACGACCGGATGCCGGACAATCCGGACAGCTACTGGGACTACTATTCCGTCGGTTCCGAATCCGAAATCGAATTCGGGCTTCCGTTCTTCCTTTCGAGTCCGGACACGCTGACGGCTATCTCCGTGGGCTGGACCAAAGAAGAAGAGAAAGACATACGCCTGCTTGTCTACCCCTGGAACGACAGCCTTCAGACCATAGGCGCCCCTTTGTTCGACCGAACCTTTGCCAAAGGTCCTGACAGGGGACAGGTTGCCTACGAGGTGGACAATCTGGCCTTGGAAGCCGGTGCGTACATGTTCGCCGTCCGGATGACCGGCTTCGGCCTGGCCGCCGACATGGAAGAAGGCGGGGTCTTGTATGTGACTTCCTACGACCCGGTTATGCGGCAGACAGACTTAGGATTCCCCAGCATCCGGGCTATCTTCGGCACCGTGCAGGAAAACATTCCCGATGTGGCTGCCCTTGGCTTTACCCGCCCGGCCGATTCCGGGCATTTTTCCGCGCAGGAGACTGTTTCCGCCAGAATAGAAAACAAAAACGCCTACCCGGCCTCGTTTACCGTGGTCTTGGATGTGAACGGGAAAACCAGCCAGCAAGAAGTCATCCTGGATGCCCAAGAGCAGAAAGAAATCAGCTTCACGGCCGATTTGTCAGAACCCGGCACGCATTACAACCTTTTGTTCTATACTGCCTTGGAAAACGATGCCGACCGGAGCAACGATACAATCCGCAAGCAGGTGTTCTGCCTCCCGGATGCAGGCAATGAGGATGAATCTGTCGCAGCCGGGTTGCGGTTATACCCGAACCCGGTTTCCGGAACGCTGCACCTTTCTTCCCAGGAATCCGAGATTCTCCAGCTTGTCCTGACCGACATGCAGGGACGGGTCGTCTTCGATTCAAGGCCAATCAGACAGCGGGAATTCCAATGCGAAGTATCCGGCTTCGACCCCGGGCTCTACTTTGCCCGGATCAAGACTGCCAAGGGGACAACAAGCCTCAAGTTCATTGTCCGGTAGCAGGGGAAGCCTTCCTGCAAAACGGATGCAAATAGCGGTGTGCCAGGAGGCTCATTATGACACACCGCCCTCTTTTTTTGGGTCTTTCCCAAAGTACCGGACCGGCGCGGAACGCGCCAGTCCGGTAGTCTACCGGATGACCAGCTTCAGATGCGACACACGCTGTCCATTGGACAATTCCAATAGATAAATTCCTGAAGGACAGTTACTGAGATTCACTTCCGTTTCCCGGCTTTTGACTTCCTTGGCAAGAACCACGCGGCCATCCAAGGCAAACACCTTTAAGTCCGCGCCTTCCCAGCCCTCGGCATCGAGCCAGAAATAGCCATCCACGGAAGGATTGGGCTGCACATTGAGCGAGGCTTCCAGTAGCGGCTCCGCGCCGACCGGCTCCACCATCACATAAACCGTAGTATCCGAAGCAACAGCTACCCTGCTTATCCATCCCACATAGCGGCTTCCCTGCACACGCAGCCCGTAATCGCCACGGCGCACCGAATCGAAAACCGCCACCATGCCTTCTGCCACTTCCTGATAATAAGCCTCATCCCCTCCTTCAGCATCATACATGTCGACACGCATCGGCCAAGTAAGCACATTCATCGGGTCTTGTACCTGCACGGTCACCTCAAAGAACATGTCCTTGCTCAATACAGAAGAAATCCTGTAATCGCCCAGATTCCCGTCGAACCAGTCCGAACGCACCGCATACAGGTAATCGCCATACGTCAAGTCTTCCCAATCCGGATCGGAAAAAGAGAACGTCCCGGAATCCGTCCGGCCCAGTTCTTCCCAGCCTCCCAAGCTGTTTTCCTTCAAAGCCCGGTAAACCCGGTAGCCATCGGGCGCGTCCACCTCCTGAACGGAACCGAAGAAAGCTGAAATGATCCAATTATAGCCTTCCCCGTCCACCATGTAGTCCGACATCTGCCGCCAGCCATCGCCTTGGTTGATCAAGGAGCCGTTGTCCAGCTGCGGACCTTTGTCCTTGGAAAACGGGCATCCTGCGTATCCGCTTTCGGCATGGAGCGCCACAATCAGGTCTTTGGTGGTATCCACAGCCAAGGGCTCGTCCAGGAAAATCCGTTGCATGCCTTCCGCCAAATACCCGATACCCTGCACTTGTACCGGATTTTCCATATCCCCACTGTAAATTTCGGCGGAAAAGAAAGCCGTGGTGTCGTTGGCATGGAACGCCAGGCCGGTCAGCATCTGCCCGTCCGCATAGCTTTCCCTGAGCTGTTGCCGGGTGAAACGGATTCCCACCGACAACTCGCTGCTGGAACAAATCGCGCCGTCCTCTTCATTGTAATACTTCCGTTCCGTGCTACCCCGCGATGCCAAGGGCTTCTGCCAGGACACGACGACACCGTCCTCCGTCAAATCCGCTTGCGGGGAACGGACCGGGAAAGGGTAATAGGTCAGGAAGACCGTATCCACCAGGTTCAACGGTTCCATTCCCACGGACACCTCGCTTCGGTAGGGCATGTACAGGTCGTGATCCACGCATAAGGTGTAGCGCGTTGCCCCGTATACGGAATCCAGCTGGAAATTCCCGGCCTCGTCGGTCCATGCCTGCACGGAATCGATGCCGGCTATGGAAACCCTCGCCCCGGCTACCGCTTCGGACTGCCGACCCCGGACCGTCCCGGTCAGGCAAACCTTGGCGGAAGCTTCCATCGTGATATCCCATGTCCGGACTTCCCCTCCGCCAAGGACCAGCACCGTGTCCACGTCTTGGAAACCCTCTTTGGAAACACGCACCTGATAAGTGTTGTCCGGGAAATAGGCAAAAGAGAAACGCCCTGCCGTGTCCGTCTTTATGTTCCGGGAGAAAGCTATGCCGGAGCCTTCCCGGCTGGATACCGAGACAAGGGCATCCCGCAAAGGATCCCCGTTGACCGCAATGATCCTGCCTTGCAAGGTGTTCAGGCCCTCCATGCCGTTCACGGCCAGGATCGGTGCAATCTGCATCGGGCTTGCCATGACCGGTTTGCCCGTCAAATCGTAATAATCGCTCATGCCGGAAGTATGGTAGTCATGGATTTGGCGGTAGCCTTCGTAAAAGGAATTATTGACAAACAGCACATCCATACGGGCCGTCTGCTGTCCTTTGATGACACTGAGAAGCAGATTCTCTTCCCTGTCGTAGAAAAAAGGCTCGACCGGGACTTTCAAGACCGCCTGCCCTCTTTCAAAGCGGATGTTCCCCGCAAATCCTTCGGACAAGGAATCGATGGCCACCCAATCCTCCAGATTGTAATAGCCAAAGCCGTCCTTGGGGTAAGTTCCCATATGGACTTTGATTCTCTGGCTGACACTCAAGGCCGGCGGCTCCATGAAGAAGTACAAGGTATCGATGAAGCATGGCTCTTGGAAAGCCGAGCGGGGATAGATGATTTGGTTTACCGTAGACTGGTCGGAAAATTCCGTGGAGACATGGAACGGAGCATCGCTGAAACCGGCATCGTAAGCGATGTCTTCCACCACGCGCTGGCCGCCCCGCAGACCGCCCACCAGACGGACGGAATTGCTGTCCCCTTCATACATCCCGTTTCGTATCCCGTTGATGCTGAAAGTGTAAAAGTTCATGGGAAGAGGTTCGGAAACATACACGGTGTCGGGAACCACGGTCTCGCTGACCGATTCCCCGTTCCCGTCCATGCGGATGACCCGGTATCCGGTCACGGTACCGTCCAAATCCCCGCCATGGGCCCCCGTCTCCGGCAAACGGTTCCACGTCAGGCGGATTGTCCCGTCCCCGGCATGGAAGGCTTCTATCCCTTCCGGATAGCCCATCACCGTGTCCCGGCCTA
Source organism: uncultured Bacteroidales bacterium (assembly GCA_944320465.1). Lineage (GTDB taxonomy): Bacteria > Bacteroidota > Bacteroidia > Bacteroidales > P3 > Pullibacteroides. Next base: position 161,037 of record CALUHO010000001.1, on the reverse strand, counting down.
TCCAGGCGCTGCGGACCACCGTGTCCATCGGAGATTCCCCCACCGTGTTGCGGGCCACAAAGCGGAAGTTCCAGAAACCGTCGTGAGGCATCTTCATGGAATGCTCCATAAGCCCGCCCGGTTCGGTAGCCGGTACCGTGTCGGCCAGGACAATCTCGTCCGGATCAAAGCTGTTGTACTGCGCCACCTGGACAATCACGTCCTGCAAATCCTCCAAAGGATCACCCCCGGCTGTCAAGACCGGGTTGCGCCAATGCAGGACTGCATCCAGGCTTGTCCCTTCGTTCTCCGCGCAGGCATCCTGCACTTTGCCCGGCGTGGTATTGGGTATCAGAAGCTCCACCCTTACATTGTCCACGTAATACACATCAAAGACGCTCGTCGTGAACGCCCATGTATAGCGTCCGGTCTCGGCAACATAGAAATCGACGGCGGCATCAGCCCAGTCCAGGCTCCGGCTCGCTTCCGGGTAATAGACCTGGTCCGAATTGAAACGGACATTCAAGGTGGCGAAAGGACGGCGGAGGAAAGGAGTCCCTTCGCTTTCCATGCCTGCCTCGTAACCTCTGGCCGTGAACGAAATCCGGTAGGTGGAACCTTTCTCGAACGGCATCCCGGCAAAACGCAAGCGGCTGAACTGGGGAATGAAAGCCGACCTTTCCCCCTCATAGACCAGATCCGGGTCGGTCACGAAAGCCACGGTGCTGTCCGGCACCAAGGGAGAGGCATCGTCCGAGTCCTCGAAACCGGTGGCATAAGGCAATTCATACGTATACAGGCCGTAATCCGCTTCCATCATGGGCGATTCCAAACCATGCCCGTTCACTACCGTGACCCCGTAACGGTAATAACCTTGGTCGGATTCCACGTACTGGCAGGAAGAAGGCATCCCCGGCCCGGCATCGTCCACCGTGGCCATGAGACGGTATTCCCCCAAGCCTTCCGCCCTGTACACCCTGGCTTCTGCAATGCTTTCCAGCGGCATATCCAGCACATTGGAAGAGGGATTGATCCAAGACAGCCGCACGCGCATTCCTTCGGCATCCACCGCCAAATCCGACACCGCCGAAGGCTGCACGTCTTCCGCGTTTTCGTAATACTGATGGAAGAGGCCCACGGTCTGGATGCCGAAATCGGAATAGAAAGACGCTTCCCCGCTCAGCGTGTCCACCGTGCAGAGATCTATCCCGTCGCTGACCACCCTGGCCCAGTACAGCACGCCCGAAATCTGGTCGAAAACAGCCGACTGGTAAGCCGCCTGCACTGCTTCCCCGCCCACCGGGCCTACCAAGGTGGCTTCGGCCGTGCGCTTGTCAATCTTGTACAGGTACCCGCCCGATGAAATCGAGAACAGGCTCCCGCCCGGCGAAGCCGAAAGGGTCAGCAAGTAACCGCTCACACGTTGTCCTTGCCAGCGCACGGTATCGACCAAGGCTGAAGTAGAATCCTGCATGGAAACCTCGTACAGGAGCCCGTCCAGATTCAAGCCGAACAGCTTCCCGCTGGTCTTGTCGTAGGCCAAGGAAGAAAGATTCCCTGTTTCCTGCGAGGCATAGCCTGTATTGCCCAGCAGGCGCATCTGCCCGGTGAGGGGGTCGAGCGTTCCCCGGTAACCGATCACGTACCGTTCGTAACTGGGATAATATATTTCGCTGACGAACTGTATCTGCTTCCCGTCCCAGGCCGCCGCGCAGACTTGATGGTTGTTCTCCACCAATTCCGGAGCGGTGGACAGTTCGTAAAGAGAGGTGGGGTCTTCGATGTCGAAGCCGAAGATGTCGGTGAAATCCCCGTACACATCGTAACGGGACCATCCTCCGTACATATTGTCCCCCCATGTCCTGTCCTTGGCCGCCTTTGCCCGGCCATTTCCCTTCTTTTGCGGCATCCGGACTTCTTCCAGTACCGTTTTCTTGATCCGGCTTTCCTCTACCGGGATTTTCCATGCTTGAACCGGTATGGCGGCTGTCATCAACAAGCCTGCCATCCATATTCCGTATTGTTTTTTCATACTGCTATCGCGTTATGATTCAACCCAAATCGGCCATCAGACTTTGGGGAGATTGCCCGCTTGTGTCATGCAGCATGCTTCTGGCCTGGCCGAAGGCGTAGCGGGCTACGTCGAGGCGTAGCGAGAAGCAGGATGCGGACAGAAGCGGGCAAGATGCCCGAAAGCCTCATTCCCCCAATCGGAAAAAAGCCCCGGCGTGTCTGATGACCGATTTGGGTTCAAAATGAGGGCGACCCGGAAGCTTGCTTTCCGACAGAGAATCCCGGAAAGGACACGTGGACCGGGATGCTTCATCGGGCAACGGGTTTCCGGGTCACCCTCTTCTTTTTAATTAGGACTCAAGACAAGCTTACTGTTTCACTACCTTGTACGTGAACCAGCCTGCCGTGGTCCGGACTTTTAGGATGTAGGTGCCTGCGGACAGGTAGTCGACCGGCAGAGACATTTCCGGCAAACTGCTGCCTTCGGCTTCCATCACCATCTTGCCCGACTGCGCGTACATCCGTACCAGCAAGATATCCTGCTGGGCCCTTACATACAAGTTGTCCGTTACCGGGTTTGGATAAACCTTGGGAGCATCGGCATCGGCAAGGCCTTCCACACCTACGATGTGTGTCACCACAACCTCGTTGGACGGTTCCGATTCCCCGCATCCGTTCACCGCCGTGGCGTAATACGTCCCGTTTTCTACCGGTGTGTACTGCTTGCCAAGAGCTTCTGCAATCCATTCCTCGTCCAGATACCATCTTACCGAGTCTTCCGGCGTGGCCGCTTCAAGGAAAGGCGGGATTTCCTGGGAGTCCGGCTCCAGCAATTCGACAACCGGCGGTTCCGGCAGCGGATTGATAGCCAGTACCAGGTGATAGGTGCTGTCGCAACCGTCCACCGACTCGTAGGTCTCGGTGTATTCCCCCGCCTCGGTATAGGTCACGCCGCCGAACTCGATGCTGGTTCCTTCGCAGATGGCCGTATCCAGTTCAAAGAAATACGGTTCCTGCACCCTCAGGTTGATGTGGTAGATGCTGTCGCAGCCTGTGGCCGTTTCCAACGAAATCGTGTACTGGCCGCTTTCGGTATAGGCTTCGCCTCCTATCCGCAAGGTGTCGCCCGCGCAGATGGTTTCTTCCAGCTCGAATTCGTAAGAGGGGTTCACTTGCAAATCCAGCACCAGCAAGGTGTCCGGCATTCCGGCATCTGCAACCTCCACGGTATCGTAATAGATTCCGCTCTGGCTCAAGTCACGGCCTCCGAACGGATAGGTGTCGCCGGAACAGATTTCGGCATGGATTTCCCTGAACATCATCAGGTTGCCGCCCACTTGCAGGTTCGATACCGAAAGCCCGCTCTGGCCGGCATCGCTGAAGGCATGGAAACGGAACATGTAATTGCCGGCTTCCCGGACGAACACGCTGCCATGGATTTCCTCCGCCTCGTCCACGATGGAATCCAGCACGAGCCGGAACAAGGCCGAGGTATCCCCGAAATCTTTCACCAGGGAGACTTCCATCTTGCCTACCTTCCCGGCATCCAAAGCCCCGTACGCGAACGAATAATCCAGGACGCAGGCCGGCATGGCGATGCCCGGCGTGTACCAGTCGTCGTCCATGGCTTCCCCTTCGGCATAGATTTGCAGTGCCTCGTATCCTCCCAGCACGTTCCAGCGTTCGCCATCCGCATTACCGTCCACGGACACGGCATAACTGCCTTGGGGTGCCGAACCGTCGAAAAGGTTTTCATACGGCAGGGAAACCGGGTCGTACGCTGTCAGCGTGGTTTCCAAGGTGTTGTTGTCCTGCACGGGATCGTCTTCCTTGACAAGGGCGATTTCCACCGTGTGGCTGCCTGCTTCCATCACTTCCGCTTTGGCTGCGAAAACATAATCGTAAGGCGTGCCCGGATAAAGGGGTGTATCCTCAGGGAAGGCCAGGGTTTCCGTTACACGTTCGCCGCCGTCCACGGAATAAGCCAGATCCATATTCCCGGCAAAATCGGAAATGCCGTTGTTGACCACGGATACCTGGACCGGGAATTCCGCCGGCACGGCACGCGGCAGGCCGGCAAGCTCGGCCAAGGCGATCTCGGTTTCGTAAACCGGGCTGATCCGAAGGTTGTCGATGTAGATATCGTACCCGTATTCGGAAATCCCGTACAGGAGTACGAAATTGCTGCCCGCTATGTCTGTCAGCGTATAGCTGTAATGGAACCAGGAATCATCACTGGCCGATTCAGGAATGGCCGGAGGCAGGTTGCGGTTGCCATGGATGTAGTCTACCAAGAGGGCATCGGCCGTATCATAGGTGGGGCCGACAAAGACCTTCACGCCTTCCAGCTGGTAATTGGTCGAACTCGTGCACCTCGGATCCCGGAAGACCCAGAAATCCAGCGTGTACACGCTACCTTCCTCAAAGAGGAGGGCAGGGGAAATCGCCAAGGAGGAACTTCCCGACCCCAGATTATAGGCATTGAAGCGCAAGGAGCTCTCGCCGCTCTGCGCCTCGCCGTCGTGCAACGTCCAATGCTGCTGGCTCGATACATTGGAAAGCCATTGGTAAGTCCAGCAGAGAGGCAGATCGGTTTCGGGGTTCGCGCTTTCGAACGTTTCTTCGTAGGGCACGGCTTCCGCTTCACAAGGCGTGGCCACGCTGAGGGTGGCGTACAGGCTGGAGTCGTCCTCCGCGCAAATGACACGTACACGTATGTCGTACATCGTGGCGGGTTCCAAGCCTTCGATGACGGTCTGGTTTTCCTCTACCGTGCCGGCCGGAATCCATTCGGCAGATGAAGTGGCCCGGTAGTCCACTTCAAACGGTCCGCCGCTCCCTTCCCAGGCGATGCCCAGGCGCGTGGTCTCCACCAAGGTGCTGTGCAAACCGGTTGGAGCCGGGCAGGAATACGGTGTCTGGAACACAAAGGCGGTATCTTCGCTGCCTTCGGTGGAACACATGGTGGACAAGGCCACGGTATAAGTGGTATGCTGCTCCAAAGAAGTCAGTTCGTACTGGGTTTCCCTTCCTGTGGTCTGCACTTCTACCGGGCTTCCGCTCTCTTCTTCCGGATAATAAGCCAGCCGGTAATATTGCGGATCTCCGTTTTCGGGTTCCGTCCAGGAAATCACGGCCCGGTGAGCCTCGATGTCTTCCACTACCACGTTCACGGGCGGGAAACAGATAGGCGAATGTTGCACATTGAATTCATAGATACGGAAACCGCTGTAATACGAGGAATTCCCTACGCCCCGGAGCATGAAACGTACCGTCGGGGCATCTCCCACCAGGCTTCCTAACGGAATATTGATGGTAGTGAGGATTGTTTCCACCATCGGATAGCCTTCAATCGAATCCCAAGTGATGCCGTTGTCCGTGCTGAAGAACAAATAGGCCATCGGGGAGGTGCCGCCTGTGGTATACGGTCCGGTATAACTGAGCTCCAGCTCCAGACGCTCCTGGATAGCTCCCGACAAGTCTATGACAGGCGTGCTTATCTCGCATACCTGCTGGTTGGCCCCCTCGTAAACCAGACTCATCCCGGTCGAGGTTTCTTCCAGTTCCCAAAGTGTGCTTCCGCGTTCGTAAATGATAGTCCAGCAATCCGGGATGCTGCCTTCTCCATAAGCGGAAAAATCCGAGCTGAAAGGGAAGGCTACCGGGGCGCAAGGCGTGCTGAAGCTGAAAACCGCTGAATATGGGCTCTCGTCTTCACCGCATACCGATTTGATTCTCACTTCGTAGGTCGTGTTCGCAATCAGGTCGGTCAAGGACACGGGGCTGATTTGGTTTTCCAGCACCGTCCACTCGTCCGTCCCCGCTATCCGGTATTCAAAGGTGTTGTCATTGCTGGATGAAGCGAAGGCTACCTTGGCCGAAGATTCGGACAAGGCCCCGGCTTCTTCCGACAAGGCGATATCGTAAGGCACGGGGCAGGTGGTCACCATGAAATCATCCACGTACAGATAGTACCGGTTCGCGGCGGATGTCACCCGGATGGCGATATAGACTTGTTCCCCTTGGTATGCGGAAAGGTCGAACGCCTTCATTTCATACTCGGTCGATGCCAGTTCGGTTTCCTCGGAAAGGACCGTAGTGAAAGATTCCGCTTCCGGCGTGGTGGTGGACAGCAGCACGCTGTATTTTTCCGGATAGCTGGCCGAATGCGCCCGTACATAGAAGGAGGCGGTTGCATTGGCAACCCCGGTCAAGTCGATCCGAGGCGAAATCAGGTAGTCGTCGGCTGCGTTCGACATGGAATACCGGTACCGGGCGCATCCGCTGCCTGACATGCCGGCTCCTTCTCCGAAACCGAAAACGCCCTCATCCCCGTTGACGTTGAGAATCGTCCAGCAAGTCAGATAGCTGCCAGACCAGGAATCTTCCTCGAAACGCTCCACATAAGGAACGGAAACCATGTCGCAGGCCGTCTGGAATTCGTATGTTTCGGAATACTGCACGCTGGTGTCGCCCTCCCCGCACAAGGAACGGAGACGGGCTTGGTATACATTGCCTTTTTGCACCGGGATAGCGTAGGTGGTTCCCGTCACTTCCACATCGGTCCACTCTTCTTCCCCGGCAAGCCTGTAGTACAGCAAGCTGCGGGCGGCATCGGTTTCCCATTGCAGTTCATACGTGCCGTCTGCCGTGTTTTCGCTTCCGGTGACATTTGCCGGAGCCGGGCAGGAGTACGGGGTCCGCGCCGAGCAGTTCCCGTCCGTCCAGTTGCTATGGCTTTCCTCGCTCCGCCAAGACATGATGCGGAAATAATAGAGGGTGTTCTCGGAGAGCCCCTCCACAACGAAGCTGGTCTGGTCGCCAGCCACCGTCCCGGCATCCATCCAAGCCGCCGACACACCTTGCCTGTATTGGATCCTGTACTCCTGCACCGAAGACTCGAACCCCGGGTAAGGCTCCCAGCTGAGCCGGACTTGGTCGTAAGCAATAGCCCCGGCGGCAAAATCGGTCGGTGCGGGGCAGTCGTTGATCCGGAAAGCCACATCGTCTATGGCCGCTCCACCGTATGCACCGCTCCCGTCGTTACGCCAGGAAAACACCACATATTTCGTCCCGGGGCTTTCCACGGAAAAGGCCAAAGACATTTCCGTCCAGTAATTATCCCCTGAATACTGGGTTCCCGATGTGATTTGTTCATCGGTCACCGGGGCTTCGTCCAGCAAGGCTACGCGCAGGTAATCGTACTGTCCTTCCCCTTCGCAGACGTAACGGAAGTCCAGAAGATACTCGCCCGCCGTTTCGATATCGACGGTGAAATAGGCGTGGGACACAGCGGTCGGCGAACCGTCGTACGAGTTCGAAGCACCTTCGTCATTGCTGATATACAAGCAATAGGTGTCATTTCCGTCCACGCTGTTCCCTCGGTACCAATGGTTGGGGGATGCCGTCGACTGAAGGAACGTCCAGCCCTCGGTACCGTTTTCAAAATCGCAGCTGAATGGCAGAGTTACCGCAGAAGCGGATTCCTGCGCCATGGTTGTGGCCTGCAGACCACATAAAAAAGCAGAAGCGGTCAAAAACGCTCGTAATCCTGAATGTTTCATAACAAATTATTTTGGTTTAGGCATATTCTATAAATCTGATTCGAAAATAAGTGTGAGGCATTCCGGCCGCTTTCCCCATCGGACTGTGCGTCCGGCCTGTCCCGCATCCTTGCATGGTTTGCCATGCATTTCCGGAAACCGGCCAGGCTCCGCGCTCCCGATGGGAAACTACGACCTGATTTTGGAACCTGCCTGATAGCTGCCTCAGCGCACGATCAATTTCAGCACGGCAGTTCCTTGGCTTGTCCATGCTTGGATGAGGTACAGGCCTGGGGCCAAAGCCGACACATCGTAGACAAATTCGGTTCCACCGGCCAAGGCCTCATCGAACAGGCAATGTCCCGAAGTGGAAAAGACCCTTGCCCTCTCTATCGGTGCGGAAGAGAACAATACCACTTTGTCCGATGCCGGATTGGGATACAACGACATGCGAGGCGACAGACTTCCGGACTCGTTGCCAGCCGGTCTTGAAACCTGGATGTCGTCTACCATGAAGATGAAGGCATCCTCCGACACGCACTGGATGGCTATGTACACGCTCTTCCCGGCATAATCCGACAGATCCACTGTCACTTCCGTCCAGCTGTCGGCTGGTGCTTCCCGGGTTTCTCCTATGATTTCGAAATCCTCCGGATTGCTTCCTGTTTCCGACACCAGGATATTGTATTTTTCCAGCCCGTACTCAGCTACATAGGATTTGACGAACAAGCGCATCCCGGCATCTTCCGCGGGCAACTCCAGAAGCGGGGATATCAGCCAGTCATTGCTCTGCCCGCTGCCTTGCGGATCGAAAGCAGCCCCGAAACGGACCCCGCCATGCGGCTGGATTTCAGGAGCCTCGTCCGGGTTCATGACCGGATCGGTCAAGGCCGGGTTGAAGGCAATGAAGCCGAAAGCTTCGTCATGATGCGGGAAATCCACGCCTGTAAAGCCCAGGGTCGGCACACCGTCTCCGTCCACGCTGGTCCAGGCCGGGTTGAAATTGCTGATGGCGAAATCCATGCAATGCTCGAAATCCATGACATAGGGATCCACCGCCTGCAAGCCGTATATGATTTTGGTCAAAGTGTCGTTGGCTGTTTCGCTGTCTTCCGTGCAGCTGACAACCGCCGTCAATTCATGCCGTCCGGGTGCTGACAGGTCGGCTGTGAACCCGACTTCCTGCCGGCTGTAGCCGCCCAAGGTGATGGTCTTGGTATCGGACCATTCCCCGTCCACGCAAATCCGGATACCGGCCTCGGCTTCCTGGTAACCGTTGTTGGCCACTTCCAGTACAACCGCTTCGTTGGCCGCGAACAGACCGGTATCCACCGGTTTCAGGAAACGGGCCACTTCCATGTCGGCTGCATGAAGTTCCCCGGCTCCGAAGACAGGCCGGATGGCCGGGTATCCCAGGTCGGTCTGTTCCACCACCGGGTCGACGGAGGTCAGATACAGCAGGCCGCCCGGCTGCAGGTCGGCTACCAGGAATTCCCCGTCCAGTTCTACCGAGAACATGTAAAAGCCCGTGTCCAGCAGCATGGCAGGCATCTCGTACCGGATTTGCCCGGTACCTTCTTCCTTGACGAACAAGCCTTCGTAAAGCAAATCCCCAAGACGTTTCCCTTGGGCATCCCAGCCATGGACCGACAGACCGAATTCCACCGGTCCCTCAGCTCCCCAGCCCACGGAAATTCCTGTCAGGGTATCGGAGGCCGGAAGGTAAAACGGCAGACCGCAGCCGAACCGGCCTGCCATCCCGATGAGGTGGCTGGCCGCATACATGCTCTCTTCCATCCTGTCGTAGGCCATTTCATCGCGAGTGACCATCAAGGGCGAAAGCAAGGCATTGTCAAGATTACTGTCTTCCTGCCCGGGAATCGAGACCGTGGCCGTCAAGGTATCCATGTCTCCCACGGCAAGCCCGTCCAAATCTACCAGGAATCCGGTTCCAGCCACAGCTCCGGATACGCCCAAATCCATCCAGGCCCGTCCGGCTTCCGTCCCGCTGGCATCCAGCACGGTCACAAGCACCGAATCCACATCCCTCATGCCCCGGTTCTCCACTTCCACCCTGACGGGGAAGGGCGCGTTTGCCAGATCGGCAGGCATAAGACGGGGATAGGCGCGGAACAGGTTCATGCGGACATCGTATTCCTCCCAGGCTTCCACGGATACTTCATCCAGATACAGGGTCATGTTGGAGACCCTGGGCACGAATGCGAAACTGTAATCACCGGCAGCTTCGCAGACAAAAGCCTGCTCCGCATCCACGAACATGCTTCCCGTATATTCGTCCCTGAACGAAAACAGGGTGTCCCACGAAGCCAAATCCGTTCCGCTCAATCCGTACAGCACATCGAAATCCTCGTAAAGGTACATGCCCATGAACTCCAGACCGGCCATGTAGCGGAAAGCAAAACGGCAGCCTTGGCCTTCTTCAAGCCGCACGCAGCGGGAAAGCATCGGGTCCATGCCGGTGTTGGCAAACAGGCCGTAGGTCGTGTCGAAATACCAGGAACCGGCATCGAAAGCCCAGTCGTCCCGGCCTTCCTGCGTGGAAAACTCGGTATGGAGCGGCATGGCGGCAGGAACATAATGGATTACCGTGCCTTCCGCCGCGTTGTCTTCCGTCCGGTTTTCCGTCAAAGCACCTTCCGGAAGGTTTACCATCCCCCATGCCTGGATTTCGTAGCGGGATCCCAGGGAAGAAAAATCCGCCGGAACATCGAACCAGACCTCCCGGGCTTCCTGGATGAAAATCGTGTCGGTGAAAGCCTGCGTAACGGTATCTTGCCCGTTTACCGTATAAGACAAGGTGTAGGAAGTTATGTCGAAGGCCCCGGCATTGTTCAATCGGACACCGACCCGTTCCTCCTGGCCAAGGCCGCAAGAGGATACGGGCAAGAGCAGTTTCTCCATGACCAGGTCCGGAATCCCGGAAGCCGGACCGGCTTCGATGGATACGTTGTCCAGCATGATGGAATAGGAATTGGCTTCGGAACAGGCCCGGAAAGCAAAGTAATAATCTCCTTCTTCCTCTACCTGTATGTTGGCCGCGTTGTAGAACCATTCGCCTCCCCAGAAACCGTCCAGGTCCCGCAGCAGGGTCATGTCATCCACATTGGAAGATGTCCCGTACCAGACTTGCAGATGCTCGGTACTGTAATCGTACCCTCCTTTGTAATTGAATCCGATATGGGCGGTTCCGGCCGGAATCCTTACCGGCGGGAACACCATGAGCCAGTCGTCCATGGGGCGGGAGGACGGGCAGGCTATTTCAAGGTATTTTCCATACACGGATCCGGGATCCATCTCGTTCCCGTCCGCGTCGGGCCATATGGTCGTGGTCCGGACCCAGGACATCCCGTCCTCGTTGGCATCGAGTATCCGGAAATTCCCTATGTCCGATGTATCGTTGAAATCGACCCTGAATGGGACAGGGACAGGCTCCACATGGTCGATGACGCATTCCAGGACATTGTTCCCGTCCACCGTGTCGCCCTCCGCAGCCACTTCCACTTGCAGGTTGTACGAGCGAAGCTCCGAGAAATCGGCTCTGACGGCAAAGGTGTGTTCTATTGTTTCTTCCGGAGCCAGGGTCTGTTCCACCGGCTCTTCCACCGGGCTCCCGCCGTCGATGGAATAGCGCAGAAGGAAAGAAGAAACCGTATCCAGGCCTTCATTGGAAATCCTCGCCACCACGGCTGTGTTATCATCCAGGCCCGTCCCGGACAAAGGAGAGAGGATGGCGGAAACGGCCAGATCGATGGGTGAGGGTACCCGCCGTTCACAGAAGTCGCGGACGTTCCCGTTCACTAACTGACGGGTAATCCGGAAAATGTATTCGTAACCGGCTTCGAAATGGAAATCATTGCCACGGCCGTCCATCCCGTTGGCCACCCAGATACCGCTTCCCGGCGTGGGATTGGCCACCACGTAATCGTAAACGCCTGCCGGAACTTCCATCGACCACCGGCCTGCCCCGGTGAAGAATCCTTCCGTCAAGCTTCCGGAAGCCGTTTCCGGCATCTTGTATTCAAACGCGGCATACAAGCTTCCGGCTTCCCCTTCCGACAAGAGGTTGGTGGAATAATCGGGAATCAAGGAGTCATAGGCATTATGGTCGGCATCCAGCAAAATCTGGTATCCGGACCCGTCGCCCCAGTCGAAACGTACGTCCAGGGTAATCACTGCCGTCCCGGCATCGGAACCGGATTGGGCAAAAGCACAACTGCAAAGCGGAAACAAGATTCCCATCAATGCTCTTCTTCCATGTTTCATATCAAATAGGGTTGGTTTTGGTTCGTTTTCATGTTCGTTTCCACGTCCGCTTGTGTGCAGCTTTATTCACGACACAAAGATTTCCCAGGTGTTCGTGGACTCGCTCCACCCGGTTCTCCGCCTCGGCCATGCCAAGCAAAGAAAACGGCTTGGCAGGGTACTCGATTTAATCGGAACGTTGGGATTGATTGAAAGGTTAAAAATGTATTTTGTCTTGTTAATCAGTTAGATGATGTTTTTCTTCCTTTTTTTTGAAGCTTCCTAAGTTACAAATTTTCCCAATACATGTCCGGTTTGTCCTGTGTTTTTTTCGATAACATGCCACTGGGCATACTATAGTCCCGGAAGTATAAAAAACCAAAAAAAGCCGGCTTTTCGTTTTTTTTGATACCTTTGACACCTTCCCGCTTCGAGGATGATGAGGATAAGATGCGTCCGGCCATGCGCAAGCAAGGGGGCCGGTTCCCATGTCTTCAGGCAAAGACATGGCATCCTCGAACGCTTGCAGGACAACAGAGGGGTACCAATTCACGTAAACCAACTTCTTAACCAAAAAAACATACCATGAAACAGATTCTTTGCACGATTGCAGGAGCTTTTCTCCTGATCGGACTGTCCATAGGGCAGGTAAACCACTCCGACAAATTCCGGAAAAACGCTATCCTGGCAAGGAAAACGCAAGACCTTCCTGCCAAAGAAACGGCAAAGCCGGCTCCGGCCGCAAGTTTTGCCAAGCACGGCCAAGCCAGCCGGACGTCCTTGCTGCGAGCCAGCCTGGTCGAAGTGCGCCCGTTTGAAAGCAAGGAGAACGCCCGTGTCACTTTGCGCGTGCATATCGACTGGGGCGACGGTACCGGATACCAAGTGCTCCTGGATGACGATGCCACGGCCTACGGTTACGAAATTCCCATCGACGAACACCTCTACGTGGAGGGAGAAGGAAGCCTGGAAGGCTTGTACGAAGCCTTTGAGTACAAGATTCCGCAAAACGCCACGGGAGTCATTGCCGACAATCTTGTCATCATGCCCGGGCAGGAAGCTTCCATAGAGGTGCCTGCGGGAACATACGATGCCTGCGTGACCAATCCTTCGCCGGGATCGGGAGGGATGCCCGGCATCATCTACATAGCCTCCGGCCCGGACGGCCGTCTCAACGATGCAAGATTGGAAGCCGGCAAGGAATACATCTTCTCGGTAGACTGGGATGAAGCCGGCACCCACGACAACTGCCGTTTCCATGAATTGCATCCTTACGACCTTGCGCTCATGAAGATAACATCCCCGGTCACCGGTCCCGGCTTGTCCGCTGCCGAGAATGTGGAAGTGACCATCGAGAATCAGGGCAAACAAGCCGTGGAAACCTTCGAGCTTTCCTACAGCGTCAACGGCGGAGAACCAGTCCGAGAGCAAGTGGACGAAACCTTGGAACCGGGAGCTTCCACCACCTATGCATTCTCCGCACCGGCGGATTTGAGCCAAAGCGGGCAGACTTACTCCATCGTGGCCCGGGTGCACTGTCAAGACGATGGAGAACCGGGAAACGACTCGGTGACGACCCTCGTGCAGAACCTTGCGCCCGTGCAACCGCCTTTCCTTTGCACTTTCAGCCAGGAGTCCGACATGGACATGTGGCGCATCCTCAATCCTGACAACGACGAGACTTGGGCCTGGCATCAGGACGGCCACGCCCGGATCGGTTACGACATGAGCTATTTCAATCCTTTGGACGATTACCTGGTAACCCTTTCCCCCATCCGCTTGGAAGCCGGGAAAGCCTACATCGCGTTCGACTATTCCTCCTTGCAAGACATCTACAAGGAATCTTTGGCCGTCTTGTACGGCACATCGCCTAATCCCGAAGACATGGAGACCATCGTTTCCTTCGACTCCATCGGGTTCGGGAACCCGTTCCTGACCTTCACCGACACCTTGGACATAGAAGCCGCCGGGAACTATTATTTTGCTTTCCATGCTTTTTCGATGCCCGACCAGTTCGGGATACGCATCGACAACGTGGAAATAGGCCAGGACGGCTACGCTCCCAGCCCGGACTTGCAGATAGACCAAATCCTCCTGCCCTCTTCGGCTTGCGGCTTGGGCGATGAAAACATTATCCAGGCCACGGTGTCCAACCAAGGCAAAGCCGGCATCGAGCAGTTCAGCCTGGGCTACACGGTCAACGGCGGGGAATCGGTTTCCCAATCCTTCGGTCCCTTGGCTGCCGGGGAAGAAACGACGGTCAGCTTCGAAACACCGGCAGATTTCTCGGCTGAAGGCACCATTTACGTAGTGGAAGTAAGTGGGACAATAGAAGGCGGCGTGCCGGAAATAAATATGGAGAACAATCAAGCTCAAGCTTCCGTTACCCATTACGCTCCGGTGCAGCCTCCCTTTGAAACCGATTTCTCCGACCCGCAGCAGGCTGCCGGCTGGGCGGACAACCAAAGCTGGCATTGGGACGATGTGAACAACGGATTCGTGGCGGCAGACTCCTTGCCGCTGGTTTCCCGCTGCGTGGCCCTGCAAGAGGGGAAGGAATACCGCTTCACCATGGAATACAAGGCCGGGACACTGTTTTTCGGTCTCGAGCTGCCGGAAAGCTTCCAGATTCTGTACGGGCTTTCTGGATCAGACCTGTCCACTTACGATACCTTATGGAATGAAGAGAACGCTTACGAGGCTGCATTCGTGAACGGGGACGTATCCTTCACCTGCCCTGAATCGGGGGACTACTCGTTTGCCATTCTCTCTTCGGGTTTGCTGTGGATCCGGAATGCCATCGTGGCCGACATCACCGATTACGACATAAGGCTCAACGCCTGCCGGATGCCTATGGCCCGCCTGATGCCTGCCGTCCAGGCCAACGTTTCGTTCTCGGCCACCGTTGAAGTGGAAAACCGGGGCGTAGAAGCAGCCAATGCTGTCCTGACCGTCCTTGCGGGCAAGGATACGGCAGGCTCGGCCCGCGTGGAACTGCCCGCGATGGGCGACATCCGGGAAGTCGGGATTCCTCTTTCGTTCAGCAGCTTGAAGGCTGGCGACACCCTTCCTCTGCGCATCGTGGCCAGCATCGAGGGCCATGAAGGCGAAGACATGACTGCCGACAACGAATATGCCAGGACCATCTTCATCACGGCGGACGAAATGGCCTACGACAACGTTACCGAAGCGATGTTCGCCAACGCTTCCGCCCATGTGATAGGCTCCGAATCCGAATTGGCGGTAGGTATCCCGTTTACCCTGAACCAAAAAGATACGCTGACCCACATTTCCATCGGATGGGGCGAGCCCTCCAGCGAGAACGTGCGTCTGAGCATCCACCGGTGGGATGCCGAGCGCCAGACCTTGGGTGATTTGATTTACGAGGGCCTGTTCAGCAGCGGTACGGAAACCGGTTTTGCCCGTTATGAAATACCTGGATTCTGGCTGGAACCGGGAGATTACATGATTTCCGAACGTTCGCAAGGTTTCATCCTGATGGCCGATGGCTCAACTGATGGCTATGCCTGCATCACCTCCACCAATCCTCCCATCATGCAGCAGGGTCTTGGATACCCGGCCATCCGGGCTATTTTCGGGAGCGGCGCGGAACTGAAAGCCAAGGACGCGGCCGCCGAGGAAATCCTGCGTCCGCAAGGGGACGGCCTGTTCACGGCCAACCAGCAAGTCGCAGTCAAAGTGGCCAACCGGGGATACGATTCCGCCACTGTTCCTGTCTACCTGCTGGTAAACAAGGAAATCCTGGGACCGCAGACATTGACGATGGCGCCTTATTCCACTTGTGAAGCGGTTTTTGAAGCGGACATGTCCCAACCGTCCGAACAGTATATCCTGACGGCTTTCACGGCCTTGGAAGGCGATGAGGAACCTTCCAACGACACCGTGACCAAAACGGTGACCTGCTGGGGACCTGCCAATCCTTACCAAATGGATTTCGAATACTGTGCGGATTTCGCCACGGAAGGGTTCAACCCGGCCTGGACCAGCCTTGACAGGGACGGAAAGCCCGTCAACGGTTGGGAAAGTTTCAGTTTCCCGGTCATGGGGCAAGCCTGCGGATTCATCGCTTTCAACCCGGACCAGACCGATCCTTCACTGTTGGCTTCGGGAGGGGATGCCGTCGCACCGCGCAGCGGTGAACGTTACGGAGCCAGCCTGTACGTGGACGGCGCCAATGACGACTGGCTGATCTCGCCCAAGCTCCTGCTGCCCGGGAAGGATGCCCGGATGACGTTCTATGTGAAAAGCATGACAGACGATTACGGGCTGGAAAAATACAACGTCCTGGTTTCTGCCACGGATGCCGAAACGGAAAGCTTCGTCCGGATAGGCCAGACGCGGGAAGCCCCGGCCGAAGCATGGAGCATGGTAGAAGTCAATCTGGATGAGTATGCCGGCAAAGAGGTGCATCTGGCCATCCAATGCGTTTCGGAAGACGCTTTCATGTTCATGGTAGACGATATCGTCATCAGCGAACCGCTTGCCAACGAATTCGATGGCATGGCGGATGCCGGCCTGTCCTTGTACCCGAACCCTGCCGCGGAAACCATACGGATCCGTGCGGAAGGCAACCGGATCGGGCAGGTCGCCATCATGGACATGTCCGGCCTGATTGTCTATGAAAGCACTGCGGGATTGGATTACGAAGAGTTCCGTTACAACGTATCCGGCTTGCAGGCAGGAGTGTACTTCGCCCGCGTGCAGACAGGACAAGGAACGGCTGTCCTGAAGTTCGTGGTCTTGTAGGAACGGCTCACCCGCACGCTTGAGAGACAAACACCTTCCAGCCAAAGACAGTGCCGCCCGGCCGGGTATCTCGATGAATTTCTTCCCGAAGTACTCGGCCGGGCGGCACTGTCTTTCAAAAATTGTAACTTTGCACCACAAAAAGGCCGGCCCTGCCACGCAGCAAGGCCGCCAGACCCTGACATTCAAAAAACATTCGACATGAAACCTACGCACATCGAACATCTCGGCATTGCCGTCAAGAACTTGGACGAATCCATCAAGTACTACCAGGAAGTGCTTGGACTGGAATGTTACAACATCGAAGAGGTCAAAGACCAGAAAGTCCGCACCGCTTTCTTCAAGCTGGGCGATACCAAGCTGGAACTCCTGGAATCAACAGACCCTGAAGGGCCGATCGGCAAATTCGTGGAAAAAAGAGGGGAAGGCATACACCATATTGCTTTTGCCGTGGAAGACACCCAGAAAGCCTTGGACGATGCCGCGGCCAAAGGCGTCCAACTAATCGACAAAAAACCTCGTAAAGGAGCTGAAAACCTCAACATAGGCTTCCTGCATCCCAAATCCACCCACGGAGTCCTGACCGAATTCTGCTGCAAATAAAATGCGGAAGGCCTGCCTGACGGCAGGCCGCAAGCCATGAAAACATCCTCCCGACATGCTCCAGACGGCCGACATACCGCTTTCCGCCGAGGAACTCCTGGATTTCGAACCCGCGAGCTTTCTCTGCCTTGCCGTGCTGGCCGCCGTGGGCATCGGGCTTTTCTTCCTGTTTGAAAAAGGCCTGAGAATAAAGCGGAAAGGCATTTTCAGGCTTTTTTTCCTATCGCTTTACTGTTTTGTCTGCGCCACAGGGATTTTCTGGAACGACAACCGTCAGGAACACAGCAAAAGGCTGGAATGGGCAGAACGAATCGCCTCTCCCCGGGATACGGTGTTTGAAAAGGACTTCGCCAGAATAGCATGGCAGATACAACATGACACGGTTTTGCAGGAATTTTCCCGCAGGCACCGCGAGCCGGACTTCCGGGAAAATTTCTCCAGCCTGATCCAAAACCGTTATTTCACCCCTGCGTTTCCCGACTATCTCTGCTTCTTCACATTCTGCGAACCCCAGGAGCAACTTCTCATCGATGCCGAGACCACGGCCGACTGCCAGTATTTCTTTGAACAGAAGGCCCTGAAAGGGATGCCGACCAGGACAGAAAGCCTGCGCGTGATGGACTACGGCATTGAATACTACGCCTATCTCTACCGCACCTGCTGGGCAATGCCCGGCCCGCAAGGATCCTCTTCTCCCGAAGAAGACACCCTTTTCCTCTACATGGAAGCAGGCAGGAAAAAATTCTCGGATCAACCAGGAAGCCCCGGCCTGCACCTTCCGAACCAGTATTCGTATGCCTTCTACTCCAACGGGAACCTATGGAGCCATAGCGGAGACTTCCTGTACACGTTCCGCATCAGAGAAAACCGGGAAGACTCGCTGCATTTCGACAGATGGAGGAACTACAGCCACCTGTTCTACCCTTTGCCCGAATCCAGGCTGCTCATCCTGAGCACACCGGAACCGGATCCCTGGGACATATTCCATAATTTCTCGCTCCTGTTCCTGATGTTCGGCCTCATAGGCGTTCTCTGCCTCTGGCTCACCGACAAGAACTTCCTTGGAAAATCAGGAAGCTACGCCCAACAGCTCCGCCTCAGTACCTTTGCCTTGATTCTGCTTGTCTTTCTCATATTCGGGGGAACCAGCCTTTATTTCATGCAACAATGGAACGAGAACGAAAACGCCAAGCTGCTCAGGAACCAGACCCTGTCCATCCTGACCGAGATGGAAGAACGTTACTTGTATCTTCCCGCCCAGGAAATCCACGATGAAAGCTGCGGGGACAGTGTCTGCATGAACCTGAACGCAGACATTGCCCAGCTGTCCAATCTTTTCCGCAGCGACATCTACTTGTACGATGTTGAAGGGAAACTGATTTCCGGCCCGTCCGGATTCAGCCTGATTCCGGATTCATTGGATTCCGACATACTCCATGACCTGACCGAAGAACAGAGCCACTTGCTCATCCGCCATGCCGAATTCGGGAACCAAGGCAGCGGGCTGCTGGCATTCACACCTTTCCGCAACGTGCAGAACCAAATCCTAGGATACTTTTGCATCCCCTACTACATGCATCCGGACGAAATCAAGTCCGAAATGAACCAATTCATCGGGACCTACCTCAACATCATCGTACTGATGACCCTGGCAACCCTCATCCTCACTTACTTGCTTGCCCAACGGATAACACAGCCTCTCTCGCTCATAGCCAGGAAAGTGTCTCAAATCAGACTGACCCGCAAGAACGAGCACCTAGAATGGAAACGGGACGATGAAATAGGGACGTTGGTAAAGCAATACAATGTGCTGGTGGACGAACTGGAAAGCAGTTCGCGCAAACTGGCCGAATCCGAACGGGAAGGGGCATGGAAAGAGATGGCCCGGCAGATAGCGCACGAAATCAAGAATCCCCTGACCCCGATAAAATTGCAAGTCCAGCAATTGCAGCGAGCGTACAAGGACGGGAAAACGGATTTCAAGGAGAGGCTGGACCGTTTTGCCGAAATGCTGGAAGGCCAAATCGACCACTTGGCAGCTATCGCCACCATGTTCTCGCAATTCGCGCAATGGCAGAAACCGCAGATGCAGGCCGTTTCCCCGGCACAGATACTGGAACAGACCTGCCAGCTCTTCACTGCAGAGGAAAGAATCGATTTTGTCCTGGAGATTCCGCCGGAACTGAAGACCGCCACAGTGGATGCCGACCCCAAATACCTGGAACAGATTCTAATCAACCTGATCCGCAATGCCGTGCAAGCCTTGGAGGAAAAAGGGACGGAGCCGATGGCTGGCGCGCAAGCCTGCATCCGTTCGGGACTCCGGCAAATCCAGCCTGCCGGACTGGAAGATGGCGACAGTCCCGGAATGGCCAAGGCTCCCGGAACAGGAACACCCGGAGGTGCCGTGCCGTGCCGGATCCGCCTCTACGTGGCCGACAACGGTCCCGGCATCCCGATTGAAAAACAAAGCCGGATTTTCGATCCGCATTTCACCACACGCAGTACAGGCACCGGCTTGGGACTGGCCATCTGCAAACGTCTGGCAGAAACCATGGGCGGACACATCTCTGTGAAATCCGAACCGGGGCAAGGAAGTTGCTTCTCCATAGACTTCCCTCCGAGCCAGAACGGATGTCCCGAACCGCAAAAAACGAGTACTGGAGGCATACTGTAATTCAACGGCTGAAGCAAATCACAAAACAATCCATTTAATATATTTTCAAGTTATTGCAAATAAAAAGGTATCATTTTAGTAGTACTATTCCCGGTGTCCAGTATTTTTCCCGTAACGTATTTTTTCCCTTTCTCCCGCTCATGACGTTTCTTCGTATTGCCGAGACACAGCACAAGAGGCAAGCCCCGTAATCCGGATACGAGACGATGCCGGTCTCGGAAGAAAGCCCGCACGGGCAACCGAACAAACCAAAAATCCAAATTATGAAAAAGCAACTGCTGACCTTATGCTGCGCCATAGGAATAGCTTCTTCCAGTGTCATGGCACAGAACGTAAAAACCTCTTACGAGCAAAAGAGGCTAGCCTATGAACAGAAAAAAATAGACATCTTCCAAGGGGCGGAAAGCGATGTGATTCCAATCCTGCAAACATCCTCCATCGAAAGATACAATGATATAAGGCAGAAAAACAGCCACGGGGCGCACATGCGTTCATTAGCGGAATATCCTGCCTTGTACCAGTCCGTCATTTCCCGAAAGACAAAGGATGATGCGGACAGACTGACCGCCATCGGGGAATTCGGCTCCATCTCATGGACCATGCTGACGAATCCAGAGAATGGCAATTCCATGCTCATCACGATAGAATACGACCCCTCCGATGTCGATCGGAACGGAGTACGCAATTATTCCCGCGGCGTCACAATCACCTGCTACGACGACAGCCTCAAAGCCACGAAAGACTTTTACCTGAAAACCTCCGATACGACCCAGAGTGTCAACATCATGAGCCAATACTCTACCAATTACTTCAACTGGGACGACAAGATGGAATTCATGATTCATGCGCACAGCTTCGCTGCGGGATACGGACCCGAATCTTGCCGAGATACCATGTTCATTGTCAACGAAGACGGCGAGATTCTCCAGCGAATCGGAAACACCAGCGATGCCTCCCTGCATACTGCCCCTGGAGAATTCTTCGATGAAAACCGCATCGCCGTAAGTCCAGCCTACTACTCCGGCTTGCACGACACAACCTTCACCTACATCTATGAAGCCGAGAACTTCGTGGGCGAAACCCCTGTCCCGTTGTTCAGATTCGCTATTCCTGACAACCTTGTAGCCTACAGCTCCGGCCCCATGGCATCGATCATGGAAATCGAAGGGGAACCTTTTTATGTGACTACCCAATATGCCAAACCTTTTATCTCTAACGGTGACATGCTGAATCCAATCGTTGAAAAAGACAACGAATTCAGGATTATCATGCTCGACATGAACTTCGACACAGTGAAAGACATCCGGTTGCCGCTTTTTGGAATAGAAGAGAATGATTACAGCATGGCCTCGCTCGATTATTTCGACAAATACAGAATCACCCGCCATACCTTCAACAACGATGATAAGATTGAAATCATCTACGGTATAAACCAGTATCACGCCGATTGCGACTGTGAAATGATGAATTTGTACTTGGTAGACGAAGACGGCAACATCATCCAGGACATAGCCGAACAGATTTCCGGCGTGAAACGCTTGCTTGACATTCCTGGCCAAGAGGATGAATACGCCATTTCCATGAGCCAAGGAGATGGCATATCGGGCTTCCAGATGTTCCGCATGCCGGACATGGAAAAAGGGTTCTTCTTTCCTGCCAATCTCAACGGGGATCAGCTTTCCTCTACTTTTGACCGTGCAGTCAACGTCAACGGCGGTTATGACTACATCTTCGCATTGGGGATGGGCGAAGCCGATGACGAAACCACATACGGTATCATCGCACGCTACGACCAAGAAGGGCAACCGACCCAACGAATCCAAATCAATATCGGTAAAAACGGCGCCGTGTTCTCCCCGTTGTTCAATGCTTCGACCCTGAATCCGTACACTTTTGTACCTGATGAAGAAATGGAATACCTCTACATGTCCGCCACGCTCGACGATGCCGGCATGCACCGACGCTTGGGCATAGCCACAGCAGAAAAGAACCTCTACGTAATAGACGACAACCCGGAACACGGCAGCATTGCCAATGCCGGCCTGCTGCGCGACATGGCAGGAACCAAGAACCATGCCATGTTCGTCTCCTTCTCTCCCGACGGCATTTCGGTTTCCAAGACCATCTTCTACCAACTGCCGCTGGAAACCCCGGACACCTTGCAAGGACAAGGCACGGAAGAAGATCCTTATGTCATCACCAACGCGTTCGAGCTGGATCAGATCCGGAACTATCCAGATGCATATTTCATTCTTGGAAACGACATCGACATGGCATCCTACTCAGGCCTCGATGGTTCGGGATTCATCAGCATACCAGAATTCTACGGACATCTCGACGGACAGAACCACTGCCTCTCCAACCTGCATCTGACATCGCATGGCCTATTCGCTTTGCTGATGCCCGAAGCAAGCATCGAAAACCTCCGCATGGAGAACATCAGCTTCGAAGAAGGATACACTATCATGGGAAGCATCGCAGGCCAATCCATGGGAGGCATCATCCGAAACTGCCATGTGTCGACAGAACACTCCTCCTTCGGAAATGAGATGTTCGGCGGCATCGTCGGTGAAGCCTCCGTCTACACGATTATCGACCAATGCAGCTTCCAAGGCAGCATCAACGTAGCCAAAGGCGAAAACGTAGGTGGCATAGCAGGCCAGCTGAAAACCGGCAGCACCATCATGAACAGTACAACGAAAGGCTCGATAAAAGGCGTGGCATCGGTCGGCGGCATTTGCGGTTCGACCTCCCGCAACGGAGGCAACATCACAGACTGCTACTCCAGCATGGATGTAACCGGAAACGAATCCTTCGGCGGTATCATCGGCGAAAACACCGGCCAGATTACAAGGACCTACGCCGATGGGAACATCCTGTTTGCCCAGAACGACCAGACTAACTTTCCCGGCGGGGCCGGTGGCATCGCCGGAAGCACAAGCCTGACCGGAAGCGGCCAGATCAAATACTCGTTCGCCCTTAACGATACCGTCTGGGCACCGGAAAATTTTGCCAGAATTGCCTATGCCACTATGTACGACAATTACCAAGGAAGTCCTACATTAGACTCGAACTTCGCCAAAAAAGACATGCGGATTGGCGCAACCATGGAAGAACTGGACCCTGTGAACGATACCAACTGCGCCATCAACCGCATGCACGGGGAATCGCACGAACTGGCAGACTTCACGCAGGAGTTCTATTCCGATTACGGATGGGCCTTCGGATCCGATTCCGCGGCCCCTTGGCAGATGTCCGGCAGCAAGCCTCGCCTCTGGTGGGAATTCAACGTGCGCGGCGTGGAGCTTCCCTTTGCCGAAACCACGATTGACAAAGGGGAAAGCCTGACCCTTGTCCCGGTCATCATTCCTGCTGATGCCTCCAACAAGAACGTATTCTTTGCCACATCCGATGCCGCTGTCGCATCTGTGAACCAAGAAGGGGTCGTGACGGCCAACAACGCTGGCAGCGCGACCATCACCGTCACCACGGAAGAGGGCGGCATGACGGCCTCCTGCATCATCAATGTCGAGATTCCTGTGGAAGAAGTCCGGTTCACCGCCGACACATTCTATGTGGCCAAAATGGCAGACATCACGGTAACAGCAGAAGCATTCCCTGAAGATGCCACCAACAAAGGCTTGAGATACTATTCTTTGGATCCGAGTATCGCCAGAAGCGTAGGAAGCTTGATTACCGGCATGGAACCCGGATATGCCAAAGTGGTGGCAGCCGCAGAAAAAGGCGATGCATCCGACACCTGCGTGGTACGGGTCTATATCCCCGTCGAACAAATCTTCCTGAACGAGAGCAGCATCACCCTGAACAATGCCACGCCATCGTTCCAGTTGCGAGCCACCCTCTACCCGGACGATGCCACCGAGGTGCCTCTGACATGGACTTCGACCGATGAAAACGTGGCTACCGTCAGCAATACAGGCATGGTCAGCGGTCATGCCATGGGTTCCGCCACCGTGACTGTCAGCACGTCCGACGGGGCTGTGTCCGCCTCCTGCTACGTCCAGGTAACCGAGAACGTGGCCAACGAAGGAGCGGATGCCGTTTCCCTCACCGGCAGGATAGATCACGGGGACTTTGTGCTGGAATGCTCCTTGCCGATTGCCGCTGTCCAGATTTACTCCACGGCTGGGAACCTGACTTATGCAAACCATTCATTCAACGCCTGCATGGTCAGGATCCCGGGCGGAGGATTCTCCAATGGCCTCTACCTGATACGGGCCACCTTGGAAGACGGGCAGCAAGCCATCGTGAAACTGATCAAATAAACACATTTCTAATATTGCCATGGAGGAGACTGCCGAGCCTCTCTCCATGGCAATAACCCGTACCGAATGGAAAAAACTGAAAGTCATCCCAAAAACTTCATCTCCAAGAACCTGGTACCCATCATGGTCATATCGCTGGCAGGCATTATCGTGGTTGTCATCTTACTGATCAGTACATTGGAATAGGCAAGCAAAGGGCGATGTGTCATAATGATCAATCTGCTGCGTTTCTTGGGTTTCACCGAAAACAGGCTGCACCTCGGCCAAAAGCAGTGCAAGTCGAAGGCAGAGACAAAACTCGTTTCGGCTATGCTGAGACGTAGCCTGTGTTCGCTGGAAAGCAAACTCAAACCTATCGGTTTGGTTCGGCTCTCGGTTTGCACTGTTTTTCGAGACTCGAACTCAGTCACGTACCTAAGATACACCCTCAACCTGCATTCCTCATAATAAATATTGGTTTTGGTTAACCCCAAATCGGTCATCAGACTTTGGGGTAACTGGTTTTTGGTTGGAGAGGGGGCCGCAAGCCTCCTCTTTTTTATCGATGACCGATCCGGGTTTACCAGAAGCGAGCAGTCTACGTTGGGACAAAACTTCCGCCTCGCTGATATTGTACCGCTGACAGATACCGGAAGCGAGCGGCCTACGTTGGGACAAAGCCCCGATGACGCTTCCCCCTGCTCGCAAAATAAATCCGCACAGTTTTGAAGGTACTGGAAAGAATCCGCCAAGGCGGATTCTTTATTTTGTAACCAATTGATATATATATATATATCGACTCTTGCAGTACATCCCCCGTACTACTATTTTCAAGAACGGTAAATTTTCCGTAGCTGTTTTTTTCTATCCTTGTCCAATTCTCTTTTTCTTCGAGCCAAGAAAATCCCGGAAGCAAAGGACGGCCAGGCTGCAGATGGCCGCATCCCTGACCGGATAACAAAAAAAAGCATCATGAAGAGAACATTGCTAACATTGAGCCTCGCCATAGGGATCGTATCCTCCGGCCTCATGGCGCAAAACGCTTTCTTTCCACAGAACGCGCAGACCGAACAAGAAAAAGCCGTTGAACAGCAACGCATGGAAATCTTTGCCGGGGCCACGGCGGAAACCCTGCCCCACGTTCCTGCGCACAAGCTATCCGACTGGGCCGACCGGACCGACAAGGTCTTCCAAGAACCGAACTGGTGGCCCCTGTCCAGCAATCCGGCTCTATACAATGCCGTCAAAGCCAAAAGCGTAACAAACACAGGAACGGACAACCTCTCCGTGGAAGCCACTTTGGCCGTATCCGGCTGGGGATCGTTGAGCAGCACGGAAGACGGGACGCAGATGCTGTACTCCATCGAGCCGATTCCTTCCAACGTTGTCTATGGCACTCAACAATACTATAAAGGAATCCGTTTCACTTACTACAACGACTCCTTGAAGCCCATCAAGGAATTCGAGTTGTACTCCAACACGGATACGACGCAGACCTTTTCCATCATGACGCAATACTCTTCCCGCGTCTTCAACACAGACAACAAACTGGAATTCGTCATCCAGGCCCACAGCTTCTCCGGCGGATTCGGATTGGGTCCCATCAGCTGCCGCGACACGATTTATGTCGTCAACGAGGACGGGGAAATCCTCGCCAAACGTGGTTCGACCCAAGGCCTCAATCTCCACCAAGCACCTTCCGGATATTCAACGGAGAACCGGGCGTTGATTACACGCAGCAACTATTCCCCCATCTCCGACACGGCCCATGTCGAAGTCTGGAACACGCGCGACCTCCTCGAACCCGACGGGCAGCCCCTCCACGTGTTCAGCTTAGCCAACAA
The DNA here is from genome assembly GCA_944320465.1 of uncultured Bacteroidales bacterium. Lineage (GTDB taxonomy): Bacteria > Bacteroidota > Bacteroidia > Bacteroidales > P3 > Pullibacteroides. The sequence continues at coordinate 135,083 of CALUHO010000001.1, read as the reverse complement.
CCTGACCTCCTATACCGAAGGCCCCTTCATTGAAACGATGGAAATAGAAGGAGACTTCTTCTATGTCGTCCGCCACAACCAGAAGCCTTTCGTGGCCAACGGGGACCAGATGAACCCGGTGGTGGAAAAGAACAACCGCTACATGATTGACATTTACAACCCGGACTTCAGCCTGGCCAAAAGCATCGCCTTGCCCTTGATCGGTCAGGACGAGAACGAATGGAGCGTGGGTTCGCAGCTCTACTTTGACAAATACCGGCTCACCCGCCACACTTTCAACGGGGATGACAAGTTCGAAGTGCTGTACGGCATGAGCCGCTATGTGGCAAGCTGCGACTGCAACATCCTTTATTTCTATTTGATGGACGAGGATGGAAACATGATTAAGGAACTGCTGCCCGATGGCTTGAGCGGGATGACCCGTCTTCAGGACATTCCCGGCCAGAATACCCAGTACGGACTCTGGATGGACAACGGCGGCGGCATCACCGCCGTGGGGATGTACGACATCGATGCCCAGGAATTCGTCTACACTTTCCCGGCCCGGCACAACGGCTTCATGATTTCGCTCAACTACGATCGGATCCCTGACAAGAACGGTAGCTACGAATACGTGTTCGGCTTGGGGAGCAGCGAAGCCGGGGAGAACACGACCTACGGCTTGGTAGCCCACTACGATACCGAGGGCAACGAGCTCAAGCGCGTACGCATCGACTTGGGACCCAACGCCGCTTCTTTCCAGCCCATCCTGAATGTCAGCACCCTCAACCCTTATGCCTTCATTTCCGATGAAAAACTGGAATACCTCTGGTTCGCAAGGGAATATTATGTGGAAACCGGAAGCTACGGCGGAGGCTTCGGCATGTCCAACGAGGATTCCACGCTTTATGTATGGCGGATTTCCGACGGCCTGCCCTTGGACGGGGCCGGTGTCCTGGCCGATGCAACCCGGACGAAACTGCAATGGCTGTATGTAAGTTACGTGGATGTCTACGGCGAATCCAAAACCGACTTCTACCGTCTGCCTTTGGACGAGCCGAGCCTGCAAGGGGAAGGTACGGAAGAAAATCCCTACATCATCACCAATCCCGTGGAACTGGACCTGGTGCGCAACCATCCCGATGCCTGGTTTGAATTAGGCAACGACATCGACATGAGCGCCTTCAGCGGCGTGAGCGGCAGCGGATTCCCCGCCATTGAAACCTTCAGCGGCCATTTCGATGGCAAGAACCACTATATCAAGAACATCACGATACACGAGCATGAGGGGAACGCCGGCCTGTTCGCCAATGTGAACAACGGCAGCATCCAGAACCTTCTGATGAAGAATGTCTCGTTCACGCTCAACGACCCGTATTATATCGGCTGCATTGCCGCCAGCCTGACAGGAGATTTGAAAAACTGCCATGTGGAAGCCGATTTCGAAATTCTCACGGATGCTACGGTAGGCGGCCTTGCCGGTACCGTCATGGGCAGCATCGACCAATGCAGCTTTTCCGGAACGATGAACATCACCGGCGATGCGACCACGGGCGGCATTACAGGCCAGCTGATGGCCCAACGCTCGGTAACCAACTCCACCACTTCGGGTGCCATCCTCGGAACCAGCAATACGGCCGGAGGTATCGTGGGCAGCACCATGATGAACGCCTCCATCCGGAACTGCCATTCCGGAATGGATGTGACCGCGGTGTCCTATGCCGGGGGCATCGTGGGCGACAACCGGGGTTTCACGGAAAACGCCTACGCTACCGGAAGCATCACCTCGCTCTACGATGAAACCACGCAATGGCACAATAACATGGCCGGCGGCATTGCCGGGAACACCCAATTGGGCATGATGCCTGGCTATGTAAAACATTCGTTCGCCTTGAACGACACCATCGTGTCGCCTATCGATTATGCCCGCGTGGCCAATGCCGACTATTATTCCGATTACAGCGGCAACATCGCCATGGATTCCAACTACGCCGTCAACACCTTGCTGGTAGGACCGCGGGCAGATTCGCTGTATGCTCCTGCCGCCAGCGACACCATGACCCAGGCAAACCGCAAGCACGGCCAGACCGGCACCTTGGAAGAGTTCAATCAAGCCTTCTACGAAGCCAATACCTGGACTTTCGGGCAAGACTCGCTGGCTCCTTGGGTCATGAGCGGCAACATGCCACGTCTTTGGTTCGAGTTCAATGTCCGTGCCGTGGAACTGCCTTTTGCAGAAACGTCCATCGAAAAGGGTTCAAGCCTCACCCTCCTGCCTACAATTATCCCTGCTGATGCCACCGACAAGACTTGCCGGTTCAGCAGTTCGGACGTGGCCATCGCTTCCGTGAACCAGGACGGCGTAGTGACCGGAAACAATGCCGGTACGGCCACCATCACCGTAACCACCAACGACGGCGGCTTCACCGCTTCCTGCCAGGTGCATGTAACCATTCCGGTAGAACAGGTCATCCTTGCTGAAGACACCGTGACGACCAGCCCGTACGGCACCCTTACCCTCGAATACACCGTACTGCCCGAAGAGGCCACCAACCAGCACGTCTTGTTCCGGTCCGCCAACGAAGGTATCGTGATGTGCTACGGTAGCACCCTCATGGGCGTAGCGGTCGGCACAACGCAGGTAATCGCCGTATCCGAAGACGGCCATGCCTCCGACACCTGCGTGGTCAATGTCATTATCCCGATTGAAGACATTACCTTGAACGAAAGCAGCATCACCCTCAACAATGCCACGCCTTCCTTCCAGCTTCGGGCTACCCTCTATCCGGAAGACGCTACCGAAGTGCCTCTGGTCTGGACTTCGGGCGATGAATCCGTGGCCACCGTCAACAGCAACGGCCTTGTCAGCGGCCATGCCAAAGGTTCCACTACCGTGACTGTCAGCACACCCGACGGGGAACACTCCGCTTCGTGCTATGTCACCGTCAGCGAGAACGTGGCCAACGAGGGGACGGATGCCAGCTTCGTGAGCGGCAGGTTAGACAAGGGCGACTTCCTGATTGAAAGCAGCTGCGACATCCGTCAGGTCAGCGTCTTCAACATGGCAGGCAGCAAGGTCTATGAAGACCTTGGCGTGGCTTCCGGGACCCTCCGAATCCCAGCTCAACATCTTGCTGATGGCCTCTACCTGATTCTGGTTGAATTGGACAACGGCCAGACGGCAAGCTTGAAGATTGCCAAATAACATTCTCAGTAGAAGCGTGCCGAGTCACGACCGGCATGCTTCTATCTTTTTGAAAAACACTTTTAATCGGATTCTTATAGTAGAATCGGCTTTGAATTAATGGAAAAAACAGAAAAACAAGAAAAGGGAATCGCCTCGCGCATGTCACGCTACCTGATACCTATCATGGTCTCTTCCCTGATTGGCATCGGCGTAATCGTTTTCCTTATCATCCGGACTATCTGAACGCCTTGGAGTGCAGCGGTGCTGCCGGACGGCAAGAAGAACCGCCGCTGCTTTTCATGGTTTTTGGTTGTCATAATGGTTTTGGTTGCCAGGGGAGGCCTTCGAGCCTCCCCTTTTGCTTATCAAAAACGACAATCTTTATGGAATTTGTCATTTTTAGATAACAATCTTATATCTGTTTCCTCTTTGCAAAAACATCAAAACAAGTCAAAGGTTTACAAAACACCTATATCGTAAAGGACAACATAAAACACGAAGCCTTCCACACTATTCCCTCATGGGATTTTGCAGGCTTTATTCCACTATCAGTTTCATGGTTTGCGATGCCTGCCCGGCCAAACGGACTTCCACAAAATAAAGACCGGAAGGGATGCCATCCAACGCACACGCCTCCTGCTGTCCCGTATAAACACGGACAAGGCGGGACTGCATATCGTACAGACGTATCTCTTCCATCTTGGCATCGCATGACAAGGACAACGAAAACCATCCTTTGGCAGGATTAGGCATCAACAACAAGCCCTTGTCCTGCTCCATGCTTTCCACCGACGCATCTTCTTTGAAAACAGCAGTATAGGTTGCATCCTCATCCATCAGGACACGCATCGACTGCAAACGGTAACTCCCGCCCCCTTCTTTTTCCCAAGAATCAAACAACCAACCCGAATTTGGAACAGCTTCAATATAAGCCCACGTCCCAGCTTCGTAATACCCCGCACCGTTTGCCGTCCCGGTGCCTTCCGGCCAAACATCCAACGTTATGGAATAAAGAGCCGGATTGGCAAAAACGCATCCCTCACGGTAGCTCTCCTTTCCTGCCACCACCTCGCATAAAGCGTAATACAGGGTATCTCCCCTTGGTGCCGTGCTATCGGTAAAAAAAGGTTCGGCATCCAACGGAATGCTGTCTTTCACAACCACCCTGTTCCGGTACAGACGCAAAAAGACGGAAGAATCCGCTTCCGCACCGCCCAAAGTCCAGGCAATATTCGGATAAGGGCTATCCGCTTCCCGCCATGCCGAGACGGACTGAAGCCAGCGGGGATGGAAAGGCTTTCCGTACCGCGCTATCCGCGCCAAAGCCGCTGCCGCGTCCACAATCCCGGTGGCAGGGGATATGCTCCCGTCGGGCGAAAGCTGCGAGGATGCTTGCAGGATGGAAAGTATCTCATCCTTGGTCAGAGTAGAGTCATAGGACAGCATCAAGGCCACCACGGACGAAATGAGAGGAGCGGCCATCGAAGTCCCGTTCATCATATCGTAATACACGCCCGACAAAGAAGGAATGGCGTAAGCCATTGCCAAGTTATAGCAGTAGGTGGTGCTGAAAACGGAAATATTGCTCTCGTTGTAGCCGCCGGGAGACCATATGTCGACCCAATCGCCGAAATTGGAGAAATCGCTGCGGCCTTTATCGGCATTGCACGAACCCACCGAAATCACTTCCGGGTAGGCCGCCGGATAGAAGTCCACAATCCATCCGTTATTCCCGGCGCTTCCCACCAAAATCACCCCTTGCGCTGCCGCCGCCTTGATTATTTCATGTTCAGCCTCGGAAGAATCGAGCGAACCGAAAGACATGCTGATCACATCGGCCCCGTTTTCAACCGCCCAAGCAATCCCTTCCATTGTGTAAGGCATGACGAAAGGATCCTCCGGCTCGGAAGAAGAAACCCCCATCAAACTGATGCCGCCCGCCACGGATGCAACGCCCACAGCGTTATTGGTCAAAGCACCCACCAAACCCGCGCAATGCGTCCCGTGCGACCACATGGAAAAAGTGTTCAGGGAATCCGAATCTTCGTATAGGCGCGTATTATCGTAGGAGAGCGGAGGCCTGCTGCTCGATTCCCCGGTAGCGGCATTGTATTGCAAGGAGGAATCTATCTGCAAGTCCTCGTGCTCGCCCCAGACCGCATTGTCCACCACCGCCACCCGGACATCCGGATTCCCCTGCACAATAGACCAAGCCTCCTCGGCATGAATCAAGTCCAAGTGCCATCGTATACTGTAAGGCGAAACGCAATCGGGCTGGTAATAAGGGTCGTCGGGAATCGTCCAATCGGAATCGGATAAAGAACCCGCTTGCGCCGATATGCGCCGGACAGGGACTTTTTCCACGTACTCTACCGCCGGATCAGCCTGCAATGCCTGCATCAATGCAGCCCCGATGCTGTCATTGGCGCAATCTATCCGGAATATTCCCTGGGTCTGGGGCGCAGAGCTTATGCCCACATGGATTATTTTCTTAATTTGTCCCGTCCCGGCAGCCTGCCGCAAGGCTTGCATGGGCAGTTCTCCCGCCTGCACAAGCGTTCCCGCCTTCCTCGTCGGCATCCCTTTCTTGGCATCGGCCTTCAGTTTCAAATAAAACGCAGAACCGCCTGCCCTCTGCCTTGATAATACCTGTGACTTACTTTGTCCCACCGGGCTGATCAAATCCAACGGAGGCTGAGCCTGCAACCATCCTATGGCTCCTATTGCCAAGCAGGCAAAAGAAGAAATCCTTTTCATCATCCTTGTTTTCATAGCTTTTGTTTTAGTCAAGTTTAAAAGTCCTGTTCCGCGATAATATCTTTGCACTCAATGCAATCTCCGCAAATTTATATATAAATCCGTCATGACCCCGCATTCACCCGTTCTTTCAAGCGATGGCGGCAATCAATATAAGAAGTGCCGGCCACCAAGGACCGGCACTACAACCAAAACCAAACTTCCGGGTTGCCTCGCGGCAATCCTATTATCCCCAATCGGTCATCAGACTCCGGGGGTATCATGAAAAGTCCAAAAACTATCGCACAACAAGCTTCAGAACCCGAGTCTGGCCGGCCTTCAGACAGACTGCCACTAAGTACACGCCCGGCCTCAAATCCTCCACAATGAAAGCATCCGCCTTGCCAGACCAGGTTTTCAGAACCGAACCCTGCATATCGAGCAGCATAACCTGTTCCACTTCACCGGCATCCACGCCTTGCAAGACAAAAGCCTCATCGGCAGGGTTGGGAGCCAATCGGATTTCCGGCATGGCCGAGCCCGGCAAGACCTCGTTGGCCGTCTCGCTGGAGAACATCGCCGTCAAACGCGCGCTCGTCCCCACAATGACCGAAATCGAATCGGACTCGTTGAATACCTGCCCTTGCAAATTCCAGTAATCGAACTTCCATCCCGGATTAGCCTTGGCCACGATAACGGCAGAAGTGCCTTCTTCGTACATCCCGCTGCCTTTCACCGTGCCGGCACCTTCCGGCGACACCATCAAATACAGATTGCATTGCGCAGGCATTGTCAAAAGCTGCATGATCCGGTAGCTCTCCTTGCCCTCGGCATCCACCTCGCAAATCTCGTAGCAATGTGTCCAGCCGCCCCGCGCCGTGGAATCGTAAAACACCTCCGCCAGAGGGTCAAGATTGTCCTTGAGCAAAAGATTATCCCGGTAAATCCGCAAGCAAGCCGGTTTCGATGCCGACTCGTCTACCGACCAATACAATGCCGGTACCACGTTCCCATCCGTCTTGACAATGCTGAAATTTTCCAAATAAGCCGGTTCGTAAGGCTTTTCATACTCCGCCGCTGCGCGCAAAGCCGCCGCCGCATCCACAATGCCGGAATTTTCCGCAATGCCAGCTGTAAGCGAAGGCTGGGCTGAAGCCATCAAGATGGAACGTATGTCGCGGTAATCCAAGGCAGAATCGAAGGACAACAGCAAGAAATTCGGCATCCCCACCGAGACCAAGAGCCACGACTATTTCCATGCATTCCTTGAACCCAAATCGGTCCATTAGACACGCCGGATTTGTTTTCGGTTAGGAAAATGAGGCTTTCGGGCATCTTGCCCGCTTCTGTCCGCATCCTGCTCCTCGCTACGCCTCGACGTGGCCCGCCTCCGGCCAGGCCAGAAGCATGCTGCGGACAGAAGCGGGCAATCTCCCCAAAATCTAATGACCGATTTGGGTTAACTTTGCAGCGACCTTCCCGGCATGAGGCCCGGCAAGCTTTCATAACAGCAAAAAGATGAAGAACTTCGATTTCGACACCCTGATTCCCCGCCGTGGAACCAACTCTTACAAATGGGACACACCCGAAGACGAGAGCGTATTGCCCATGTGGGTCGCCGACATGGATTTCCAGACCGCTCCGGCCATCATCGAAGCCCTACGGAAACGGGTCGCCCACGGTATCTTCGGCTATACCAAAGTACCCGATGCCTACTACCGGGCATTGCAATCCTGGTTCGAACGCCGTCATGGATGGAAAATCGAGCCTGAATGGGTCATCTACACTTCCGGAGTCGTCCCTGCCATCTCGGCCATCCTCAAAGCCATGACCCAGCCAGGCGACAAGGTAATCGTGCAGACCCCGGCCTACAACTGCTTTTTCTCTTCCATCCGAAACAACGGCTGCGAGCTTGCTGCCAACCAGCTGCGTTACGAGGGCAACGCTTACAGCATCGATTTTGAAGAGCTCGAAGCCAAAGCTTCCGACCCGAAGGCCAAGGTGATGATTCTCTGCAACCCGCATAACCCGGCAGGCAGGGTCTGGACATGGGACGAGCTGCTCCGGATAGGACAAATCTGCCTCAAGAACAATGTCTTTGTCATCGCTGACGAAATCCACTGCGAACTGACCTATCCCGGCCACGACTACACGCCTTTCGCGTCCCTTTCCCAGGAATTCCTGACGCATTCGGCCACCTGCAACTCCCCTACCAAAGCTTTCAACATTGCAGGCTTGCAGATTTCCAATATCGTAACAGCCGATGCCGGAATCCGGGAAAAAATAGACAAGGCAATCAATATCAATGAAGTATGTGATGTGAACCCTTTCGGCGTGGAAGCCTTGGTAGCCGCTTACGACCAAGGAGAAGATTGGTTAGACGCGCTCCGTATCTATCTTTGGGAGAACTATCAGCATGTCCTGCGATTCTTTTCCGAAAAGCTGCCCCGATACCCCATCCTGCCCTTGGAAGGCACTTACCTGCCATGGATCAACATCAAAGCCAGCGGCCTGCATTCGGGCGAATTAGCGGGATTACTGCTGCACGATGCCAAGGTGATGCTCAGTCCCGGCACGATATACGGCCCGGGAGGCGAGGATTTCCTCCGGCTCAACATCGCCTGCCCGCGCCCAAGGCTGCAGGACGGCCTGGAACGCCTGCACAGCGTATTGAAACGGTGGGAATGACCAATTTCCATCAAAACCCCATATCGCGATCCGACACCGCAAAAAGGGAAACCTGACCGATTCCTGCTTTGCATCCAGCACCGTCGGACAGAACCGCGGCAGGGCTGCGACCGATCCATCTGACAGAATTTACAATAAATGCAAAAGCAGAAAAAAGAGGACATACTGTTAGGCCTGATCCGAGACGGGCATCCCATGAGCCGCCGCCAACGGTTCAGCCTGATTGCCCGCCTTAGCATTCCCTCCATCCTAGCCCAGCTTTCCGGCATCCTGATGATTTATATCGATGCCTCCATGGTGGGTAGCCTCGGCGCGGAAGCCTCCGCCTCTATCGGTTTGGTGTCCACCACCACATGGCTCTTCAACGGACTCTGCGTGGCCATTGCCACCTCTTTTTCCGTCCAAGTGGCGCATTTCATCGGGGCGAACGATACCAAAAGCGCCAAGGAAGTCCTAAGGCAGGCCTTCTTCGTGACCGGGCTTTGCAGCTTCTGTCTGGCAGGAATCGGGGTAGGCATCAGCAACCCGCTGCCAGAATGGCTGGGCGGCAACGAGGACATCAATGCCGGCGCTTCGTCCTACTTTGCCATCTACGCACTATCCTTGCCGTTCCTGCAATTGAACTATCTGTCAGGCAGCATGCTGCGATGCAGCGGGAACATGCGCGTCCCCAGCTTGCTAAGCTTGCTGATGTGCATCTTGGACGTGGTATTCAACATGTTGTTCATTTTCCCGACCCGGACGCTTTCCATAGGGGCTTGGCAATTCGAGATGCCGGGAGCAGGCATGGGAGTGGCAGGAGCGGCCTTGGGTACAGCCGTGGCCATTTTTTGCACTTCCGCCATCATGAGTTCATTCCTCTGTTTCCGCTCTTCTTCCCTGGCTATCGGCAAGGAAATCGGTTTCGCCCGAGGCAAGACCCGGCCTGTTTTTTCTCTTTTCCGCCCTCAGAAACGCTGCCTGAGCCGGGCATCGCGCATAGGGCTTCCGATGGCGCTCGAACGCACGGTCATGTGCGGGGCGCAAATCATGTCCACCGTGATTGTAGCCCCTCTCGGCACGATTGCCATTGCAGCTAACTCGTTTGCCATCACGGCCGAAAGCCTTTGCTACATGCCAGGCTACGGTATCTCGGATGCTGCCACGACCATCGTGGGGCAGAGCCTAGGGGCTGGCCGTTACAAGCTCACGCGGGGCTTTGCCCGGATGACAGTAGGCCTGGGCATGGCAGTGATGACATTCATGGGAGTTATCATGTACGTGGCTGCCCCGCAGATGATGGGCATCCTCAGCCCGGTGGAAGAAATCAAGCAACTGGGTGCCGAGGTCTTGCGCATAGAAGCCTTTGCCGAACCCATGTTCGCAGCGGCCATCGTGTCTTACGGGGTTTTCGTGGGAGCTGGCAGCACGCTTGTCCCCAGTTGCATGAACCTGTTCAGCATCTGGGCCGTCCGCCTTTCCCTCGCCGCACTGCTGGCTCCTGTCCTGGGCTTGCGCGGGGTCTGGATTGCCATGTGTGCCGAACTCTGTTTCCGGGGAACCATCTTCCTCATCCGCCTCTTCCGGGGCCGCTGGCTTAAACCGGGACATGTCCGGCTCGGGAAACACAATTCCCGGACATAGGCGTCACCTTCGACTTTGAAAATTTTCTCCTCGTTACATGAAGCTTTCCCCAATCTCCGGACACACTGTTTGAAACACTACCCCATGTCCTTTCCAATTCTTTCCAATATTGCAAACATTGGAAAGAATTGGAAATAAAAAAACGGCATCAGAGAAACTTTCTCCGATGCCGTTTTCCATAAAAGGTCAAAGACAAGCAGCAATCGACGCTGCTTTTGAGTGAACTGAACTATCGAACCACAAGCTTACGGGTAACAACAGCCTTGCCGTTTTCTTCCAAGCTGTAGAAGTAAACACCGGCGGAAAGGCCGTCCAAATCCATGCTGACTTCGGCTTCCGCGTCAAGCATCTTGACCGTGCGGCCGCTCATGTCGCGCAGGACAAGCTTGGAACCATCCTTCACATTGCCCAGGCTGAAAGTAACTTCATCCGATGCCGGATTGGGGTAAGCGGCAATGGCCACGGAATTCAAGCTTTCGTTGGCCGAAGGTTGAAGAGGCACAAACTCTATGGTGCAAGTGATACTGTAACCTGTGTTGTCCGCGTAGGTAATATTCAAAGACCAGGGAGAGTAATCACCCGTTGCAGGAGTATAATCGTATGCCCATGCTATACCAGCATCGTCGGAAAGGGTCGTACCGCCAGGTATGGATATGGTTTTACCATCAAAACCAGGCATACAGCTACCCATTGTGCAATCGGAAAAGAAAGCACCGTCCGCCAGTTCCGTTACAGGAGACAAAGAGGAGGTAACGGTCAAGGCATCATCCGTCGTATTAGTCAAGGCCAAATGAGCCGGCAGCATCAACGTGTTCCAGTCATTGGGATCCACCACCTGCTCAACGCGCACCGTAGAACCGTCAGTCATTTCCTGATCATTGATTTTCACTGTGAAATTTTGAGCCAAGGCCATACCTGCACCCAATACAGCCACAGCCGCGCTAACAAAAAACCTTTTCATTTTCTTACACTAAAAATTAAAAATTATATAATACTACACAAATTCCCTTACCCAGAGAAAATTACCCGCACAAATCCCGCATCAATGCCCTACTCTTCTCCCAAATGGACAATGCCCGCCTGGATTACTTCATGGCTCGAAGCATTCACAATAGCCACAACTACCGACAATCTGTTTTTCCGCCACCCTGAATTGACAGAACCTGTCAAAGATGCCGAAAAAGCTGTCCCACGAGCGGGAGCTTCCGAAGCCACCTGGCTTCCCCATTCAGGACCTATGACTGCCCGCAATACATGATTGTGGACATAGCCGCCATTAACCCCCGAACCCGTAAGCTGGGGTACAACTATGCTATCTTCCAGAATCATGGTTATCATATTCACAGCCCCGTCTGCTTCATAATCTTCCACAAAGCTGCCTTCCACATTGACCGCGATTGTAGTATCGGTAGGCAGACTGGCCGAAACGGAAAGATTCACATAATTGAGGCCTTCGCTGATAACCTCGGCAATGGAGCCACCCCATTCCGCGTAGCCTGTCACTTCCTGCCTGTTCACCATCCCCATAGGAAATTGTTCAATGGCAAAAGCGCTTGCCCATGTCTGCGCCACATCTGTCCTCAGATCACGGCTCGGATCATAAGGCATGGTCAAGCCCGTAGGCTGGAGAGGGTACACACCCACCACAATCAAGTTATCGCCGTAAAATTCCTGCAAGCGTGTAATCTCGGCCGCAGCGGTCGGACAATTGATGCATCTTACCCCGGTATAATCCTCCAGCAAAATCATCCTCTCACTGGAAATCGGCCCGGTATACTCATGCTTACGGTCGCCTTCCTCAATCGTGTCGCAAGAGGCGGCCAGCAACCCGACTCCTGCCAGCACCGCTATTCCGATATATTTCAAACTCTTCATAATCTTCTCCTCCTTTCCTGCTTGCCGCAACAAGCCGTTTTAAACATTTAGAACGACGAACTCAATGTCAGCATCACCCCGTTCGAAGCCGGCACCTCGCGGCAAACCCCGCCAGAACACATGATACCCTGACGGATCTTGCCGTATGACAACGAGATACGGGTCGCATCATGGATATAGCCCGCCGAAACATAATAGTAGTGGAACCGGCGGTTCTTGTCGTTGTTGCCCACATTCCATTGGTCGGAAACCGACACGAACCAAGAGGGAGCAAACGTGTACTCCAAGGTCCCCATCAACCAGTCCTGATCAATCTGCTTGGTGTGCAAATACTGCAATTCAAGACGCAAGGCATGTTTTTTCAGGAACATGTATGTGAAATCACCCACGGCGATGTGCGCATAGGCCCTCGGCTCGCCATGACCTTCCACCACTTCCTGGTTATACAGCTCGAACATGTACATCAAGGTCATCTTGAAATTCTTGTTGAACTTATGCGCAATCTCCAAGTTAGCATCGATGAAATAGATATTGTCGGCATCCATATGGAACGGCTTCACATCGTAGCCCCACGAACCTTGAGCCGGCGTGGTTCCTCCTTCTTCCAAACTGGTAATATTGGTGCGTTCCGGAGCAAAGGCCACCGAAGCGTTCAACTTCAAATCCGTACCATACTTGCCCCCCAAAACGGTTCCCCGCTTGATTTTGTATTGGATATCCGCTTGGAACGCCACTTCTCCTTGGGTCTGGCAAGCATAAGGATAAAGCGAAGCCAGACTGTAAGTGTGCTGGCGGGTCAAAGCCGGCATGTAGTTGATCATCCCGTAGTTCCCCAATTCAGCCCGGTCGCCCCGGAAGCCCATGTTGTCCACGCTCTTGGCTTGCAACAAGATACCGAAACCGCGCATCGAGTAGCCCGCATTCAGCAAGATAGCCTGACCAGGACGATAGATGTAACCGTTTTCAGCCGAAGGGTCGTTGGCCTTGTACACGTATTCCCCGCCCACCGTGAAGCCGCCGCTCTCGATGTTCAAACGGGCAGCCGCCGAACCTACGTTCTCCGGCAGATTCAACTGGTAGGGAGTCAATCCGTTTTCCGTATTCTCAATCACCAGCTTGGTTCCGGCTTCCTGAAACTTGGAAACGAAACTACCGCCCAAGGTAATCCTCGTACCCCAGCTTTGCATCGGCTTGATGAAATCGTTGAAAGCAAGATCCAAGTCAACCCCGCGAATCAAGCCCACATGGTCCCAGAAATGACGCTGGGTCCCGATGATGCCTTTGATCGTGATACCTTCCACAGGCCGGATGATGGCGCGCACCCCGCTGATAGCATTGTCAATGCCCAGGTTCCAATCCTGATACGCCCGCAAGATCATGCCCGAACCGAACTGTTCGTAGAACGAACCTGCCGTCACATCAATGATGTCCCCGCTGAAACGAGCAAAATAATAAGGCAGTCCCCAGCCGTCCAAACGGGCATCATAGCCCAGCATCGGCTTGAAATAGCCTTCAAAACGAGCACCGACCGAGAACTTCCCGTTGGTGTACTGCAAATACGCAAAACTGTTGCTCCGTAGCTTTTCAGGAACTTCAGGAACCCCGATCAAGGAATCCTTGAAGTACATCTGGGCATCGATCTGGATATTCCCCGAAAGGGTACCACGCCCTAACATCTCCTCGAACTTGCTTTCCTGAGCATGACCCGCGAACGGGCAAATCAAAGCTGCCGCCAATCCAGCAAACGCTATTTTTCTCAATTTCATGCGGGATAACATTAATATACGGCTCCACGGCCGGTTTGCTTTAGTAAAATACCAGAAGCCACCGGCAAGCTCCGGCAGCCTCCCTCTTCCCCTATTCGGAGAGCCTTTTCAACGAATCCTTCCTGGCCTTGCGTTCCTTGGCCCCCCAAATGGCATTATAGAGAGTTCATTGCTGTTCTATGGGTTCGCCGGCATTCAGCTTGCGGACCACCTCTATCAATTCCTCCTCGCTCCCGTCAGAGTACCCATTGTGCTGGAACACCACGTTGCCCTGCCCGTCTACCACGAACACATGAGGCGGGTTCACCACGTTCATGGCACGCTTGAAATCCCCGTTCACGTCCAGAAGCACATCGAAGTCCCATGCCTGGGCGTTGGCCATCGTCTTCACCCGGGCGGAAGAACGGGAATCGTCAATGGAGACAGCGTACATCTTCACGCCGGTTTCATCCTGCCAGTCAATATATACATCGTTGATGGCGCTCATTTCCTTGAGGCAAGGCTTGCACCATGTTGCCCAGAAATTGATAATCATGGGCTTGCCATCGTTCGACAACTCGGAAGTATTGATCTGCTTGCCATTCAGGTCCGTTACCGTGACCGAAGGCAATTGCTGGGCAAAAGCAAAGCAGGCAGTCATCATCAAGGCTGCAGACAAAAGAATCTTTTTCATTTATTCGTGTTTTTTAGTTTCATTCCTGTTCCCGGTCTCTGCAAACACCGCCGGAACCCGATGCTCCATCCCGCCTCTTCCCGCGCGGAAACGCTCCTGCGCCGCCTGTCCTGAGATATGCCGGAACCGGCACTTTTCCGGCCGCAAACTTACAAATTTTTAAGAAAATGCAAAATCTCTGCGCGAATCCGCTCCGCCATGGGAATGCAGCGCGAACCGGAGCTACCTGATCCGGCAGATATTCAGGAATGCCGGCTTGATGCCTTCCCGCAGCTCGTATTCCTTTTCCGGGGTCAGCATCAGGGAATCTCTCAAGTCCGATTCCCGGATGGTATAAATCATGGCCGTGCATCCGGAATAATTCCCCTTCAAAGCCTTGCCTAACTCGCTATAAAAAGAAGTGGCCGAAAATTCCTCCCCGCGCTTCATCACCGGCATCGGAACGCAAAGCGTCAAATCCGATATTTCACCCATGTTCTCCGGACGTTTTCCTCTCATGAAATCGCAAATGGAAAGGTCCACATCCTGATGCATCCGGATCTTCTTCAAAAAAGCCCCCGTCGATTCCACGATCAAAGGGTCGCTATCCGATGCCCAGACCGTCCCTTCCGGATCATGAATCGCATCGATAGCCTCCGCCTTGACTTCTTTCCACAATTTGGGGTCGAAATCGTTCCAATACTCAAAAGAGAATCCTGTACGGTAATAGCCAGCCGGCATGTTCATGGCCTGCATGGCAGCTTCCACCGCCACAATGCCATTTCCGCAAAAAGGCACGTACAAATCCGTGTCCGGGTTCCAGCCACCCAACTTCAGCAGACCCGATGCCAAGACTTCGTTAAACGCCTCCGATGCCGGCTTGCGGTATCCCCGATGGTTAAGCGCCATGCCGGAAGCATCCAGCAAGACCTCGCAATGGTTCTTACGGATAAAAACCTCGACCCTGATGGTATAATACTCGCTATCTACCGAAGGCTTCTGCCCCAGCACACGGCGAAAACGATCCAAAATGGCAATCCTGGCATAATGAGAAGCAAAACGAGACTGAGAGAAAACCGATTCCAAAGAGGAGGAATCGACCATGAACACCGCATCTACAGGAAATATCTTCTCCCACGGCATTTCGTAAACCCTGTCATAGAGTTCTTCTTCCTTGCTTATCTCAAACTCATTGAGGATTTTTGAAATACGCAAAGCCGTCCGGCAAAGGTAGTTGGCTTTGTAAAGGACTTCTTGGCTGCAATCGAACAAAACGGCCCGTTTGGAAAGAGTCACATCGGTAGCGCCCAAGCCCGCAAGCTCTTGGGAAAGGGTTTCTTCCAACCCTTGATAGGTTTTGGCAATATACTTTGGCATTCTCGGTTTTATCGCACAAAGAGAAAACGCTCCGATGCAGTAAACCTGCCCAGGCACTCTCTCCTTGAATTCATATCAAAGAACAATACCGGAAGCGAACCAAAAGCCACAGACTGTACGCCGCATCACTCTCTTCCACTGTATATTAACCGTAAAATCCCGCCAATCCTCGCCCTCCGGACACCACAAAAGTATATAAAATATAGTGAAAGTCGAGAGAAGAGCAGCCATCTCGGCATAGCGAAAGCATTATTGGAGCAGAAAGCCAAGCTTGCTTGAGCTTGCCAATCCAATAATGCTTTCAGCAATGCCAAACGAAGTTTGGCTGCTATGCCGAGGCGCATCCTATATTGTCAACTCCGTTGACAAATATCCCTTAAAAAAAAGCAAGCCTTGCCTCTGCATTCGGCTTGCACCGCCTGTACCGAACCGCATCCTATCTTTATATTGTCAACTTCGTTGACAATATCCTCTCCAAAGAGCCAGAATGCCCTCTACGCCCCTATCCTTACAGCCCGTTGCAATGGGACTTGTTCTTCAACGCCTTTTCCATAAACGGCTCCTTCTGAACCAAAAACCGCTCATGACGGGCGCTACCGATAGGCGTAAGGTCGTCCCGCGTCTCGATTTCGAACACGAACTTGCGGCCTTCCACCGCCAACAATGTCGCCTTGCAATGCACGTACATCCCAATCAAAGTCGCTTTGGTATGCTTCACATCCATCGCGATACCCACCGTGGTCTCGCCTTCGTCCATATAAGGTTCCAGCAATTTGCAGCAAGTCTCTTCCATGAACGCCACCATGGCAGGGGTGGCATAGACCTCCAGCGAGCCGGACTTATGGGTCGTAGCCAAATCCTTTTCCCTGACAACCGTCACATCTTCCCGAGTCAATCCTGTTTCAATCGGCTTCATAATATCTTGCTTTTAATGATTCAAACTTCCATAATAAAACTGGCAATCCGACAGCGTCCAATCTGCTAAGATAGCACAAATTTCAATGCCCGCATGATCCCTCCCGACATACAAAAAGAGGAAGCACGGTTTTCCGCACTTCCTCTCATGTTAGAATCTTGTAATCCGACACACAATCCACAGAGGCATGTCAGAACATATCTACTTCAACACACCCAGTTCCTTGCCAATCTTCGTGAAGGCAGCCACGCACTTGTCGAGGTGAGCCTTTTCGTGGGCAGCCGAAACCTGGACACGGATACGAGCCTGTCCCTTAGGCACAACCGGGTAATAGAAACCTGTAACGTAGATGCCTTCTTCCTGCAATTTGGCAGCGAACTTCTGCGAAAGCGGAGCATCGTACAGCATCACAGCGCAAATAGCCGACTGCGTAGGCTTGATGTCGAAGCCGGCTTCCTTCATCTTGCCGACGAAGTATTCGGTATTGGCATGGAGCTTGTCTTGCAAGTCGTTGTTTTCGCTGATCATGTTGAACATTTCGATAGCGGCAGCAGCTACCATCGGAGGAATGGAGTTGGAGAACAGGTACGGACGCGAACGCTGACGCAGCAAGTCGATGATTTCCTTGCGGCCGGTGGTGAATCCGCCCACAGCACCGCCGAAAGCCTTGCCCAAGGTACCGGTCAGGATGTCCACCTTGCCACGGCAGTTGAACTGTTCGGTAACACCGCGACCCGTCTTGCCTACGACACCGGCCGAGTGGCTTTCGTCCACCATTACCAAGGCATCGTACTTTTCGGCCAAAGGCAGAATCTTGTCCAGAGGAGCCACATTGCCGTCCATCGAGAACACACCGTCGGTAACGATGATACGGAAACGCTGAGCCTGAGCTTCTTTCAAGCAGTTTTCCAGTTCGGTCATGTCGCCGTTGGCATAGCGGTAACGTTTAGCCTTGCAAAGACGAACCCCGTCGATAATCGAAGCGTGGTTCAAGGCATCGGAAATGATAGCGTCCTGATCAGTGAAAAGAGGTTCGAACACACCGCCGTTGGCATCGAAGCAGGCCGCGTACAAAATAGCGTCTTCCGTCCCGAAGAATTCGGCGATCTTGCGTTCCAATTCCTTGTGCAGGTCCTGGGTACCGCAGATGAAACGGACCGAACTCATGCCGTAGCCTCTTTCGTCCATGGCTTTCTTGGCAGCGGCAATCAGACGCTGGCTGTTGGCCAAGCCCAAGTAGTTGTTGGCGCAGAAGTTCAGAACTTCCTGACCGCCGTTCACTTTGATGTCCGCGCCTTGAGGCGTAATGATGACCCGTTCGTCCTTGTAAAGACCGGCATCACGAATCCCTTTGAGTTCCTCTTGCAGGAATTGTTGAAATTTTCCGTACATGGTATTTTGGTTTTAAATCGTTAGCTTCTACAAGCGCGCAAAGATAGCGAAAGTCGAGCGCAGAAGCAAAGCTTGCTTTGATTATGCCGAGACCAAGCTATCTTCGGCGACAGCCAAAGATACAAAAAAAGCCCCAACCCTGTATTTTGCTCCAGGATTGAGGCTTTCCGATGCCCATCAGGCAAAAGCCGCTTCAATTAGAACTTGAAATTGACACCGAGGTTGACATAAGACTGGGAAAGATTACCAAAATCAAACTCCAGATTAGCACTGATAGCATCAGTAAAGGAATAGGAGGTTCCAAGGATAAAAGCCCCAGAAACACCGGCACCTACGCCTGTCTCTTTAGCTACATTCCTATCACCGGCTGCTTTGTCTACAACTTTTTCGCTCCAAGGATTAACAACAGCACCTATACCGACACCGGCATAAACTTCCCATTCAGGAACCACTACATTGAATCGATAGGTTGTACGAACCTTTATATCAATAAAATTGTTATTCCCTTTCCACTTATGAACAACAGTTCCTGAAGATACTCGATTCGTATATCCGCTCCACATATACCCAACCTGTCCCCCAATCGTGAAAGTACCTTTCCATACGCGAGCCAAGGCATAATCGTAAGTCACGTTGGCACCCACAATGTTGGAAAGCCCCAGTTTCACACCCAGTATCGAAGATCCGGGTGCAACACCATCGTAAACACCGCCAGCCTTAGCCGGTTGAACCACGGCCATACAGCCAACTGCAATGGCCGTAACCAATGCGATAATCACTTTTTTCATGTTGTTGTGTTTTTTTGTGTGACATGCCAGAACAGGCATTCCCATTCCGGCATGTCGCTGAAGTTAATAAATTGCCATCGAATCCCCGTTCTATTCCTTGGCGCAGGCTTCTTCCACTTCAGCCACCGTCTTGGGAATAGGCTGTCCAAGAACCTTGCAGCCCTTTTCTGTAATCAGGACATCGTCCTCGATCCGGATACCGCCGAAATCCTTGTATGCTTCCACTTTTTCGTAGTCGATATACTGGGTGAACTTGTCCTTGCTCTTCCACATATCAATCAAAGCCGGAATGAAGTAGATGCCCGGTTCCACCGTCAGCACGAAGCCCGGCTGCAACCTACGTCCCAGACGCAGATAAGACAGACCGAACTGGTCGGAACGTTTGATTTCATCATCATAGCCGAACAGGTTCTCGCCCATGTTCTCCATATCATGGACATCCAAGCCCATCATGTGACCCAAGCCGTGCGGCATGAACATGGCATGAGCCCCTTCCATTACCGCCTGCTCGATATCGCCCTTCATCAGGCCGAGATCCTTCAAGCCCTGCGCAATCACCTTGCAAGCCGCAATATGGTAATCGCGGTAAGGCAGACCCGGCTTCAAGGTTTCAATCGTGGTCATGTTGGCCTTCAACACGATTTCGTAAATCTCTTTCTGCCGAGCGTTGAACTTGCCGCCCACCGGCGTGGAACGGGTAATGTCCGAACAATAGTTGCTATGGGCTTCAGCCCCCACGTCGGCCACCATCATGCGGCCTTCCTTGAGAAGATTGCTATGATCGTGGTTGTGCAGCGTCTGTCCGTTGATCGACACAATCGGAGGGAAGGACATCCCGCCGTGGTGACGCAAAGCGATGCCTTCCATGGCGCCGGCAACCTGGTATTCATAAGCCCCCGGTTTGCACATCTTCATCGCGGTGGTATGCATCCTGTAGGCAATATCCATCGCTATTTCGATTTCGGCCAATTCTTCCTTGCCCTTGATGGAACGCTGGTCGGAAATAGCCTTGATCAGTTCCACCGACTGGCTGTCTTTCAGCTTGGCTACCGGTATCGAAAGCCACTCGCCCATCTTCTGGGCAATCTGCATATTGTACGGTGCCACAAAATGCACCCGCCGCCGGCTCAAGGCCGCTTTATGCAACAGATTGCGCAATTCCTCTACCGGAGCGGTATCCGCGATGCCCACTTCGGCCGCCATGTCGGCCACCGAAGGCAGATGCCCCATCCAGATGATGTCATCCATCGTCAGGTCGTCGGCATAGAGATAATCCTTGTCAGCATCCAAATCAATCACCCCGTACATGTCCGGTTTCTGCAAACCGAAGAAGTACAAAAAGTTGCTATCCTGCCTGAACGGATAAGTATTGCCAGCGTAATTGCACGGCACTTCGGGATTGCCCGGAAAAAACACAAGCCCGCCTTTCAAACTTTGCCTTAACTTGGCACGGCGAGCAGCATAAATTTTTTTATCAAACATAATCGTGATAATTGATGATAAACCAAGAGAGCATCGCCTATCCGGATCTCTTAAAAATACAAGAAAACTCTGCCGATCCCGAAAGAAGGAATACATCTTCCTTGTTATCAGCAAGGAAACACTCTAAAGGCCCAACTAACGGACGCAAAGATACGAAAATTTCCCGCCTGTTTACATTAAACCCAAATCGGTCATTAGACTTTGGGGAGATTGCCCGCTTGTGTCATGCAGCATGCTTCTCGCCTAGCCGAAGGCGTAGCGGGCTACGTCGAGGCGTAGCGAGAAACAGGATGCGGACAGAGGCGGGCAAGATGCCCGAAAGCCTCATTTTCCTAACCGAAAACAGCCCCGGCGTGTCTAATGACCGATTTGGGTTAAAAACTAACGAAACCGGAAAACAGCCTATGATAAACCGGCGACCAAACTACCTATCTGAAACACGGAAAACGACACAATCCAAGCCACCGCCGTGGTATACACCGCCATGAAAAAGGCCCACTTCCAGCTGCCGCTCTCCCGCGCCACGGTAGAAAAGACCCCGATACAAGGGAAATAGAGCAGAACGAACATCAAAAAGGACAAAGCGGTTACCGCGGTAAACGAACTTGCCGGATCCATAATCATGCTCATAGTGCTTACCACCACTTCCTTAGCCGAAATACCCGCTAACAGGCAGACTCCCATCTCCCAGTTCATTCCTAACGGCCGTATCACCGGTTCGATAAAACGCCCGATCCGGCTCAGATAGGATTGTTCCAAATGCTCTTTGTCCAGTTGCGCCTGCATTTCGGGCGTCACTTCCACGCCTGCCGGAGCTTCAGGCCCTACCGGGAAATAGCCTAATGCCCAAACTATAATCGAGGCAATCAGGATGATACCCCCGATTTTCTTTAAATACTGCTTACCTCGAACCCAAAGGCTGCGTCCCACCGAGCGCCAAGTCGGCCAACGGTAAGGCGGCATTTCCATCACAAAAGGGCTGTCGAAGGCTTTCAGAATCGTATGCCGGAACAACAAGGCCGACAAAATCGACACCAGAATCCCCAACAGGTAAAGCAAGAATATCACCGTCCCGGCATGTTTTGGGAAAAACAGGCCCACCAACAGCACATAAACCGGCAGGCGGGCGCTGCAAGACATGAAAGGGATAATCAGCATCGTAATCAACCGATCCTTCCGGCTCTCGATTGTCCGGGTAGCCATGATGGCCGGCACATTGCAGCCGAAACCGATAATCATCGGGATGAACGACTTGCCGTGCAGCCCTATCGTATGCATCAATTTGTCCATGATGAATGCCACCCTCGCCATATAGCCGGTAGATTCCATAATGGAAACGAAAAAAAACAGAATCAATATATTAGGAAGAAACACAAGCACACCGCCGGCTCCCTGCACAATCCCGTCCACTAAAACCGCCCGGAAGATATTGTCGGGCAGAATGCTATTGAGCCAGCCTGCCAGCCAAGCCACTCCGGCATCGATCCAATCCATAGGATACTGCCCTACGGTAAACGTGGCTTGAAACATGATCCATAAGAAAGCCAAAAAGATAGGAAAACCCCAAATCCGATGGGTCAGAATCCTGTCCAGCCGATCGGTGACTCGGCGGCGGGAAGAAGCCACCGCCACTGCACCTTCATCCTCCTTGGCTTCGTCCGCCTCCTGCCTGCCAGCAGCTTTGACGGAACCCGCTTTGGGCGCTGGCTTATAGGCTTCGCGCAAAGCACCCCGCACAAAAGCGTAACGGTAATCGGCAAACACTTGATCCACATCCTCGCCGAAAAGCTTCTGCAAACGGACACCTTCTGTTCCGGCTACCGATTTCAAATCCTCCAGATGTTCCAGAATATGCGCGTTCTCAATCCATTCAGCATCGCCTTCCAACAACTTGATGGCCAAATAACGGGAAGAATAAATCTGGTCGTACCACGGGTCTTTCCATATCTCTTCCTGCAACAGCCTCAGGCTATTCTCCACCTCCTCGGCATATGGAATATGCACGTGGCGGACTGTCTTGTCCCTGTCCTCGTTGACCTCGATAATCTTGTCCAGCAAGGCATCGACCCCTTTTTTGGTCCGCCCCACCGTCGGCACAATCGGCATCCCAATCAGCATACCGAGACGCCTCATATCCAGAACCGCCCCCGAAGCCTGCAATTCGTCGTACATGTTCAAGGCCATGACACCCCGGTAATCCATGTCTATCAATTGGGTGGTCATATACAGGTTCCGCTCCAGATTGGACGCATCCACCACATTGACCAAGACATCAGGCTTGTGTTCCAGCAAATAGGCCATCACCAACTTTTCCTCCGGGGAATAAGGAGACAAAGAATAGGTCCCCGGCAGATCTGTCAGCCGAATCTTATGGCCCTTGTAAGTGAACTCTATCGTTTTGGTATCAACAGTGACCCCGCTGTAGTTCCCCACATGCTCGAAAGCCCCTGAAAGCGCGTTGTATAGCGAAGTCTTTCCCGTATTGGGATTGCCCACCATGCAGACCTCGATGACCGAATGAGTGTCGATTTCCCGTTCCAGCGGCGCAGCCTGAGGGTCTTCGTGCGGATGGAGGCAGGCCACATGGCCTGGCTGTAATTCCCTGTATTTGGACACTTCTTCGGGCGTGCAAACCATGACCTCTATCAGTTCCGCTTCGGCCCGGCGCAAGGAAATCTCGCTGTCCAGCACCCGGAACTCCACCGGGTCTTTCAATGGTGCCGACCTCAGCACGGTAACCATCTGCCCGCGGACAAAGCCCATCTCAATGATCCTATGACGGAACGCCCCGCGCCCCTTTACTTTCAGAATCATGGCCTGCTGGCCTTCTTTTAAATCGTTCAGCGTCATAATCAATACCTTAGCAACAATTTCCCACCCATGGAAAATCCGAGCGAAAATAAAATATATAGCAGTGTAATGCAATACCTACATATAGGTATTTAAACCTAAATCTATCATTAGACTTTGGGGAGATTGATTGTTTGCTTGCGCGCAGCTTTATCCCAAATCGGTCATTAGACACGCCGAGTCCGTTTCTGATTGGGAAAATGAGGCATTCGGGCATCTTGCCCGCTTCTGTCCGCATCCTGTTTCTCGCTACGCCTCGACGTAGCCCGCTACGCCTTCGGCTAGGCGAGAAGCATGCTGCATGACATAAGCGAGCAATCTGCCCGAAGCCTAATGAGCGATTTGGGTTTATTCACGGCACGATTGTCTTTTCAAGGTGTTCATGAACTCGCTCCGCCCGGTTCTCCGCCTCGGCAAAAACGACCAAGTCGAGATCCATGGCCGAAGGTGTTCGGAAACGGCCGAAACGCAGCCCGTTTTCGAGGCCATCAAAACCCAAGCGAGCTTGGTTCTGCACTTGGCCCAATCGAAAGGTTCGCTTGTGTCAAGCAACAGTCTTCCCGCCTGGCCGAAGGCGTAGCGGGCTACGTTGAGGCAGAGCGTAAAAAACTCCATTCTGAATTTTCGGCCCTGCCGGACAAGGATAGGCTAAAAGAAGATGCAGGGTAAACCCAGCCTCCATTATGCAGGCAAGTTGCAAGAACGCAAGAGAGAAAATAGAGAACATTGAGCAGGAGGGACGTGTAGACATTCAACCTGTCATGCTGTACAAACTTAGAAGCTGTTTAAACCCAAATCGGTCATTAGACACGCCGGGGCTGTTTTTGATTGGGAAAATGAGGCTTTCGGGCATCTTGCCCGCTTCTGTCCGCATCCTGTTTCTCGCTACGCCTCGACGTAGCCCGCTACGCCTTCGGCTAGGCGAGAAGCATGCTGCATGACACAAGCGGGCAATCTCCCCAAAGTCTAATGACCGATTTGGGTTAAATTTATTTGTTCAGGCTATCGGGAGGGGATTTCGAGGGATGGCGCCGCGTTTTTCAAAGGAAGATAGCCAAGCTATCTGACGTGAAAAACGCAAGCAAGACCCGGAATAGCCCCCGATGGGCAAACAAAATCCTGAAACCGCCCCTGAAAATTCATTCTTTTCAGGATTGCAAGAAATTTTAAACAGCTTCTTATAACTGCACTATCATAACCTCTATATTTCAACCTATGCAAGCTACAATTCTACACATCCCCCAACCTACTTGCCTATCTGTTCAGCGTATCATTCACAATGGTATATATAATCTCCATCTGCATTGGATCCTTTGCTGCCCGAGGCCCGTACAACACTACCCGGGTGGGTTTTTCATACCTGTCATCGGAAACCGGGGAAATATCAACATAATCTTGATAATACTTGCCATTTGCCGTGTCCACGGTATTGAGATAGGCCAATCTTTGAAAATACCGGGTCACATTCAAACGGTATTCCCCTGTACCTTCATCGTAAAGGCCACCCGGGTCGGAAGCATCGGGCAAATCAGATTCCGTGCCACGATTGTGGTAAATGAAACATTGCAGCTGCTCCGGATATCCGATATCCGATTCTTTTCCTTCATCCACATTCTTCAGCACGATAACAGCTTGGTTAATGACAATCTTATCCCCGTTTATCTCCGACGGAAACTTCGGAATCCGGAAGCGGACACGGCTGCCTCCTGAACCTTCTATATACAACCGCTGGTTCCCGCTTGCCGTATCCATCTGATTATCCATCTGATTTTTATACAACTGATCCACAGATCGTTCCCGATCCCTTATCACTTGGGTGAACCGCAATGGCCCCAAAATAAAATTCTGGTAAGAGGTAGAGGTGCCGTTCCCATCAAAATAAACCGTGATGCAAGCCCCCTCCGCATACAAGTTAGAGACTGAAAAGACAATGGACTCGCCTTCGCTGTTACACGGATCCACTTTAAGATACAAGCCTTTGAAATAGTTCGGCAGAGCCGAAATGTCCTCCTGCTCGCTTGAAGACATGGCCAAGACATAATTCAAAAGCTGTGTCCCGAAGCGGTTGTCCAACTTCACATGCAAAGGAGGTACCGTCGTGGTAGCGACCCCATCCACCGTATCGGTCAAAGTATCGTATGGACGTGGATAAACCGTTATCGGGCCGCTGAGAGGCACAGGATTATAGTCTACCTGATAATTAGAAGAATATGCACTATCATAACCTGTGCCATCCACCAAATCTTCCGTCACTTCATACAAGGAAAAAGTCAATGCCCGGCCATCCATCCGCTGATGCTGGGGATAAAAGGTAGAGTAAGGCAGTTTCAGCACTACCGAATCCACCCGGAAGTTGGAAGTCAGAAAACCAGAATGATAAGCAGTATCCGTGGTTCGCAAACTAAGCAGCTGCACCACCAAATTATAGGTAGCCCCTCCCCATACAGGGCTATAGGACGCACCTATCAAAACATCGCTCCCATTCTGGAGAATCAAAGAATCGTCCGAAACACTGAAGGCCTCTATCGTAAAAGCCGTATCGTACTTGGCAACCAATTCATTCTCATCATGCATACCGTGTCCCAGAATGGAATCGGGATCGGTCTTGCACGCACCAACTAAAGCCAAGACAACCAACAAGATTGCTCCAAGCTTCGTCTTAGAAAAACTCTCTCTCATTTCTTTTTCTTCAGGAACTTCGCGTAAAACGCATTAATTTTTTCCACATACCCGTCCTCGCCCGGATACGCCAAGACCGGCTTTTTTGTATTCTCCATCAAGCCGCTTATCCACTGGCTGGACTCCGCCTCGGCATTACCAAAAATTATACCGTCCGAAAAATCAATAGCCAAACGGGTCAAATCGTGGAAAGAAAAATGTCCGTAAGGATTAATATCCCGGTTCGAAATATTATCAAAAGCCAATTTCTTAGGAAAAACCGCCGAAAAATCACCATCAAAACCATCCGGATATAAAGTCGTTATGATTTTGGCATGGGAAAACAACGGGCTATCCTTGTATATCCGCTTCACGTACAACGGCAAAAGAGAAGAGAACCAGCCACTGCAATGAATAATGTCGGGAGCCCATGCCAATTTTTTTACGGTTTCCAACACCCCACGGGCAAAGAAGATACACCTCTCATCATTGTCTGAATAAAAATTCCCTTCCGCGTCGCAAAACAAATTCCTCTTATAGAAGAACTCTTCGTTATCTATAAAATAAATCTGCATCCGCGCCGATTGGATTGAAGCCACCTTGATAATAAGCGGATGATCCGTATCATTGATAATCAAATTGATGCCAGAAAGTCTGATGACTTCGTGCAACTGGTTCCGCCTTTCGTTTATCGTACCGTAACGAGGCATGAATGTACGGATTTCGTTGCCTTGTTCCTGAATCCCCTGAGGCAGAAAACGCCCCATTTTCGACATAGGAGTCTCTGCCGTATACGGGAAAATTTCTTGGTTGACAAATAATATTTTCGGCTTCTCCATCACTTTAGTTTTTTCTGTCTTCCGACTCTGGGATTTGCCAAAATCCATGCTCGCAAAGCCCCGATTGCATCGAAAAACAGGCACTTGCCTCAGCAGCGTCCTCAGCAGTCCACAATACAAGGTTTTGCAAAGTTACAAAGAAATTACCACTTCGTCAAGTCCGCACAAAGAGCCTAAAACACCACAACACTTTGATTATCAAAAAATTTCAATCAATATTTCCCATCTTCCGCATGTACAGGCATTGTCTTCGTAGTAAAAAAATTGTATTTTTGCTGGTTTGCATGGCAGCACTATCGCCTCTCCACCTTCTCCTGCAAGGTTTTTCTGCGTTTTGGGCTGCTTGGAGGCTGTATGCCGTTCCCGCCGATGCTTGGTTTGGCACCGCATCGGCAACCGAAATGGAAGCACTTCGCTCTTTCCTGAAGAGAAAGAGTGACGAGAAGGACAATGCTCTTTTGCAGCAAGCGCATCCGCTTTCATTTTCCTTGCTTTGTTTAATATACTAACATGAATAAATTATGGGTTTCCAAGCAAACAAAAGGAGACATACCAAAGAACCTACATCCTGACCCGCACGTTGCCAGACTGCTGTACCAGCGAGGCATCAAGAGTCAGGAAGAAGCAGAACGTTTCTTTCATCCACAGATTGAACACCTCCACGACCCATTCCTGATGAAGGATATGGACAAAGCCGTGGAAAGGCTCAAGCAAGCTGTAGACGAAAAGGAACGGATTTGCGTCTACGGGGATTATGACGTGGACGGAATTACTGCGGTTGCCTTATTTTATCTTTTCTTGGAAAAAATCGTGGCCTGTACCGAGGATTTGGGATTCTTTGTTCCCGACCGCTATTTGGACGGATACGGCCTTTCCAAACGAGGCGTTGACTACGCCTACGACAACAATGTCACATTGATGGTCGTCCTCGACTGCGGCATCAAAGCCAACGAAGAGGTATTGTACGCCAAAGAAAAAGGCATCGATGTCATTGTCTGCGACCACCATTTGGCCGAGGGAGAGATACCCCAGGCATACGCGGTTCTGGATCCCAAAAGAGAGGATTGCAACTATCCCTGCAAAGACCTTTCTGGCTGCGGAGTCGGATTCAAGCTGGTTTCGGCCTATTGCATCAAATATGGTCTGAACCTTCGCCAATATGCTTATCCCTTGCTGGATCTGGCAGCTATGAGCGTAGCCTCCGACATCGTTCCTATCTTGGGCGAAAACCGGGTGCTGTCTTATTTTGGACTGATGCTGCTCAACACCCATCCTAGACCGGGGGTCAAAGCTTTGTTTGAGCTGGCCAATATCAGACCTTTCCATACGGAAAACGCGACCCGGACAGCACCTCCTGCCAGAGGCTGCTCGCAACCTCGTTTCTTTACCCGGGAACTGACCACCAATGACTTGGTTTTCTCTTTAGGTCCAAGGCTCAATGCAGCCGGACGGGTCCAGGACGGGAAAAACGCGGTACGCCTGTTGCTCTGCAAGGACGAACGATCGGCTCGCGAGATTGCGAAACTAATCGATGTGAACAACCGGGAACGGAAGAACCTGGATCATCTGGCCACGGAAGAGGCGTTGGAGCAACTCAAACAGGATCCGGAAGCCGAAACCAAATCTTCAACGGTGGTCTTCAAAGACTCCTGGAACCAAGGGATCATAGGCATCGTGGCTTCACGCCTGATCGAAACATACTACCGCCCCACGATTGTATTCACCACCACGGCCAACGCGGACAAGAACACGCTGGTAGGCTCGGCTCGCTCCGTAAAAAATTTCAATATTTACGATGCCATTACGGCTTGTTCGGAATTGCTGGAACATTACGGCGGACACAAATATGCGGCAGGATTGACCATCAAAGCGGAAAATCTGGAAGCATTCAAGCAGAAATTCGAGCAAGTGGTCAAGGAAACCTTGCAAGGGGAAGAGCCGATGCAGGAAATCGAGATAGACGACGAGTTGCTCTTCGAGGAAATCACGCCTGAATTAGTTGCTGCCATCAAGGAGTTTGCGCCTTTCGGGCCGTTGAACCCGAACCCGATTTTCATGAGCACGCATATCAAGGATGACGGGGGGAGCCGGAAATTGAAGAACAACCACCTCAAGCTGTCGCTTTTCCAGACCAAGTCGCGGTCGTATCCTATCAACGGTATTGCGTTCCAGCAAGGAGATGCCTATGAAATAATCAAGGAAGGGCATTCGTTCGATATTTGCTACCATCTGGAAGAGAACACGTTCAATGGGGTTACTTCTATTCAGTTGAACGTCCAAGACATTAAAACGAATTTCTGACAGGCATCTGCGGCGTTACGCGCGGGATTCGAAAATGCCCACATACGTCAGCCGCTTTTCTCACCCGCGCGTGCCTTGCAGCTGAGTGCCCGAAATCCGTTTTACTCCATCTTATCACACGACTCCGCGATGCCTCGCGGCCGTTCCTCGTAAATCCTTCCTGACCCTTAGAATCTGTTGCGCAGCGGATTTGTCGGCTGCCAGCTGGGCTTTAAGGGATTCGAGAGAGTCGAATTTACATTCGCTGCGAATCCGGGAAACTATCTCCACACGCAATCGGAGACCATACAAATCACCGGAAAAGCCAAAAAGGTGGGCTTCGATGCTGACCTCCGCGGAGCGGCTCACCGTAGGACGGGTCCCCACGTTCAACATGGCATCGTAAACAGGCTTCCCCGATTCCACCGCCTCGATATCCTTAGCCGAATCCGATACCGCCCCTGTCAGTGTCGGCAAAACCCGAACCCGGCAGGCAAAGACACCGGCAGGCAACACCGTTTCTGTCCGGATATTCGCCGTCGGGAAACCTATTTTACGCCCAAGCTGGTTACCTTTGACCACCACGCCCTCGAAAACGAGCCCATGGCCATCGAAACCACCATGCCCATCCTCTTTCATGGGAACCACCGGTTCTTCCAAGACATCCGAAGCGGCATCGTCCAAAACACCTTCCTCTAACATGTCTCCAAACGGATTGTATTGAGGCTTTCCCCACGCTGATGGAACGGGATATGGCTCAGATAAACCACCCTCGAACCATGATGGAGACGCCCTTCGCGCAGCAGTACTTCATTGGCGTAAGCAGCAGCCTGTGCCGTCCGCTCCATAGGTTCGATAGGAAAGACGCAGGCACTCCACGTGAATCCCAGCTGACTCTTCAGCAAAGGATTGATCGTGAATACGAAAATCTTGCAATTAGGACGGTAAGAAGCCACGCTCATCACTTCGTTCTTGTTCTCGGCAAAGAGGACTATCGCTTCCGCCTTGGCGCTATCGGCCATTTGCACGGCACTGTAGCTCACCACCTCCTTCGTGAAATCCGGGGATTCCGGAACCGGAGTCTTGGCTGGCCGGTAGCAAAAGCCCTTCCGTTCGGTGAAACGGATAATGCTTTCCATGGCCTTGACGCTTTCCACCGGGTATTCCCCTACGGCGGTTTCCCCGCTCAGCATCACGGCATCCGCCCCGTCCAGAACCGCATTGGCCACATCGTTGGCTTCGGCCCGAGTGGGTGCAAAATTGTGAATCATGCTCTCCAGCATCTGGGTAGCCACCACTACCGGCTTGCCTTTAGCCACAGCGCGGCGTATGACTTCCTTCTGGATGATAGGAACTTGCTCGAAAGACACTTCCACACCCAAGTCGCCCCTGGCCACCATGATACCGTCCGAGCAATCCAGTACCTGGTCTATATTTCCGAGCACTTCGGGCTTCTCGATCTTGGCCAGGATGGAAACCTGGCCTTCCTTGCCCTGCTGCTTGACCAAAGCCCGCAACTCTTTCATGTCCTGCGGCTTGCGAACAAACGAAAGTCCAATCCAGTCCACACCCTGCTCCATCGCGAAAATGGCGTCCCGATGGTCTTTTTCGGTCAAACTGGGCAGGCTGACGTATGTCTGGGGCAGATTCACCCCCTTGCGGCTGTGTAGCGGGCCTCCATTGACCACTTCGGTTTCCACCCTGTCCGCGTTGTTAGTCCCGGTCACTTTCAAGCGAATCTTCCCATCGTCAATCAGGATTTCTTCCCCTTCGTTGACCACCTTGGGCAAATCGTAATAACCGATGCTGGCTCCCTGAGCCGTGCCCGTCATCGGTTCGGTACTCAGGAAAAACGGGGCGCCCGCTTCCAGCACCGTGCCTTCTTCCACCTGGCCAATCCGGATTTTCGGTCCCTGCAAGTCGGCCAGAATCGAAATATTGAGGTTCAGCTTCCCGGCTATTTCCCGGATCATCCGGATCGAACCGGCGTGCAAATCGTAATCCCCATGGGAAAAATTAAGGCGGAAAACATCCACCCCGGCTTTCATCATCGCCGTCAACGTCTCTTCATTGCGGCAGGCCGGACCGATGGTCGCTACCACTTTGGCCTGGGAATACTGCCGCTCTTTTTCCAAATTCTTCAAATAAGACATCTTTATTGTTTTTGCATCTGTTTCCAAAGATCTTCCTCGAACGGTATAAAAGTTTCGCCCTGAGCGACGGGCCCAGGGCGAAGCATCCTTTATCAGAACTCGAATCCAATCTTCAACCCGATCAAATTCGTCTTCAAGTGCATATCCATAATCCCCGTCGTTCCCAAAACATCATAGCCGAAAGAATACAGTTCGTAACGTACCGCAAAATTCATTCCGAATTTTTCAGTGAAGCGAGTGGCGATGCCGAATTCCGGCCTCAACAGAAAGCCTCCCGACATACCATAGTTGTAATCCAACTTGGTTCCCAAGTTCACTCCAAACATCAAATCCACCTTTTTTGCCACCGGAGCATAACCTCGCAAGTCCACGTACAAAGGCACTAACACCCCTTCATCCTCGAAATTGGCAGAAGCACCGCCTCCCACGCCAGCAAAAAAATACCGGTTGAACCGGACACCATTGACCCATTCAAGATTCAGATAGCTGATTTCATCCTCGATACCATAAGCATAACTAAGGTCCAATTCCGTCTGATAACGGAGCTTTTTCACCGGCTTTCCGGTGCGTTCCTCGGCTTTCGGCGCTTCAGGAGTAACCGGAGGCTCCTGCGCTCGCAGCGCAAATGCGGCAAACAAAGCCAACACCAACAAGCAAAACTTTTTCATAGCTCTTTTAAGTTAGACTGTTTAACCCAAATCGGTCATTAGACTTTGGGCTTAATTGAACTCCAGGATATAGGGTAGCCGGGCCCAGACCTGAGGACCGTCGGCCGAGAGGATGCTTTCCAAACCGGACATCGCTTCCAGGCCGGCCGTGCCGAAATACTTGGCGATATGTGAACGAGCCGAGCGGGCTTCCATTTCGGAAAACATTTCCAGCAGTTGCGTGGTCAAGTCCTTGGCCTTGGGATATTCCTCCACTTTATAATTGTCCAAACCGGCCATTTCCGCTGCCGAAGCAATGGCATCGTCCAAACCGCCCAATTCGTCCACAAGCCCGATTTCAAGCGCATTGGTCCCGCTCCACACACGTCCCTGCCCGATTTCGTCCACCTCCTCGAAGCTCATGCCCCGGCCTTCTGCCACCTTGTCCACAAAACCGGCATAGATTTCCTCGATGCTCTGCTGCATCACAGCCTCTTCATAAGAAGTCATCGGACGCGCCAGCGAACTGAAGGCCGTGGAGTTCTTGTTGGTTCCCACATGGTCGAAAGTGAAACCCAGTTTGTCGGTCAGCAAGCCCTCGGCACTGGGAATCGTACCGAAAACCCCGATGCTTCCCGTCAATGTATTAGGCTGAGCAATAATCTTATCGGCCAGACAAGAGATATAGTAACCGCCGCTGGCCGCGTAATTGCCGTAAGAAGCCACTACCGGCATCTTGCTCTTGGCATTCAGCATTTCCTGATAGATGATATCGGCGGTAAGCACCGCGCCGCCGGGAGAGTTGACTCGCAACACCAAAGCTTTCACATCCTTGTCTTTCAAAATCTTCTTGATCTGCGATGCCATATCGGTCCCAATCGAAGCAGAAGAACCCTCGCCCACGACAATATTGCCTTCGGCATACAGGACGGCTATCTTATCCTTGGCCTTAAGCGCCTTGAGGCTTTCTTCCGTCTTCACGTCAGCCACGTAATCCGAGAACTTGACAAAATGGGAGGCATTGTCGATTGTGTCGGACAAACCTAAGCGGGAGGGCAGGAATTTCCCTTCCACATAGCTCTGCGCCACCAAGGCATCCACCAGCCCTGAACGGAGGCTTCCGCTGGCCGTGAAGCCCAACAGGCTGTCGGCAATCTCGTTGAGTCTTGCCGGACTCAAATGACGAGCCTCGCTCACATCGGCCACGACTTCCTTCCACATCGAGTTGAACATCACCGAATACTGCTTGCGGTTGGCTTCGCTCATATCCGTCCTGAAATAGGGTTCCACCGCGCTCTTGAACTGCCCGTGACGGATTACTTGCATCTCGATGCCCACTTTCTCGAAGAACTTGGTATAGAACATAATCTGAGCGGACAACCCCTGGAAAGTAATCGCGCCCTGCGGCTGCAGGAACACGGAATCGGCCGCCGATGCCAGATGATAAGCACTCTGGGCGTAGCCGTCGGCAAAGGCATAGATGAACTTGCCCGACTCCTTGAAATCGGTCAATGCCTCGCGCAGTTCCTGCGTGGTGGCAAAGCCGATGCCGGCACCGTCGTAATGCAAATAAATACCCTTGATCCGGTCGTCGTCCTTGGCGGCACGGATGCCTTTGACATAATCGTTCAGGCCCATCGCCGAAGAGAAGTCGGTCGGGTTCATGAAGTCGAAATTGTCGAAACTGGACTCCTGCGTCTTATCGGCAATCGCTTTGTCGAGGTCGATCCGCAAGATGGAATTGTCCTTGACAGGCTTCGTAGCGGAAGAACCGCTGGAAGCGAACATGGCGCCGATCGTGCCAATCGTCACAAAGAACATGATCAGGGAAACGATAAGCATCCCGATGACCGTAGCAAGAAGGTACTTGAAAAAGGATTTCATATTTTCAGGTTTTAATGAACAGTTCAACTGCCCGGACAAAGACCAATGCGGCCAAGGCCATGAGCCGGAATCGCCCCCGACTTTGAAGCCTCCCTCAAACAGCCCCTGCGCGAGCCTCGCGAAAATACGACAAATCCGGCATCCGACCAAAGGCAAAGCAAGACAGAAACGTTAAATTTTCCTAAAGCTGGAGAACGCCGCCCCGGGAACAGCCTCGCAAGATTCCGCTCGCGGACCCGGAGGGAACATCCCGGGCCGGAACGCCCCTCCGGAACATCTTGACACAAAGCAGAAGCCCTTTCGGTCATTAGACACGCCGTGTCCGTTTCCGATGGGGAAAATGAGGCTTTCGGGCATCTTGCCCGCTTCTGTCCGCATCCTGCTTCTCGCTACGCCTCGACGTAGCCCGCTACGCTTTCGGCTAGCCGAGAAGCATGCTGCATGACACAAGCAGGCAATCTCCCCAATGTCTAATGACCGATTTGGGTTTAACCCAGCCGGCGGGCAACGGCTTGAATCCGGGAAAGGACCTCCCGGTAATCGGCTTCGTTGTGGATGAAATCCATATCCGTCACGTCAATCCACAAACTCCGAGCCGGATCCAGCGTCTTCATGTACTCCCGGTAGCCGTTCTCTATCGTCTTGAGGTAGGCCGGATCCATATTGGCTTCGTACGAACGGCCTCTTTGGCGGATATTGCGCATCAAACGATCCACATCGCTATGGATATAGACATAGAGGTCGGGCTTGGGTATCGTGGTCAGAATGATGTCGTAGAGCCGCTTGAAAAGGCGGTATTCGTCTTCCTGCAAGGTATTCTGGGCAAAAATCAGGCTTTTGCTGATGGAAAAATCGCTGACGAGGAAGGGGCTGAACAGTTCCTGCACAAAGTCTTCCTTGGCCTGGCGGTAGCGTTCGGCCAAAAAGGTCAGCTCCAGCGGAAAGGCAAAGCGCTCCTTGTCGGCGTAAAACTTGGGCAGGAACACGTTTTCTTCAAAGCTCTCCACGACCCATTTGGCACCGAACTGCGTGGCGATTTTGCGCGACAAGGAGGTCTTTCCTGCCCCGATATTGCCTTCGATAGCCAAGAATCGCATATTCTCAGGCCAGAATGCAGCGGAAGGCACCATATTTCCGATACCTGTCGCGGAAGAAGCTCCGCAACTTCCCGTGGGTGCATATTCCGCCAAGGGAGAACCAAGCCCTCTCCCATCCGAAAAAGGCTTTTCCGCCACATCCGAATAAACATCCTGCTCCGGTATCGGGCAAGCGTGCAGCTTGGAAGAATCGTCCGGACATTTTACCAACAACTCGGCCACGCTCACGCCAAGCACCGGATGAAGGAAAGCGGGAACAAGCTCGGCCAAAGGCACCAGGACAAAGGCGCGTTGCTGCATCAAAGGATGAGGCAAGCTCAGATTCCGACTCCGAATCACGAAATCCTCGTAAAACAAGACATCTATATCTATCGTCCGGGAGGCGTATTGCTTGGGGGCGGCTGCCGTTTTTCCGGGGGAGGTTGCCGTTTGCGGGCGAACCCGCCCCAGTTCGGTTTCTATCTGCAGGAGTTGCTGCAAGAGCGCATAGGGGTCGAGCGTGGTCTGCAACTCCAGTACCTGGTTATAGAAAAGCTCCTTGGCCTCGAAGCCCCAGGCAGGCGAAGTATAAAGCTGCGAAGCCCGGCTGATACGGCCGGTCCGCAAGGCGATCTTTTCGCGGGCCGCCTTGAATGTCTGCACGCAATCGCCCAGATTGCCGCCCAACAACAAATATGCTGTATACGTTTCCATAATCAAAGTCTTTCCATTGGGAAGATACGAGGCGAATCAACTATCCTTGAATTTCCCCCCTTTTTTTTACAGAAAATCCCAACACTTACACATCTAACTAAAAATCAACGCAAACGACCGAAAAACGACCGAAAAACGGCCGAAAAACGACCGAAATCAAGATTTCAAATCCAATTCACCCTTATCCGTTATCATCCAAACTTTACCCGTTACTGATTTTGAAATCAATCCGTCATGAGCCAGCTCTACCAACAGACGACCAATGTAACGCAATTTTTCATCCCGACTACTTCCTGAAGGCAAACTATGCTGCAAAGCATCAAAAGCATCCATCCTCTTAAATCCCATTTTCCCCGCATTATGAGCTAACTGCAAAGCAAGCTTCTTCAATGCATCTTTTGCCAACCCTTGCTCTTTGGTGTAATGCCCCACTTGCCGAGTCAATTTAGCCACTGTCAATGAAATCATATAATGCGGATGTCGGCCTTCTATCAATCCTTTTCCTCTAAGGTGTTTGGCAGCTTCTTTTGTAATTGGACGATGCTTTTGCACTGCATCCAGCCAGATGCATTCTTTCAAAGACAAAGAGGCTTCACGCTTCAGCAAAGATGTGTATTTTTCATCAATCATCTTGCCATAAATTGTCACCCCGACTGTCCGTTTTTCGTTATCAATCTCATAGTCGGGCATAGGGAAAAAGCGGCTTCTTTGCTCCGTATATATCTTTTTAATCCCTCTCCCCACCGTATCTATCATGTTGAAATTGAACATTCCTCTACACAAACATTCATTACGGTAATGCAATTGAGGGCCTTTATGCTCTAATGCTTTTTCGATAGTACCAGGAATAAAAGACCCACCATTGCCATAGTACAACCAATCCGGCCCTTCAACAAAAACTATCCGTTGCTGCAATGTATAATCCTGATGCGCAATACAGTTATGCAAAGCCTCGCGAATCGTATAATCATCATATTGCTTCATCGTATCGGGAAAGAGCGTTCCGCCAGGAAGCTCACGCATCGTCATATTCCGGATTTTACCCAATACTTTATCCACTGTCAAAATAAAAGGTATTGTGAAATGTTCATAATCAACCACAATTTCATTTTCATCTTGCAAGGTCCATGTAATCCGTGCTACAGCAGGATGTATCTTTTGCAATGCAAGCGGTTTGCCTAAAAGAAGTATGGCAGCCCTGGTCAAACGGCCGTCTCTCATCATCAGGCTATGGCTAAGAAATTCTTCCGGGGTCCAACTATCAATTTCCTCTCCCGGAATGTGCGAGGCATGCACTTTCTTAAACATCACCCTCGCCGTTGCTAAAGCCAATTCGTCTAAGTCTTCCAAAGTTGCGCAATCCACTAACTGAGCAGTCCAATCCGGTATAGGTGACTGCCTCCGTATCGCATCTTGTTTGGCTTGATTCAACGGCTTTAGGCTATCCCCATTCCGGCCATAGGGAATGCCTTTCCAACACATGACCATATTCCTTGGAGATGCCGGTACCTGAAACAACAAGACCCGCTTCCCTTCTACTTCAACAGGTATGATTTCCCGAAAAATCAAATTATCCGTAGTGTGCTGAGACATATCCTGTTTTAGCTTATTAAGAGCCATTTCCCCATCTTTAAACGAAGTCCCTGTGATTTCATGGCCTTTTTCTCGAACGCCAAAGACAATCCATCCAAAATCCCTTTCCCGCAAATTAGCCTCATTGCTCAAAGCAGAAAAATATTTACCTAATTCATCTATATCAAAGCCTGTTTCTGCCTTTTTAAACTCAACTATTTCGTTTTCGGCATGTCGCCACAAACGATAAAAGACCTCTACCGGATTATCCATAACGATTTGCCTTTCTTCCTGTAATATGCAATCCTTTCCCACAGAACACCCTCTCTCACCACATTTGCAAATTTAAGGAAAACCGAACATTCTCCCCTATAAAATCTCACAAGCCCCATTCCAAACACAATCGACAAGGCTTCGAAAACAACGCATCTGCATCATTTTATCCCAAATCGGTCATCAGACTTGGGATTATATGCGAAATGAGGCAGATTATGGCAAGATGAGGCAGATTCCATGTTTCAAAAGATTCGCGGACGAAAATTCGGGACAAGCCTTCCAAAAGGACGGAGCAAACGCCCCAAGGGAAATGTCAGCGGGCGGATGGGCGGAGGATGGCGGAATCGAGCCAGGCCGAGGATTGCGGGCCGCAGTTGAAAAGCAGGTCGAGAATGCTCAGATGCGCCGGATTGGCATCGCAAGGGAATGTCTGCAAATAGGAATCGAACCGGAAATACGGAGGCTTCTGCGGGTCGAAATCCAGGGGAGGGATATAGCCGGCAGCCTCAGACATGACCTGCGCCGGTTTCGAATCTTTCCCCGCCGCCGGAAAACTTTCATCATAAAAAACGGGACGGCCATCGGCATCCATATCGAAAGGCAAGGGGGCCACTTCCATCGGGTTCGCCTCCATCGGCACGTCCGCGAGACTGTTCCACACCGGCATCGACCGAGCCTCTTCCATAGGAACCTGTCGAACCGGAAGATGCAGCTTGGCCAGCACGAAATCGAGCAGACGCTGGTTGAAATCGGCCAAAAGCAGGCCGTCCTTGGCTTCGGCTTCGGCCTGGCGGTATAGGGCTTCCAGTTCGTCCTGGTAATACAAAAGATAGGGAGACTTGTTGTA
Source organism: uncultured Bacteroidales bacterium (assembly GCA_944320465.1). Classification (GTDB taxonomy): domain Bacteria; phylum Bacteroidota; class Bacteroidia; order Bacteroidales; family P3; genus Pullibacteroides. The sequence goes on along the minus strand of CALUHO010000001.1, from coordinate 96,826 downwards.
AGCCGTGCGGATGCCGCGCCAATGCTCGCGGGCCCAATGCCGCTTAGGGTCGAGCAAGACTTCCGAAACCGGCGTATGATTGCCTTTGGGTCGGACGCAAGGCAGGGAAAGCGGCAACACGCCTTGGGATGTCACAAGGCAGGTACGGTTGCGGAACGTCTGCTTGGGATAGGTCTCGTCCGTATCAATACAGAAACCGCCCGCCTTTAAAATAGCGGCAAAATAGTCCAAAGGAGGCAGATAAGCCGTGCATACACGCAAAATTCCCTGATTTTCCATCGTCATAACTTTAAGCGTGTTCCATAAATCAGGTACATACCTTACAGAACGCCATTCGGTCGCCCTAATTTATAGAACCCGCTTTTACAATCTTGAACCAATTACAATTTGCCGGCGAACCGTCTGTCCCGCCATTTGAGGCCGGGAACCGCCCGATATAAAACCCAGGTTCGAGTCCCTGCATATCCATGAACTGTTTTCCGGCTTCCACATGACAGCGGCGAACCAAACGGCCTCCGGCATCGAACAATCTGAAAACACCGGGGCAAGGGACTTCCAGATAAAAACCGGAATACACCGGATTGGGATAGATCTTGATATCCAACTTGGGCGAGGGCGGCGCGGAAGCGGCGTCCTCCCAGATGCTTAGTGCATCGGAAGTGAAATACTGCAAGCCGCCGCATTGGTTGCCCACGATTAATTCCGGCAGGCCGTCGCCCGTGAAATCGTACAGCAGAGGAGCGGCATGAATCCCCACATCCAGCTTCCGGGACGCCGCCTCCGCGCCGCCCTCGCCAGAGCCTTCCGCACAAGCCATCTTGCCTGAATAGGTGAAAGTCCCGTCCAGATTGCCCCGGATGCCCGAATAGAGGAAAACCTCCCCGTTCTCGCTGCCGCAAGCCAGATAAATCTCCCCGTCCTCCGCCTGGAAGAAAGACGGCCGGGCGTAGCCGAAATTGGAAAAACTGCGGTCAATCACGTCCACGCCTCCCAGACTGTCGGTCTGCTTGACAAAGACCGGGATACCGTCCGCACCCGCCCCTTGGTTCTCGAAATACGTCAGACTGCCTTTCGTCAGACGCTGAGGCCGGGTCTGCCACACATGCTGGCGTTCGCCCGCAATCAAATCGGGCAAACCGTCCTGATTCAAATCGAAAAAGACCGGCGCGGAAAAACGGTTCAACGTCACATCCAGAAAATTGGAATCCAGCAGCACGGCATTCACCGAAGCAGGGTCTCCGCCATCCACCGGCGAACCCTCCAAACGGAACAGCCAAAGCCGCCCGTCCTCCATGCCAAGCACCATCTCATCCTGCCCGTCTTCGTCGATATCCGAGAAACAAGGGAACAAAGCTCTCAATCCCAGCTTGGAAAGCCCCAGGAAATCTTCCGAGACCAACTCGAAAGCAGGCTGGCTCGCCGTACCGACATTCCTCAGAAGGGCCAAAGAAGATACCATCTCTGTGTTCCAGTCCCCCATCTCGAAATAAGCCCCCGTTTTCCGGCCATAGTTGCCCACCACCAAATCAACCAGCCCGTCGTGGTCGTAATCGTAGGCCGCCGGATAGGCACCCGCCCCGAAATCCAACATCGATCCTTGTAAAAAATCCTTCTGCACCAAACGGCTCCAAGCCGGTCCGGAACCCGTCTCGGCATAACGCCAGACGCTTTGCGAGCCTTCGGCATTAAAAGGGTCGGTCTCGTAAGGCGACAACAGGTAGCACAGCGTATCCCGGTAATATATCGTGGAAATGACCGGAAAATTGTACAATTGAACCGGATCGCTCAAAGGGAACACCGTATCATAAGCCGCAATATGCGCTTCTTCCGGCGTACCCCCGTTCTGCAAATAATACAGCCCCGGATAGCCCACATCGCCCAGAACTATATCGTACAGGCCGCTCTGCGGATTCCTCAGGCCGAATATCGTCGAGCCGGCATGCTTGGCCTCGTTTTTGGCATCGGCCGGAAAAACGGATTCCGAACCCGGATTCTCTCCTTTCAGCCACTGAACCGATTCCAATGTCTCGTTGCGGCTGCTGCAACTGTCCAAGAAAATCTGGTTCGACTCCTCGCTTTCCACAAAACAGCCCCAGCTCCAATCGGCCACCTCCAAGCAGAAGGTATCCGCCCTTCCCAGATTCTCCATCGCGAAATTCCGGTAAAACAGCAAGAAGTCGCCCGAGGAAGGCACCCAGAAGTTCAAGATGTCCCAATCCCCGTCCCCGTCTATGTCGGCAATGACCGGGAAATCCTCGTTGGTGCAATAAACCGGGGTCGGACTCCCGAACATCAAGGCAGGAAGCCCATCCGTGACCAAGGTGAAAGCCAAATGATACCCATCCTCGTCGGCATAGGACTCGTTGCGGTAAAGCCGGATTCCCGAAATGCCGTTGAAGGTGAAGATATCTTTTAGCCCATCCTGGTTGTAATCGAGCGTCTGCACCCAGTACGACAAAGCCGGCAGTTGGTTTTCCAAGCCCGGCATCGCCTCCCAGGCAGAAGAGAAGCATCGTACCCGCGAACCGATACGGTCAAAGAGGATATAATCGTCCGTGCCGTCCCCATCCAAGTCGATAGCCGCCGTATGGACGGCATTCAAGCCTCCGAACCAAGCGTTCTCCAAAACACGCCCGTCTTGCCAACGAACCACCGGTTCCGAATCCGATTTCCGGAATGCAAAAGGCAGGTTCACAAGACTATCCTCGGGAAAAATCGCATTCTGCCCCCAAGCAGGAAGCAGGGGAAAAAGCCCGATTAAGGCCAAAACACAGCCCAAACAAGCCTGCAAACGCAAGAAAAAACGAAAAAGCGGTTTGACAGAAGCCAGACTTTCCTGATTCACCTTCATCGGTTCGGGTTTATAAAATTGAAACAAGACACAAAACACAGCGGCGCACTGAAACGCGATGGGTTCATCCACCACAACCCAAACTGCCTCTAACCGCAAAACACAATTCGTTACGGAACGGATTCAACGCAATCCAGTCCAACTCAATCCAATCCGTTCCGTTCCAAGAATCAGCGGTCAAAAAGCAGACGCTCGCCCCGATAATCGGGCATCAGGACTTCGCCCTTGTCATAGACCAAATGGCCATTGACAAAGGTGGAAAGCACCTTGCCGTGCAGCACCTGGCCTTCGAGCGCGCTCCAGCCGCATTTGTAATCGATATTGCTTTTGTCCACCTGCCAGGCTTGCCCCGGATCCACCACCGCGAGGTCGGCAGCATAACCCGGCCGCAAAAATCCCCGCCCGGCAATCTGGAACAGACGCGCCGGCCTATGGCACATGGCTTCAACTACTTCCGTCAAAGAAAATACGCCTTGATGAACCAATTCCAGCATCATCGGCAGGCTGTGGCCGACCCAAGGCGAACCCGATGGGCATTCAAAATAGGGCTTCTGCTTCTCTTCGTAGGTATGGGGCGCATGATCGGTAGCCACGACCAATTGGCCGCTCTTGACGGCCCGGCGCAAAGCCTCCCGGTCCTCTGCCGTCTTGATAGCCGGATTGCACTTCATCCTCCAGCCGTATTTCCCGTAGTCCTGATCCGAAAACCAGAGGTAATGCACGCAAATCTCGCCCGAAATGCCGTCATCGCCCAGCAGTTCCAGTTCCTTGGCCGTGGAAAGATGCAGGATATGCAGCTTGGCGCCATGCTTGCGAGCCAAAGCCGCCGCCTTGCTCGAAGACTGGTAGCAGGCTTCCGCGCTCCTGACCAAGGGATGTATCGAAAAAGGAGCCTCCTCCCCGTATCGAGCCTTGAAATCGGCTGTGTTCTGCCGTATCACGCTCTCTTCCTCGCAATGCGCCGCCACTATCGTAGGGGCGTTGGCAAACAATGCCTCCAAATAGGCCGGATTCTGCACCAGCATATTGCCGGTGGACGAACCGAGAAAGACCTTGATGCCGCAGACATCGCGGGGATCGGTCTTGAGTACTTCCTCCAAGTTGTCCTCGCTGCATCCCATATAAAAGGAATAGTTGATGCGGCTGTCTTCGGCTCCCATCCGGTATTTCTGCACCAAAAGTTCCTGAGTCAGCGTCTGGGGCTTGGTGTTGGGCATATCCATGAACGAAGTGACCCCGCCTTTGAGCGCGGCCAAGGACTCGGAAGCGATATCGCCCTTATGGGTCAGTCCGGGCTGCCGGAAATGCACTTGGTCGTCGATGATGCCGGGCAGCACATAAGCCCCTTTCAAGTCGATTTCCAGATAAGATCCCGGAAAGGTTTCTGCCTGAGCCGTCGAATCCATTCCGGCAACAGCATCCGATGCCCGTTCGGCACCTTCAGCCGTTCCTCTTCCTGATGCGCAGATGCCAACGGACTCATCCTCTCCCGCTGCCGTTTCCCAGCAAACCGACTCTATCTTCCCGTCCTTAATCCGGATTTCCCCTTTCCGGCATCGGCCTTCGTTGACCAAGACCGCGTTCTTCAACAGATAATTCATGGTTTTCGCATTTTATCAGGCGATTCCGAACCAAGCCAAACAGGCCGGAACCGAATCAGCACCCGAACAATTCCTTGAACAAAGGTACTAAATCGGTTTTTTCCCAAGCAAAGAAATCCACTTTCTTGAAGTAATGCTCCTGCTTTCCGATTTTCCTGACCCTGGTGGTATCGTCCTGATAGAACACCTCAACCTCTTCGGTGTAGGGCTTGCGGCCGAAATGCCCGTAGGAAGCCGTCGGGCCGAATATCGGGTTGCGGAGCCCGAAACGTTTCACTATCGCATAAGGCCGCAAATCCACGTTCTTGCGCAGGATTTCGGCAATCTTGCCATCGGAAATCTTCAAATGTGAAGTGCCGCAGGTATTCACATACAGGCCTACCGGTTCGGCCACCCCGATGGCGTATGCCACCTGCACCATCGCCTCGTCGCACACCCCGGCCGCCACCAAGTTCTTGGCGATATGCCGCATCGCGTAAGCCGCCGAACGGTCCACCTTCGAGGAGTCCTTGCCCGAAAAAGCCCCGCCGCCATGCCCGGATCGACCGCCATACGTGTCCACGATAATCTTGCGACCCGTCAACCCGGTATCCCCGTGCGGCCCGCCAATGACGAACTTGCCCGTCGGATTCACCAAAAGACGGAACTTCTTGTCGAACAACGCCCGGACTTCGGGAATCATCTTTTCCAGAACCGCCGGCAAAAGGATATTGCGCACGTCTTCGGTTATCGTCTCCCGCATTTCCTTTTCCGAAGCAAAATCATCGTGCTGGCAAGAGAGAACCAAGGTATCGATGCATTCCGGTTTCCCTTCATCCGAATAGCGAATCGTCACCTGACTCTTGGCATCGGGCCGGAGATATGTCATCTGCTTGCCTTCGTGACGGATGCGATCCAGCTCCTTCAAAATGGAATGCGCCAGATAAATCGGGAGCGGCATATACTCCTCGGTGTCGCGGCAAGCATAACCGAACATCATGCCTTGGTCGCCCGCGCCTTGGTCTTCTTCCTTTTTACGCTCCACCCCTTGGTTGATGTCGGGCGACTGGCTGTGAATAGTCGAAATCACCCCGCAGGAATTGCCTTCGAAACGGTATTCCCCTTTGGTATAACCAATTTTAATAATCGTGTTCCGCGCCACATTCTGCACATCCACATAACCATGGGTCTTGACTTCCCCGGCGCACACCACCAAACCCGTCGTCACCAAGGTTTCGCAAGCCACTTTCGCCTGCGGGTCCTGACGCAGAAACTCGTCGAGCAAGGCATCCGAAATCATATCGGCCACTTTGTCGGGATGCCCGGCCGATACGGACTCTGAAGTAAATAAATAAGACATATTCCTTGTTTTTTCCGGAATCTGTCCATATTGTCAAACAGATTCCAAGTTGTTCTTTGGCCAAATACCGGGATTGCACCGAAGCGGTTCGCGGATTTGCACGAAACGGATAGACTCTGCAAGCCCAAAAGCCTGGAAGATTCGGAAGATGCCTGGAATCAAAAGAAAAAGCACAAGATACAACGACAAGGATTCTACGAATTCCGGATTATCTTATAAGACGAACCCAAAGCCACAGATTGCCAATCGCTCCGGCCTCTGTACGTTCGCTTCAGGTTTCCGGTATCCCGTATCGTGCATTTTAGCTTTTTTTCGTGTGGTAGCAAGCAGCCAAATCCTTCCACATACGCCGCGAAAACACGTATTCCGTTTGCCTCGTGTTCTGGGATGGAAACTTCTGCGAGGCGATATCAAGTCCGAACGAAAAACGTCTTTTTCCACAACGCGAATGCAAAATTAATAAAATTTTTTCGTGTTTTATAAAAAAGTAGTATCTTTGCCGTCCAAAACAAATATTAGCATTTGCCTCACGACAAAGCTAAAAGTCAGGAAAGCAAGCTAATATAAAAGCCAAGGAGTAAAATCCAAAGCTTTCGGGATGTAGCGCAGTTGGTAGCGTGCAACGTTCGGGACGTTGAGGTCGCAAGTTCGAATCTTGTCATCCCGACAAAGGGACTTTCCTGCTAAGAAGTAAAGACTATTCAAAAGTTCTTCTTCACGGGTGCCTCACCAGAACAGGAAATCGTTTCCTTGTCAAGCCTCGTTAGCTCAGCGGTAGAGCAGCTCACTCGTAATGAGCAGGTCGAGAGTTCAAATCTCTTGCGAGGCTCTTCTTTGAAGCGTGTCGATTCGACACGCTTTTTTCGTATCGTCTGATCAAACCGTTTGCCTTTACCCCAAATCGGTCATTAGACTTTGGGGAGATTGCCCGCTTGTGTCATGCAGCATGCTTCTCGCCTAGCCGAAGGCGTAGCGGGCTACGTCGAGGCGTAGCGAGAAACAGGATGCGGACAGAAGCGGGCAAGATGCCCGAATGCCTCATTTTCCTAATCAGAAACGGACTCGGCGTGTCTAATGACCGATTTGGGTTTACCCTTTCAGACTATTGTACTTGTCGGACAGAAACGCAAAAAGCCGCGCCCATTTCTAGACGCGGCCCCGTTATGAAAACAAAAAGCTTTTTACTCAGCAACAGGTTCTTGTGCCGGAGTGGCTGGAACAGCAGACGGAGTAGCCGATACAGGCAATTGCGTTGGCAGAACCATGTTCTGGTCTACCGACAACTCTGTCTGAGGCGCCCCTGCACTGTCTTGCGGCTTGGGAATAACGTATGCGGCCACCAAACTCAACACCAACAAAACAATCGAAAGCACCCACGTGCCTTTCTCTAAGAAATCAGCCGTTTTGCGAACCCCCATAACTTGATTCCCCTGCCCTCCGAAAGTAGAGGAAAGTCCGCCACCTTTGGGGTTTTGAATCAATACTATCAATCCCAAAAGCACGCAGACAATCAGGATCAAAACCGAGATAAAAATGTAGAAACCCATTTTAACTTCTTATTATTTAATGGAATAATCCTTTTTCACCTTTCGGATGAGTCCGGCAAAGTAACTACTTTTTTCTGGAAATTTCAAGCGAAGATGTTCATAAACTGCAATTGCCTTTTCCGGAGTATTGCTCCTGAGGTACATTTCGGCCAAGGTTTCAGTCCCGAAACTAAAGTCTTCCACAGAACTTCCTCCTTGATCCGGATCGAAGGAACTGTAATCAAAATTCTCGTCAATCTTAATCGGATGCTCACCTCCACCCTGCAAAAAGCGATCTATCAATTCGCCCGATGTCAAAGAGGGCTTTCCCAACGGAGATTCCGCACTAATCCGAACTGCCGCCATCAACGGATGCCCAACCGCCTGATTCATCTCTTGCGTTGAATTTTTCCGCCGATCCGATTCTCCCAATTGTATCGAATCCTTTTCCGGATTCGCCGAAGAGAGTTCTACCGGGAACGGATGGCTTGGCAATGACGGTACGGATACCGCATCGGACAGGCTTCTGCTCAATGTCTCGTCGGAAGATGCTTTTTTCCCATTCGATGCCCGCCCCTTATGCAGCATGGCCCGAACCTGTTCCACATCGATACGCTTAGGTGCATCCGGTTGAGTGGATTGTCTTTCTACAACAGGAACAAAACCGACTCTCCGGATCTGCTGTTCTCTTTGTGCTTCAACATCCGATGCCGATTCCTGGATATTCCGATCAGGTCGCTCAGGCCGCGTATAAGGCATCGGAGATTGACCATTAGCCTTTTCTGCCTTCAAAACGGGTCTCGCCAAGGGTTTTGCGGCCTGCTTCCGGCGATTCTCTGCCCAAGGCATGCGTTCTTCCTTCTTTGGCAAAGAGGATGAGGCCCGAATCTGGGAATCCGGTTCTACCGACAAACGTCCGGTGTTCCCGATGTTCTCTACCTGCAACTTGAGACGATCCCGGTCCGGCACAGAAATAGCTACCCGGGACAATAAGGAACGATAGGTTTCCTCATCGCCCAGTTTCTTGAGGTTGAGCAAGAACATGAGTTGGGCATACTGGCAATATGGATAACGGCTCACGACCTCCTTGTATTCCAGAAGGCTATCCGGATCCAAAAGATCCAAGCGGTCGTTATATAAAGAAAACTTCTTGCCCATGATTCTGCAAAAGTAGGAAAAACCATGTAATTCGCTATGGGTTGGCTGCGCCGAAGATTGGCTATCGCCGAAGTTCCTACGCCTCAGCAAACTCGATCAAGCTCGGTTTGCGTTCGGCTCAATCGGAGCTTTGGCTTGGTCTCGGCATAGCTCAAGCAAGGGAGCGCTTGGCTCTGCGCTCGACTTTCGCTATCGTTGGCTGCGCCGAAGATAGCTTGGTCTCGGCATAATCAAAGCAAGCTTTGCTTCTGCTCTCGACTTTCGCTATCTTTGCGGTCGGGAAAATCCGGCCAATCCGCGACTGTCCGAAAAACAACCGGATTCCTGCATTATCAACCCGGACGCATCCGGAGAGCAGACATCTACTGCCTGCCGAAGGTTGGGCATCCGCCATGTGGTAACCCGACCTGTAATCCAGCCAGCCTTGTCCCGACTTTCAGGGTCGTCCTAAAAACCAAGAAACCATGTCAGTATTAGCAAAGCGCGTATTGGAAATGGCTCCCTCTGCCACCTTGGGCATGAGCCAACGAAGCCGCGAAATGCAAGAACGAGGCATCGATGTAATCAGCCTCAGCGTCGGCGAACCCGACTTCAACACGCCGGAAGTCATCAAACAGGCCGGTATCGAGGCCATCAACAACAACTTCACCCATTATCCTCCCGTGCCGGGTTACATGGATCTGCGCAAGGCCATCTGCGCCAAGCTGACCCGCGACAACAAGCTCACTTATTCGCCTAACCAGATTATCGTTTCAAACGGGGGCAAGCACGCCATCATCAATGTGCTCCTGGCCATGATCAACCCGGGCGACGAAGTAATCATTCCCGCTCCCTGCTGGGTTTCCTATCCTGAAATGGTGAAATTCGTGGAAGGCACGCCTATCTTGGTCCACGCCGGCATCGAAGACGACTTCAAGATTACGCCCGAAAAGTTGGAAGCCGCCATCACTCCTAAGACGAAATTATTGATCTTCAACAGCCCGAGCAACCCCACCGGCATGGTTTACAGCCGCGAGGAACTCAAAGCCATTGCCGATGTACTGGCAAAGCATCCCGATGTATATGTCCTTTCGGACGAGATTTACGAATACATCGTATTTGAAAGCAAGTTCGAAAGCTTAGCGCAGTTTGAAGAAATCAAGGCTCGCGTGATTATCATGAACGGGGTTTCCAAAGGCTATGCCATGACCGGCTGGCGTATCGGTTACATCGCTGCTCCCGCTGAAATCGCATCGGCCTGCAACAAGATTCAGGGCCAGATGACCTCGGCGGCTTCTTCCATCGCCCAGAAGGCTGCAGTAGCCGCATTGATGCAGGATCCGACCAAATCGGAAGACCTCAAGAACATGGTGGCCACTTTCCGCAAACGCCGCGATATGATGATCGAGAAGCTGCGCGAAATCCCCGGCTTCAAGGTCAATGTCCCCACCGGCGCGTTCTACATCTTCCCCAACATCGAAGGCTTGATTGGCAAGAAGTTCAACGGCAAGGAAATTGCCTGCGGCGACGACCTGGCCAACTTCCTCCTCGATGAAGGCCATGTGGCTCTGGTAGGCGGAGATTCTTTCGGCGACCCGCACAGCATCCGCATCTCTTACGCTACCAGCGAAGACAAGCTGATGGAAAGCGCCCGCCGCATCAAGGAAGCGGTTGCCAAGCTTGCGTAAGCAAAAGCTTTGAAAACCAAGAGGTCTCCCGCCTCTTCCCACACGAAGAGGGTGTATCAAAATAGGGATTTGAAATAAATCTCAGGCGGTGTGTCAGAGTGAGTAAGAGGCAAGGCGCTGAGAGCGAGAACGAAGGAGCGTACTGTTGCTGCTCCGCAGCGAGCGCAGGCTTCGCCTCAGCATAATTCAAACTCCGTTTGATTCTGCGTTCGGCTTGCTCTGCGGTTCGTGACTGAGTTCGAGACTCGAAAAACAGTGCAAACCGAGAGCCGAACCAAACCGATAGGTTTGAGTTTGCTTTCCAGCGAACGCAGGCTACGTCTCAGCATAGCCAAAACGAGTTTTGTCTCTGCCTTCGACTTGCACTGCTTTTGGCCGAGGTGCAGCCTGTTTTCGGTAGCACCAAAGCAACGAAGCAAAGGCTGTGCAAACCGAGTGCAGAGCCAAAGCCCCGAGTAAGTCGAACTCCATGCCAAGCCATTCCCTCGCTTGGGCATGGCCGAGACGGAAGGGCTTCGGCGTAGCCCACCTTGCTTGAACTCTGCCGAGGTGCAGCCAGTCTTCGGCGAAGCCAGATTGCTCATTATGACACACCGCCTTTCATAACAGGAGTCCTTGAGCATACCATGACAGGGAACACCCGACCTGCATCAAAGTCTATTTGCCAGACAAGCCTGCAAAAAAAACAGAACCTTTCGTACTTTTGCGGCCGATTCCAAGTATATCTTGCCAAAAGATTTGCATCGTCATCGTATTCCTTTCGCAATCGAGTGGCCAGGTTTGTCCATGACATTCAATCCGAGAATAATGACAAGATTCTGCCACATAGGCAGGATGGCGTTCCGGAAAAATGCTAACTTTGTCTGCCATCATCCCTATTTCCCCCGGCTCGTGCGCAGGAAAGAGGCAGGGGAGAAGCCACCGGCAAGCCGCTGTTACGCAAAAAAAATCACACCATGCTGTACCCGATTGGAATCCAAAACTTTGAAAGCATCCGCCAAGGAGGCTACATCTATGTGGACAAAACCGATTTGATTCATCAGCTCGCCTCCACGGGCAAATATTATTTCCTGAGCCGCCCTCGCCGCTTCGGCAAGAGTCTTCTGGTTTCAACCATGGAAGCCTATTTCCAAGGGAAAAAGGAACTGTTCAAAGGCTTGGCGCTTGAGAAATTGGAAAAGGACTGGACAGCCTATCCGGTACTGCATCTGGATCTAAGCGGGAAAACCTACAACAAGGCCGAAGATTTGGAAATCACCTTGGATCAGCACCTGCGCCAATGGGAAAAGGATTGCGGCATGGCGGCAAGGTACCCTGAACCTGATGCCCGGTTCAAAGACGTGATCGATACGGCACATGAAAAGACCGGGAAACCTGTCGTGATTCTAATAGATGAATACGACAAGCCTATTTTGGATTCGGCAGGCAATGAACCGCTTAGGGAATCCTACCGCAGCCGCCTGCAAGGCTTCTACAGCGTGATGAAGACCCGCGACGGAAAAATCCGCTTCGGCTTCCTGACCGGCATTACCAAGATGGGCAAGCTCAGCATCTTCAGCGGCCTCAACAACCTCAACGACATCTCGATGAACTTCCGTTACGCGGACATCTGCGGCATCTCCGAAAAAGACCTACACGCCTATTTTGATGAAAGCGTCCATGAAATGGCCGAAGCCAACGGGATAAGCAAGGAAGAATGCTACGCCAAGCTGAAAGATTACTATGACGGCTACCATTTCTGCGAGGAATCCGAAGACATCTACAATCCTTTCAGCCTGCTCAATGCCCTCAGCGGTCAGCGGTTTCGCGACTACTGGTACGAGACCGGCACGCCCACCTTCGTGGTCAAAGCCCTGCGGAGCGGCAAGTTCAACCTGGAAGATTTGACCCTGGAAGGCGTTCCTGCCTCGGCCTTGGGCGGGGTCAATGCCGATGATTCCGACCCAATCCCCGTTCTCTACCAGAGCGGCTACCTGACCATCCAGAGCTACGATGAACGCTGGCAGAGCTATACCTTGAAGTATCCCAACAAGGAAGTGGAGCGCGGCTTCATGGAATGCCTGGCCAAGACCTACGTCCCTTCAGCCAGGTACAACAGCCCATTTGCGGTGCGGAAGTTCGTGGAGGACTTCGAGAAAGGCGATGCCGAAAGCCTGATGAAACGCTTCGAGGCCTTCTTTGCCGATGCCGATTACGAAATCGCGGGCGATGCCGAACTCTACTTCCAGAACACGATGTACGTGATGTGCAAATTGATGGGACAATACACCCAAGTGGAACGCCATACCAGCAACGAGAGAATGGACATTTTGGTGCAGACCGACAAGTATATCTACATCATGGAACTGAAGATGGATGCTACGGCGGACGAGGCCTTAAAGCAAATAGAAGACAAGGACTATGCCAAGCCCTTTGCCGCAGACCCGCGCAAGCTCTTCAGAATCGGTATCGGTTTCTCCAGCCTGACACGGCGGATCAAGGAGTGGAAAATGGCTTGATGCCCGCCTATCTGAATCAGGGCAGGTCGATTCTTTTGCCAAGCGAACGGAATCCACAAAAGAAAGAATCCGGGGAGAAAGGCCGTGTTCCGGTTTCAGCTTGTCAAAGCACGTTTCCGCTAAATCGACTTTCGTCCCCTTGGTTCACATCAGCCAGAAAAGACGCATGGGAATACGGAAAAAACGGAACGAAACCCAAATAGGTCATTAGACTTTGGGGTCTCTACTAGTCACAAGATATCCTTGCAATGCGGGCAAAGGCCTTTGAGCATGAAGTTCACGCTCTCCATCTCGAATCCTTCTGGCAATGCAATGGCCGGAATCCGCGAGGGAAGGCAATACGTGCGATGGCATCGGGTACAGTAGAAATGGACATGCATATCGTTGACCGAACAGCCGTCAGGATTCCGGCAAAGCTCGTATTTGAGCACCCCGTTGCCATCCTCGAACGCATGGACCACATGATGTTCCAAAAACAGGCTCAAGGAACGGAACAAGGTCGATTTGTCCACAGTTCCGAGACTTGCTTCCAGCTCGGAAAGAGAAACAGGGTCTTGCTGCTCGCTCAATGCTTTCAGGACCAGCAAACGGATAGCTGTCGGCTTGACCCCCTTCTTTTCCAAAAGTTCTTCGATCCACAACATAGCATCTTCATTTATCCGATTTCCACGCAATTCAAAATCCAAGCAGATCCCCTCGGCATCGTATTCTCTCAAATCGAAAAAACGCTAAAAATCATTTCTTCCTAAGCCAAACCCCGCGCACCGAGTTCAAAACCGCCAGCAAAGCCACACCGGAATCGGCAAATACAGCCATCCAAAGCGAAGCCACGCCCAACACGCCCAGCACCATCACCAGAATCTTAATCCCGAATGCCAGAATCACGTTCTCCCAAACCGTCCGCCGGGTATTGCGGGCAATCCGGAACACAAGCGGCAAGGACGAAAGCCGGTCGGTCTGCAAGACCACATCCGCCGTCTCTATGGCCGCATCGCTGCCCATCGCCCCCATCGCGATACCCAGAGAGCTGGATGCCAGAACCGGGGAATCGTTGATGCCGTCCCCCACAAAAGCCACATTACGACCTTCCTGCTTGAACTTCTGCAAATATACCACCTTATCCTGAGGTAGCAAGCCGCCATAAGCCCGTTCCACGCCCACCTGCGAAGCCAAAGCCTCCGCCACCCGGGGATGGTCGCCCGAAAGCACCGCCAATGGATTGACACCCAATCCTCTTAATTCCTGCATGGCCGAAGCCGCATCTTCCTTGGGCAAATCGGCCAACTCGACCCAGCCGGAAAAAACACCGTCTATCCCGCAAAACACCACTGTCCGCGCCGAAAGGCCGGGCAAATCCGGCATTTCTATCCCGCATTCCTTCAGCCAAGCCGCCGAACCAGCCACTACCTGACGGAAAACAGGCTGGCCGGTATCGAATTCCGCCAAAATCCCGCCGCCCGCCTTTTCTTCAATCCTCTCCGGCTGAAACAAAACGGCCGAATGCTCCTTGGCATATTCCACCACCGCTTGCGCCAAAGGATGCCGGCTGGCATTCTCGGCCGAAGCCAAAGCCGACAGCAGACGGCCTTCGCCCTCGGATTGCATCGACGTAAGCGCACAGACCCGGAAGCACCCTTGAGTCAAGGTCCCGGTCTTGTCGAACACAATGGAATCCACCTTGTAAGCCGCATCCAAGCCATTGCCGCCCTTGAACAGGATTCCCCGGCGGGAAGCCATGCCGATGCCAGCAAAATAAGTCAACGGGATGCTGACCACTAGGGCGCAAGGACAGGAAATGACGAGGAACACCAAGGCCCGGTAAAGCCAGACGGAAAAATCGTAATGGTAATTTGCAACCAATGAAAACAAAGCTGGAACCGCCACCACTAAAACTGCCAACCCCATCACGACCGGCGTATAAATCCGGGCGATACGGCGCAAGAAAAGTTCGGTGGGTGCTTTGCGCTTGGAAGCTTCTTCCACCATCTTAGCCATTTTAGCCAACGCACTCATATTATATGGGCGCAATACCTTCAATCGAATCGCATGATCCAGCACAAGGCAGCCTGCCGGCACTTCCTCGCCTTGACGGGCATAACGAGGCAAACTTTCCCCGGTCAAAGCCGCCGTATCCAAAGAGGCCGCCTCTTCCAGCAAGGCCCCGTCCAGACACACTTTTTCCCCCACCGCCACAGCTAAAATCTCGCCCGGTTGCACTTCTTCCGGCTTGGCCTCCCGCGCCTGACCGTCCCGAACTACCCGCACCCTGTCCGGATGCATCGCCAGCAAATCCCGGATATTGCGGTGGGACCGTTCCACCGCCTTGTCTTGCAGTTGCTCCCCGATGGCGTAAAACAGCATGACCGCCACCGCTTCCGGATATTCCCCTATGCAGAAAGCGCCAATCGAGGCAATGATCATCAAACTGAACTCGTTGAAGAAATCTTTCTCCGCAAAGGCCTTTGCCGCATCCTTGAAAACCGGCCAGGCCACCGGCAGATACGCCAGAACATACCATACTACCGGAATCCAGGCTTCCTGCCCGAAGCCCGGCCAATAAGAGTTCATGGCCCAGCCCGCGCCAAGCAGGGCAAAAGACAAGATTTTCGGCCACCAGTCTTGCAAAGTTTTCATGACATATACCTTGAATTCAGCTTGCAAGTTTAAGCAGAACCCGCTGCAAGCCGGTTGCAATATCCGAAAGCGGTATCCGAAACAAGAATATCCAAAAGACGAAAACCGTATCAGCAGGCTACAGACTGTAATGTCCTCCCCCCTGATTCGAGAACGATTCCAAGCCTTTGCACCGGACTGCACAGGCAAAAAAAAGGTTGCAGCAAACGTAAACTGCAACCTCCTCTTTTTCAACGTGGCCCCACTTGGGCTCGAACCAAGGACCAAATGATTATGAGTCACCTACTCTAACCGACTGAGCTATGGGGCCTGTTCCGGATGGCTCATTCGCAGGGAACGAACTTCCAAAAACGGTGCAAATGTATAACTTTGCCTTTGAATAAACAAACCCCAGGTAGATGAAAAGCCGCTTGGAGACTGAATCCAAGCCTTTTCTTTGCCGGATTCGGACACGAAGCCGCTACCCCAAGGGCATCAAAAACCGAGCATCATGCAAACAGACAGCATCAACACCATCATCCTCGACTTGGGGCAAGTCATCGTCCCCGTGGATCAGGACCGAACCCTGAGGGGACTTTCCTGCTTTGTAGATCCGAGCCGCATGCAAGCCTCCGCCTTGCACCCTTTCTTCGGTACCATCGCCCGATACGAAAACGGAGAGATAAGCAACGAGGAATTCCTGGCTGCGCTGAGCCTGTTCCTCCATCAACTCAACCCGAGCCTGCCTGCGGATTATCCCAGTCGGCAAACATTAACCGACATCTGGAACGCCATGATACCTGAATTGCCTGCCCGGAATCTGACCCTGCTCAAAAAGATACGGCAGCATTACAAACTTTACCTGCTAAGCAATACCAATGGCCTGCACGTAGAATACTTAGACCATCTCCTCCCGCAAGGCTCAGCCGGTTTCGCTTCCTATTTCGACCAAATCTTCTGTTCCTATGCCCTCAAGATGCACAAACCCGACCCGGCGATTTACCAATATGTCTGCAACTCCATCGGCCAAAAACCGGAAAACTGCCTCTTTGTGGACGACCGCGCCGAGAACATCGAAGCCGCCCGCAGCACCGGCCTGAACGCCATCCATCTCACCGACTTCAACCTCGGCAAGCTGTTCCGGGAAGACGGTCGGCTCGCTCCCGACGCACCTATCATTTAAATAAAGAATCTTTGGAGCGTACGCCTAGCCCGAGAACAATCATTTATGAAGAATCTCCCTGGCCAAGGAGTTCACGGCATCAACGTCAATGGGTTCCAGAATAATTTGTTCCGGTTCCAAGTCCAGCAGAAACTGCATGTAGTTGGGGAGTGTCAGCAACTGTCCCTGCCGACCGACATTGAAGTCGCCAAACTTGATGACATGCTTCACGTGGTATTTGTCGGGATGCTTCAAGACGGTCTGCACGCTCTTCGCCTGCGCGGTCTTGGCTTTCACTTCAAGTGGAACGCACTCTCCTTTCATCCGAACCAAGAAGTCCAACTCAAGCCCGGAGTCCTTCAGAAAATAGTATAAGCTTTGTTGTTTTTTGTGAAGCGTGTCCGCCATCAAATTCTCGAAAATCGCGCCTTTGAATCCGCCCAAGTTCCCCTGCAGGATGTCTGCTCTGATTCCAGGTCCCAGCATCTCAATCAAGAGGCCAATATCTGCCGTATAGACCTTGAACACGTTGTCCTTAGCGTTGCCTTCCATCGGGAGGCCGGTAATGTCCGTATTGTAGCATCGACAAATGATTCCAGCATCTTCCAACCACTGGAGAGAACCAAGATAAGTTTCACCTCGCCCGCCGGATTTAACCTTGTTGTACTGGAATTTCTTGTTCTCTTTGGCTAGCTGCTTGGGAATTGAGTTGAAGCATTCCCGGATATGAGGTTTGTCTTTGTCCGGAGCATATTTAACCATATCATCGCGGTATTCCTTCAGGATACCCTTGTACTCCTCGCTTACGGCATTCATATTATTTGTAGCCAAAAAAGCGTTGATAGGAGCAGGGAGTCCGCCTATAGCGACATAGAGGTTCAAGTAGTTTCTCATCGCCACATGAATCCCTTCCGGAACTGGCGTTTCCTCCGTATAGAACTTCCGGAGTACCTCGATGACATCCGGATTCATTCCGTTCGCCCAAAGAAATTCTTCGAAGTCCAGTGGATACATTTCAATGATATCCTCGCTGCCAACCGGAACGGAGTTGATGCCAAAATCTTTCGCCTGTGTTAGTTTGCGACGCCGTTTCTTCAGTTCATCGCCATAACCTTGAATGCCCAGCAGGGAACCTGTGGCAATCACGTCAAAACGACCGTCTTCTTTGAAAAACTTGAGCGAAGTCCTGGCCTCCGGACAATCTTGGATTTCATCAAAGATGAAGCAAGTCTCTCCAGGAATAAACTTGACTCCTTGAATCTGCGCAGACAAGTTGAGCAATATGTTATCAACATCCTTTGATCCAACAAAGGCATTAATCCTCTCCGGCTCCTTGATGAAATTCATATAGACGACATTCTTGTAGTTCTCGGCAGCGAAGTGCTTAGCAATGAATGTCTTTCCACATTGGCGGATGCCCATGATCACCAAAGGCTTGTGTCCTGGCCTGTTTTTCCACGTAATGAGAGCATCTTCAATCTTCCTTTTCAGCATAATCCGATTCGTTAAGCGAAACAAAAATACACTTTTTCCAACGAGTTTTCATGCCTTCACCGCATTTTTTCCAACGAGTTTTCATGCCTTCACCGTATTTTTTCCAACGAGTTCCGCCCTCAGCCTATAAAAAAAGCCGGATCTCCTCGTGGAAACCCGGCTTTTCATAGTAATAAACAAGACTTTATTCAGCAGGAGCCGCTGCGGCAGCAGCCTGTGCGTTACGTGTGGACTTAACCAAAACAACGGCCGCTGTCATGTCTTCCATAATCTGGTATTTGTCGCTGCAGAGGTCTTTCACCTTCACTTCCTGAGCGATATCCAAATTGGTTACATCTACCGTGATGTTTTCCGGCATGTTGGCAGGCAAAGCACGCAGACGCAGACGGCGCATACGTTTTACCAATTTACCCCCTTTGAGCACACCGGCCGCATTACCGGTTGTCAACAAAGGCACCGCCATGCGGATAGGACGGTCGTCGCGCAGTTCCAGGAAATCCACATGCAACAGGGCATCGGTAACCTTGTGGAACTGGGAATCCTGAGGAACAGCCTTGATTTTCTTTCCGTCGATATCCAAGTCCACAAAGCAAACTTCAGGCTTGTTGAACAATTGGATCAGATCCTTTTCAGCAGCCGTGAACATGATCTGTTCTTCGCCGCCGTAAACCACACAAGGAATCCGGCCTTGCAGACGGAGGTCTCTTGCATCTTTTTTCCCTACGTTCTGACGTGCAGAACCGCTAATAGATACAGTTTTCATTGATTGAATATATTAAGGTTTATTTAAAATCTTCCGCTTCAAAACCCTATGCCTCCTAAAAAGCATCCCGCTTATCAAAACGGGTAAGATGCAAGGCTTGTAACGGAGCAGCTTGCCCATTTTCATAAGCGGGCGCAAAGGTATGCTAATTCTGGAAGCTATACAAATTCGAAATGCTCTCGTAAGCTTCCACACGGCGAATCACTTCCGCCAGCAGCTTGGCCGTGGAAATGACCGTAATCTTGTCCGAAGGCCGCGAAAGAGGAATCGTATCGCTGACAATCAACTCGGTCAGGTTCGATTTTTCAATCCGGTCGATCGCGTTGCCCGACAATACCGGGTGGGTAACAATGGCGCGGACGCTCTTGGCCCCATGCGACAAAATCAGGTCGGCCGCCTTCATGATGGTGTTGCCGGTATCCAGGATATCGTCCATCAACACCACGTTCTTGCCTTCCACATCCCCGATCAACTGCATTTGGTCAACCACATTGGGTTTGCTGCGCTGCTTGTAGCAAATGGCAAAACCCGTATTGAAAATCTTGGCGTACATGCTGGCCCGGCGGGTACCTCCGGTATCGGGCGAAGCGAACATCAGGTTATCCATGTTCATTGCACGCAAATGGGGCACGAACAAAGATGAAGCATAGAGGTGATCCACCGGAGTTTCAAAGAAACCCTGGATCTGGTCGGCATGGAGGTCGATCGTGATGATACGGGAAACCCCGGCCGTCGTCAACAAGTTAGCCACCAACTTGGATGTGATAGGCACGCGGGGCTTGTCCTTGCGATCCTGACGCGCATAGCCGAAATAAGGAATCACAGCGATGATTTTCCGCGCCGATGCCCGCTTGGCGGCATCGATCATCAACAGCAGCTCGAAAAGATTGTCGGTGGGCTGGAAAGTGGATTGGACAATGAAGACATCGTTTCCACGAATGTTCTCTTCGTAAGATGGCCTGAATTCCCCATCCGAGAAAATAGCCACATCCGATGATCCCAGCGGAGCACCGTATTCCTTGGCAATCTTGTCGGCCAGATAACGAGTGGCCCGGCAGGAAAAAATCTTGACTTGCGCTTTGTTTTCCATCACTGTAGTTTTTAATTGTTTACGATTCGGTTCCACCCCGAATCCGCCTGCAAAAGTAACTTTTTGTTAACTCGCTTGCAAATCCGGGAAGGCAAATGTCCTGACCGTATCTTGAACATTGCCGCCGAAAGAATCGCCATCATGCCCCACAGCCCCCTACAAGCTCAATCACAAATCCCCCTTTGCTGGCAAAACATCGTTTGCACCCGGTTCATCTTCCTCGGGCGGTACCAAGTAGCAAATCTCGCCCTGCGTCTCCGACACCAATTGAACCATGCCCTTGCGGTCGGCAAGGTATATCGTATCGAAAAGGCCATACATAGTCTCGGGAAGCACATGCTTCAAGACACGGCTATATACCCGTCTATTCACCGATTTCCATTCAGGGAAATAGTAAAAACCAGGCGTGTCTCCGTCCATACCCCCTTGCAAGAACTCCGGAGAAATCTGTGTTGAGACCATATCCGCACCGCATAGAGGCTCTCCGTCCAATCACAAAGCCCCGGAATCTGCCAGGCACCAAGTGTTCCCATCAGCAAACTCCATCTGCAAGATACCTTTGCCCACGGCCACATACAGCACGCAGGGAGCTTCGGCATCCTCCACCCGGTAGACATCCTCGTAATCCTGTCCGTTTGCCGCAGACCAATGCCCGAGCAAAGTGCATGAACGCCCGCCGGCTTCACCCCATGACGCAACGGACAAGCCGTCCTGATTGGAGAATGCCAACCATGACCATTGGTAGTCGATTCCCATGAAGTCACTCAAGCATACTGTCACTTCGCAGGAAGCAGGCAAATCCTCCCCCGGCCCCATGACGAAACGGTTCACATACAGGATGTCGCCAGCATCGTTCCCTTCCACTGCCACGGATGCGGTCACATCGCAGGCGCACTTGGAATTAGTACGAATGCCGTACTTGTCTGTATAGTCCACGATGCCGCAATGCATCTCGACCTCCTTGCCCCCATTGACATAGACCAACTCCCGTCCCTGCTCCCCGACCGGCATAATCCCTTCCACATCCCTCGGATAGCCCGGACACGGGCGGGAACAGCCGACCGCCACCATGGCGATAAACAATGAAAACAATCCTGTCAAAAAATCCTTCAAAATCATACTCACTCAACTTTTAAAATAATATTAGACCCAGCCGATATTTCTGTACCTGGCTGCAACACAATAGTTTCGTTAGCTTTTACCTCCATATTAGTCCCTGCTTCAACTTTGGCATTAGTCAAAAACACCTGTTTTGCCTCTAACTTCAACAAAGAAGAAAATGTTCCAGCAATATTACCAGAAACAGTCATGGATGTCCCGCTCGAAATAGCAATGCCGCATTGGATGATAAAGAAACCCCCTGGTTAATAATCATAGTCCGAGAAGCTTCATACATCAAATCAATACCCGACACAGCTTCCAATTTCTGAGAAAATATGTAGTCATTCACCATAGAGGGTAATCCGTTTTTCAACAAACTTGGATCTCCAATCAGATTATAAGACTTCATGTACCTTCTCGTTCGTTTCAATGCCATACGTGACCATAATCGCTTTCGATACTTGGTCATACCATGAGTGACTATAGCCCCTATGGTCTGTTCTCCAAAAGAAGACCCTAACACTTTTTCCTCTATTGCCAAATCACTATTTTTTAGAGTATTTACACTTGATCCAAAATAAATAGACGGCCCCACATGTGCTTTTGTTGGAGCACAGGCCAAATAAGCGGGATTACTGTAATTTCCTGTTTTGCACGCAAACGAGAATACAAAGGGGTACACATTCTCGCTTTTCCAATCGCTATATCTGAAACTACTACCATTCCCGTATGCCAAACTTGTCAGACTTCCATGTCCACTATACACAAACCAAAAAGGATAATTATTTTTCAATGCATCAATACTGGTATAAGGAGACTGATAATATTTGTCACACCGGAAATCCTCTGTAGAAAATCCCTTTTGTATAGCTTTATCATGACCTTTCCTAAAAGCATTCTCCATATGGTCTCTATCATCAAAGCCTGCCAAAAAAACTGCCCTCTTTGGCCAAAGACCAATCTCACACTCTGTCTTGATAGTTTTATTGATAATGAAAGCTAACTCCTGCGTACTTGTCACTGGCCATCGCCCAAGATACACGTCTCCATAAATCTTATCATTCCCACTCCACCGCCTATATTCTTGATCCGTTATCGGATTATCCATATCTTCCGAACTCGGATTCCCGCTTGTATATGGAATATCATTTACAGATCCAACCAACAATACATAATCCGGATTCACATCTTCAACGTAATTACGTATATTCTCCACAGTTTTTCCTATCACATCGGTCGATACGGTTTGTACATCCATCCCTATGTTTTGCTTGTATTGAGAGAAAAGAGACAAACCAGACTCATAAATCGGTGCAGTCACAATCAACAGCTTATCCGAAACATTTTCTTTAGGCGGATTATAGTTCAAAAGTTCTTCTGACAGAAACGATTTTCGTGCAGGACTCACCTTTACATCTGCCTTAACTGCACCAGAAAGAGACCACGACAATTGAAATTCGGCCTGTTCCAATATTTGAATGGCTCCAGTCCGGGGCAAATACTGAAAAGGAATCACAGTCAAACTCACTGCTTTCTCTCCCATGACTTCGAAAGGTTCAGACAACTCATAAAAAGGAAGCGTGTATGGCGTTGCTGCATTTTGGTAATAGTTTACCTCTAGGAAATCCCCTTCCACACCATCTGCTCCATAGTCCACATACGGCTCTATATATACCCCTACAGGCAAAGACCGGGATTCCACTTGCGCATTTTCCATAGACACCTGTACATTCACCGCATTAAATGGTATCCTAACATAGAATGTCAATTGCGGAACTGCTGGAAACCCCGGATCAGCCACCTGACCATAATCTTCATCAGACACAAGGACTGTTTTGTATTCTCCCGGATAATAATCCGCAATTATTTCCGAAATTTCGCTGGTTACTAGCGTATAGGATGGAAGATCAAAGCTAATCGCAACAGATGTCTCTGTACTGTTGACAATTCTTTGGGAATATCCACTGCCAACATATAAAAAGAACACAATCCACCATACAGTCTTTTCAACAAATCCTCTCTTCATGACTTTCTATATTTTATTCGGTTACGACCATTTTCCTGCTGTCCATCACTCTGCCTTCCACCACCAAAGAATAGGTATACATGCCCGGCTGTAGGGTGTTCCCCGCTATCTCCGTCTGCCCGGCTTCCACGCCCTGCGGCAAAGCCTTTTCCATGACCCGCCTGCCTTGCATATCGAACACCTGCAAGCTTGCTCCCCTCGTTCCCTGCGGCAACTCGTAGCGGATCACGGTTGTCTCCGTGAAGGGGTTGGGCTGGTTCTGATACAGCTTGCATCCCGACTGTCCTGACTTGTCGTCAGAACCCTCGTTGGATGCTGACCCTTGCGCTGCTTTCGTCCCCGGCTGCAAGGCCGCCTGCACCGCCTCCAGCATCACTTTCATTGCATCCAATTCTTCCCGCAAATCCTCCACCTCCTGTGCCAAATTCCGGTTCTCTTCCTGCAATTCCCTCACTTCCCGCCTCTCCTCCTGAAATGCTTTGACCAAATACGGTATCATCCCCACGTAGTTGAGCGTGTACATGTCCGCTTCCGGAATGTATCCCACCAAGCCCGGCATCACTTCCCGCACTTCCTGCGCAATGAAGCCCACCTTCCCTTTCAGCCCCGTCGTGTCCCCCGTCTGGCCATCGGCTTTGAAGTCGAAACTCACCGGACGAAGATTTTCCAGCAAGGGTGTCGAAGCCCCCAAACCTCGGACGTTCTCCTTGTACCGCTCGTCCGAGACGTAGCTGCTCCCTGTAGCCCGCACCTCTTTCACGTACAGGTAACGGAAACGAGTGCTGGCCGAACCCAAATCCACCCCAAGGTGGGTCAGCGGCTGCAAATAGGCTGCCGCTCCTTCGAACCCAAAGCCGGGATTCACATCGACTCCCGGAGCGGATTGCGGCTGCGAAGCCACGCCGGAAAGCCCGTGTTTCAACCCGTATGTCCCGTAACCTAGGCTCAAGCCTTGACCATCCGTCTGCTGTAAAGTATAAGGCCAAATCTCCACCGGCTTCAGGATTTCCACCCCTTGCGGGCTTACCGTCATGCTCCCGAAATCGGCATTGCTCAACGACAAGTCCGTGATGGACAAAGGCCTCGTCATAATTATCTTGCTGCTGCCAACGTCCAAGCCGCCACCAATGTTCACCCCGTCTGTTCGGATAGTAATCTGGGCTGCCGCGATGCCGCCACACAAGGCCATGCCCATGGTCAAAAAAAGTCTCTTTGCTTTCATACCTTGAAATTTTTAGTTGTTTGAAATGCTATTTATCTTGAATAAAACCTCTTTTTTGTTGGATAATCAGTGGACGAATCTGGACAAAGGTAGTTTTTTTTATTGAATCTGACAAGCCTTCTCCAGCCAGACCCGCCCGCAAGAGGAGTGGAGAATAATCCAAAGAAAGATTCTATTAAAATCGGGCTATAGAACTCGCCAAAAGAAAGATTACGGAAGTTTTGAGTATCTTCGCGCTTTGGTTAACAGGCAAGAACGCAGAAAGCCCAGGCAACTCATGCCGCAGGCCATGCCGCCAAAGGCCGAGGGAATCCTCCAAAGCCGGTTCCAAAATCCAAACCGAGGCGGTTTTCCCTCTGGGAAAGCAGCGTTTTTGCCGGGGAAAGGCCGCAAAGCGGATACAGAACCCAATCCCAAAGGAAAGAGAGTGCCGGAGATTCCGCCGCCAAAAGGCATTGAAGCCCCCGGGCATCCCGATAAAACAAAACGGTATGAAGAAACATGTTGATTTCCTGATCATCGGAACCGGTATCGCCGGTCTGAGCTATGCCTTGAAAGTGGCTTCCAAAGGCAGCGTCTGCATCATTACCAAATCCAAGGCCGATGAAACATCCACCGCCTTCGCCCAAGGAGGCATCGCCACCGTGATGGATGCCTTGGATTCGCACGAAAAACATATCCACGACACCTTGGTGGCCGGAGACGGACTCTGCGACGAAAACGTGGTCCGCTTCACGATTGAGGAATCGAACGACCGCATCAACGAGCTTATCGCCTGGGGAACCGAGTTCGACCGCAAGCAAAGCGGGGAATTCGAATTAGGCCGGGAAGGCGGGCATTCCGCGCACCGCATCCTGCACCACAAGGATCAGACCGGAGCCGAAATAGAACGCGCCCTGCTGAAAGCCGTCCGCGAACACCCCGACATCGAACTCTTGGAAGGCTATTTCGCGATAGACCTGATTACCCAGCACCACCTCGGCGTGGAAGTGACCCGCCGCACGCCCGACATCGAATGTTTCGGAGCCTACGTGCTCAACCCCAATACCAATAAAATAGAGACCATCTTGGCAAAGACCACGATGCTGGCTACCGGCGGCAACGGCAACGTCTACACCAACACCACCAACCCGGTAGTAGCCACCGGCGACGGCGTGGCGATGGTTTACCGAGCCAAAGGCAAGGTCTCGAACATGGAATTCATCCAGTTCCACCCTACCGGCCTCTACAATCCCGGCGAAAAGCCCTGCTTCCTGATTTCGGAAGCCGTAAGGGGCGCAGGCGCCAAACTCTGCACCATCGGGGGCGACTACTTCATGAACCGCTACGACCCGCGCCTGGAACTGGCTCCCCGCGATGTGGTAGCCCGCGCTATCGACAACGAAATGAAAATCACCGGCGACGACCATGTGTTCTTGGATTGCCGCCCTATCTCCAAAGAAGAAATCTTCCACCATTTCCCCACCATTTACGCCAAATGCCTCTCCATCGGCATCGACATCACCAAAGACCTGCTGCCGGTAGTCCCCGTGGCGCATTACAGCTGCGGCGGCATCGTGGTGGACAGCAACGCCTGCACCAGCATCAAGCACCTGTACGCTTCCGGCGAATGCTCCTGCACCGGCCTGCACGGTGCCAACCGCTTGGCATCGAACTCCCTGCTGGAAGCCTTGGTATTCTCCCACCGCGCTTCCCAACACGCCATCAGCCAGGTATCCCATATTGATTTCTGCGAGGAAGTGCCGGACTGGAACGATGAAGGCATGGTGTTCAACGAGGAAATGATCCTGATTACCCAAAGCCTGAAAGAGGTGCAGACCATCATGTCGAGCTATGTGGGCATTGTCCGCTCCAACCTCCGCCTCAAACGGGCTTTCGACCGCATGGACATCATCTACAAGGAAACCGAGGACCTCTACAACAAGTCGGTCCACTCGGTGAAATTGGCCGAATTGAGGAATTTGATCAATGTAGGTTATCTGATCATCAAAATGTCGATGGAACGCAAGGAGAATTGCGGCCTTTACTATAACATTGACAACATCAAGAAAACGGCTTGCCATAACGGATAATCTGCTTCGTTACGCGAGGCATTCAGGCTCAGTCACGTACCAAATTCGCCTTCAGCCTCGCGATGCCTCGCATCCCACCCGTTCTAACAAGCCGCATAAAACCTGTAAAAAGCTAAATCTTGCTTTCTCAAAAAAACAGAATAATGGAAAACCCAGCAGCCCCCTTTCATCTTCACGCCATATCGCCCTGCGACGGCCGTTACGCAGACAAGACCGCCCCATTGCGGGAATACTTCTCCGAATGGGCTTTGATCCGCTACCGTCTCCGGGTCGAAATAGAATACTTCATCGCCCTCTGCGGCTTCGACATCCCGGCCCTCGCCGCTTTCCCCAAGGAGAAGTTCGAGGATCTGCGGAATCTCTACCGGAACTTTTCCGATGCCGATGCCCAGGAAATCAAGGAAATCGAAAAGACCACCAACCACGATGTGAAGGCGGTGGAATACTTCATCAAGGCCCGTTTCGAGAAATGGAGCCTGCAAGAGTTCGAGGAATTCGTACACTTCGGGCTTACTTCGCAGGACATCAACAACACTGCCCAGCCGCTAATGCTCAAGGAAGGCTTGGAAAACGCGGTCCTGCCTGCCTTGCAGAGCGTCATCGACAAGATTAGCGAGAAGGCCGAAGAATGGAGCCAGGTGGGCATGCTGGCGCGGACGCACGGGCAGCCGGCCTCGCCGACCATCCTCGGCAAGGAGATGCTGGTGTTCGTGGAACGTATCTACAGCCAGCTGCAGCTGCTGGCCAGTACCCCGCACTCGGCCAAGTTCGGCGGCGCCACCGGCAACCTCAACGCCCATTACGTGGCTTTCCCCGACAAGGACTGGGTGGGGTTTGCCAACCGCTTCGTCAAGGAACACTTGGGCTTGGAACGTTACCAGACCACCACGCAAATAGAGCATTACGACAACGCTGCGGCCATTTTCGACGCGATGCGACGGGTCAACACCATCCTGATCGATTTCTGCCGAGATGTCTGGACGTATGTCTCGATGGATTATTTCAAACAGAAAATCAAACAAGGCGAGGTCGGTTCGTCGGCCATGCCGCACAAGGTGAATCCCATTGACTTTGAGAACGCGGAAGGCAACTTGGGCGTGGCCAACGCCCTCTTCACGCACCTGTCGATGAAGCTGCCCATTTCCCGGATGCAGCGCGACCTGACCGACTCCACGGTCTGCCGCACGATAGGTCTGCCGATGGCCCACAGCCTGATTGCCTACAAATCGCTCGAAAAAGGACTGGGCAAGCTGCTCCTGCACCAAGAAAGCTTTGAACAGGACCTGGAAAACAACTGGGCGGTGGTCTCGGAAGCCATCCAGACCATCCTCCGGGCCGAAGGCTTCCCTCATCCGTACGAAGCCCTCAAAGCCTTGACGCGCACCGGGAACAAAATCACCAAAGAAACGATTCACGATTTCATCGACCATCTGGACGTGCCTTCGCCGCTCAAGGAAAGGATGAAACGAATCACGCCGCAGAACTACACAGGGTTCTACGGAACGCATCCGGAAAGCATCGCCAATCGCATAGCCGAATGCAAAGAATACGGTGCATGATAAAAGAAACACCATGCTCTTCAAGCACTCCTTTTTCTACCGTTACGTAGCCCCCTACACAGGCCGCTTGCTTTTCAACGTGCTGTTGAGAGTGCTGTCGGCTTTGTTCACGCTGGTACTGACCATCGCGATTGCGCCTCTATTGTCTCTTTTGTTCGACACCGGATCGACCCAAAGCGCCATGACCGGAAGCGGCTTGGCGCAAAGCGGTCTGGAGATTTTGGAAAACTGGATCCGGCTCTCAGTGACCGAGAACGGCAAATACGAAACCTTGTTCTACGTTGTCTCTGCCCTGTTTCTGGCTTATTTTCTAAAAAACCTCTGCGCTTACATGGGGTTGTACCTCTTCATTCCTATACGGAACCGGATGGTAGCCAAGCTCCGCAACGACATGTTCCACAAGTTCATGATCCTGCCTCTTTCATACTATGCAAAGCAACATAAAGGCGATCTGATTTCGCGTATCAGCAACAATACCCAGGACGTGGACACCCAGATGCTCAACCAAATACAACAAGTAATGGTGGATGTGGCCACCTTCATTTTCCTGGTGGCGGCCCTGTTTTTCATTAGCCCGCAGTTGACTATCTGTGTCATAATTCTTCTCCCCTTAATCGGATTCCTTACCAGTTTCATCTCGCGATCGCTCAAGCGGAAATCCAAGAAACTACAGGACACAATAGGCCGGATTTCTTCGCAAGTCACCGAAAGCCTGGAAGGCATCAAAACAATACGAAGCTATAATACAACAGGCTATGCCTTACGTAAATTTGATGCTGAAAATGCTCTGTTCTTTAAAATCAATACCCGGGTACTGCATCGGGTTTATTCCGGGCATCCTCTCAACGAAGTCTTAGGAACAACCGCTGTGGCATTCATCCTGGTTATTGGAGGTTATTTCATCATTGCCAAACAAAGCTTGCGGCCGGAAGCCTTTATTGCCTACTTGGTAACGATGATTCAAATCCTGCCTATTTCCAAAAATATCATAACAGCCTACTTTACTTACCAATCCGGCAAAGGATCCTGGATGAGGATAAAAGAAGTCCTTCGAGCCGACGAAGTGATATTGGAAAAAAAAGACGCTTTGGAAATCCATGGAATCCAACACGGAGTCCGGCTTGAAAACGTTTGCTTCACCTACGGGAAGAAGCCCACGCTCAAAAACATCAACTTAGAATTGCCCAAAGGCCAGTTCATTGCATTGGTGGGGCCTTCCGGAGGCGGAAAATCCACCATCATCAACCTGATTCCTCGCTTTTTCGACCCTGTTTCTGGCAAAGTACTGTTCGACGACAGAAACATAGCCGATTGCAAAATCGATAATATCCGCGCCTTGTCTTCCTTGGTATCGCAAGACACTGTATTATTCAACGATACCATATACAACAACATACTTTTAGGCAATCCCACAGCCAATCGCGACGAAATAATCCAAGCCGCCAAGATGGCCGATGCCCACGATTTCATCATGGCCACTCCCAATGGATACGACACCCTGATTGGCGACAGCGGGACCAAACTCTCCGGAGGCCAAAGGCAACGGCTCAGCATTGCCCGCGCCTTAGTCAAAAAAGCCCCTATCCTCCTGTTTGACGAGGCAACATCGGCCTTGGACACCGAAGCCGAAAGCCGCATCATGCAAGCCGTGCAACAAGCAGGAAAAGAAAGAGGCCAAACTATCGTCTCGGTAGCCCACCGTCTTTCCAGCATACGCCATGCCGATGAAATAATCGTCATAGAAGAAGGGGAAATCGTTGGCAGGGGCACCCACGAAAATCTCTACGAAAACAACATGCTCTACCGCAAGCTCTGCCAGATGCAGAACTTGGACAATCGCACCTCTTCTTCAAATCCCCTCCCGCAAAACACATCCCGATGAAAGGCAGAGTAATCAGCAGCACTGGCAACTGGTACGAAGTGGAAGTTGATGCAAAGCAAGTCTTTGCCTGCAAAGTCAAAGGTAATTTCCGGCTCAAAGGCATGAAGACTACCAATCCGGTTGCCGTTGGGGATTGGGTCGAAATAGAACATGATGCCAAGATTTCTTCCGGGAACGGGATGCCGGGAGGCTGGATCTCCTCCATTGGGGAGCGAAAAAACTGCATCATCCGCAAATCGGTCAACCTCTCAAAACAGACCCACATCATTGCTGCCAACATCGACACAGCTTTCTTAGTGACCGGGCTGACCCAGCCACGCACGCCCCAAGGCTTTTTAGACCGTTTTTTAGTCACAGCCGAAGCCTACCGCGTACCCGTCTGCATAGTTTTCAACAAAAGCGATTTGTTCGATGCCGGTATCCAATCCGAATACGAAGAATACTGCCGGATTTACCAGAATATAGGATACCCGGTCCTGAGAACCAGCAGTGTGGACGGAGACGGCATCAGGCAACTCAAGGAGATGATGAACGGTAAAACTTGCCTTTTCGCCGGCAATTCCGGTGTCGGGAAATCGGCACTCATCCACTGCTTGGCTCCGGAACTAGCAATCCGAATCGGAGAAATATCCCCAACCCACCTCAAAGGCAAGCACACCACCACATACGCCAGAATGTATAGACTTTGGGAAAACACGGCCATCATAGACACGCCGGGGGTCAAGGAATTCGGCATGGTACAATTCACCAAGGACGAACTGGCATTATATTTTCCGGAAATGAAAGAACTGCTGCCGCACTGCCGGTTCAGCAACTGCACCCACGAACATGAGCCGGGCTGCGCGGTCAAAGAAGCCGTGGAAAAAGGATTGGTATCGTCCCTGCGATACAAAAGTTATCTCAATATCCTGCACGGGGAAGAAGTGCCAGCTCCAAGCCTGTTGGACAACAAACAAGAGCGGAAATAGACCCTGGCACGATAGTCCATGCGGGTAGAAAGATGTAAAACCCGACAAAATCAATCCAAAATACCTATCTTCGCAAGCATGATAGACCAAGTGAAAAGAAAGAAAAGAATCATCGGAATCGTTATCGGCCTTTTGATATTGGCTACAACCCTGTATTGGTTGTCCGATTTGATTATCTATATCCTCGTCGCCTTCCTGATCTCGATGCTGGGGCGGCCCTTGGTCAAATTCCTGAACAAAAGGATGTCTTTTCCCCCCGCGATAGCCAGCATTGTCTCCCTGGTACTCATCATCGGTGTCATCAGCGGCATCTGCTGGTTGATATTCCCCATGTTCATCAACCAAATACAACAACTTTCCAAATTAGATTACGCCCAAATTGCCAATCAATCTTCCGGATGGATAGACAATTTCATAGCTTGGCTCAGTGAAAAGAACATCCATATCGCCCGAGAGCAAATCAACACTTACATAGCCCAGACAGCGAACCAAATCTGGAGAGCCATCAATATAGAAGGTCTCCTAGTGAACATCGTCAACAAGGTATCCGCAATCAGCGTGGCGATATTTTCCATCATCTTCATCTCATTCTTCTTTTTGCGGGACGAGAAACTCTTCAAGAAGATTGTTTTCCTTTTCATCCCCGACCGCCAAGTCAATCGAGTTGAAAACGTAATCCAATCTTCCGAATACCTGCTCACGCGCTATTTCATCGGCCTATCAATAGAAATGATTTGCATGATGACAATCCTTTCCGTGGGCCTCTGGGCATTCGGTATCCAGAACGCATTGCTCTATGGCTGCATCGGAGGTTTTCTGAACATCATTCCTTATATCGGCCCGGTCATCGGAGCGGTGCTGACCTGCATCGTGACCCTTCTGAACAACATCGACCTCGGCTTGAGCATGGATATGTTCTGGCTCTTAATCAAAGTGGTGGGAGTCTTTGTAGGCGGCAATATGATTGACAACATGCTGCTCCAGACCTTCATCTACTCCACCAGCGTCAAAGCCCATCCTCTGGAAATCTTCCTGGTAATCCTGATTGCAGGCAACCTGATTGGTATCTGGGGCATGATCCTAGCTATTCCCTGCTACACCGTATTGCGCATCTTTGCCAAGGAATTCTTCAAGGACACCAAAGTAGTAAGGGAATTGACCCGAAATATCTGAATTTTTATTTTACTCAGAAACAAATAATTAAAAAACACAACTTCGATAAAATCCATTTCATGCGTTTATAAAGTAAAGCCATATCCAATAAACGCACCATGGAGTCCGATACCACATTCATGCAAGAAAGCCAGAACCGCCCACAGGCTTTCGTCATTACAAAGAAACACTATCTTCCCATCAAAGAATGGAATGTCCAAGACCGTCCTCGGGAGAAACTCCTATCCGGGCAGATGCCCTACATGCCCGATGAAGAACTGTTAGCTATCCTCATTGGCAGCGGGACAGAAAACCTCTCGGCTTTGGACATAGCCAAACGGATTCTGGAACACTTCAACGGCAACTTGGAATCCCTCAGCAGCCGCTCGGCAAAGGAACTGGCCCGCAAGTTTACAGGCATCGGCTCAGCCAAAGCCGTCAGTATCTTGGCTGGAATGGAATTGGGCAGACGCAGTTTCAAACCGCAACACGAAACCGAACTTATCATCAATTCAAGCGAAAAAGCCTTCCAATTCCTTCGCCGAGACCTTGCCGGCCCCTACGAACGTTTTTTTGCTCTTTTGCTATCCCAATCCGGTAAATTAATCCGAAAAGTCTTAATCAGCGAAGGCGGACTGGCCTGCACCACGGTCGATGCCCGTAAAATCTTCAAATTTGCGATAGACGAACATTGCTGCGGCTTGATACTGGCACACAACCATCCCTCCGGCAATACCCGTCCCAGCCCGGAAGACATCAATATCACACAGAAAATCTGCGATGGCGCACGCCTTCTCGACCTGCACGTGTTCGACCATATCATCGTAGGCAACAACCGGTACTACAGTTTCTCGGACAACAATTTAATCATTGGCAAAATAACCGACTTCCGAGCCATTGTCCCATAAAGGCCATAAGCATCACAAAGCTTTTTAGTGAGTTTTCCTCGTAAAAAAGCCTCTAAAACTATATTTTCACATCGTGATTCCATGAAATACTCGGAACTTCATAGAAAAATCATCCAAGCCGGATGGAAATTCAATCATGCTGCAGGAAGCCACTACTATTATACGGAAGAAGGAAAGAGCATAGGCCCAGTGCCTTACCACTGCAGTAAAAGAGACAACCAAAGTCTGCAACGTAGCATAGAACGTGTATTCAAACTATGCGAAAAACAAAACGGAAAGGCGTACAATCCTTCAAAAACAATCGAATGGAAAAAGAAAACTCATCATCACTGTTGAAGCCAGCAAGAACCACTGCGGAGCGTATGCAGCAAATGTAGATGGCCTCCGGGGCGCAGGAGACAGCATTCCCGAATGCAAAGCCGGCATTTCAAAAAGCATAGAGGAAATCCTTGCCGAACCCGCCTCCCAAGATTGAATCCGCCCCCTTGTACAAAGCGACCCTGTCAGAATACATTCCAACAGGGTCGCTTTTTAATACCGGGGCTTTTCCGAATTGCCCTCTTTCACAGCAGCCGAATCAATCAAAGACATCCGGCCTTCTGATTTTATTTTACCAAAGCCTGGAAGTCGGCATCTTCGCGCAAATCGAGGAATTCGATATCGCCCTGAGCCTGAGCCTTCAACGAAGCCTTGCCTTGGATAGCCTGCTTCAGGTTGCTGATTACATCAGCCTTGGCATCCTGACGGGCAGCGCATACAGCCAACAGATAATAAGCATCCGGAGTCTTGGTCTGCATGCAGTTCAAGGTATTCTTGGCCTGGTCAACCTGGCCGTTCAGCAATTGAGCCAATGCCAGGTTATAGATGCATTTTTCAGAACCCAGAGCACTGACAGCCTTAGCATATTCACCATCCTTGATGTTCATCAATCCCATGTTGAAAGCGGCTTCCGGGCTACCGGCCTTCAAAGCGTTTTCAAAATGAGCGCGAGCGTTTTCAAAATCACCCTTAGCCAGGGCGATAGCACCCAAGTTGTTCAATACAGCACCGTTGTTCGGCTGCAGGCCGTTGGCCGTTTCGAGCAACTGTTGAGCCTGGTCGTACTGTTGTTTTGCATACAGCAGAGCGGCCGCATTGGTGAAACCACGGAAATCTTCAGGATAAACTTCGGTAGCCGACATGAAAATCTTCAGCTGGTTGTCCTTGTCTTCCGTCAAAGTAGCAGCGTACAGCAGTTCTTCCAACTTCAAGGAATCAGGAGCCACCAACGACAGACGAGCGATTTCTTCATCGGTCTTCTTGGGTTCGAGGAAGTTCACCGTAATCTGGGCACGGCGCAGCGGAGGAAGGATTTCGTCTTCGATTTCCTTGTAGATAACCGTCATATTGCGGATTTCCTGTTCACGAGCCTCACGGTCGGTATGCGAAGATATCACATTGATGATTGTGTTCTTTTCGGCAATGTCCGAAGCACGCAAGTCGGCAATGAACTTGTCCCAATCCTCACCCATCGATTCAACGGTCGGTTCGATATCCTGTTTGATAGTAGAAGCCTTCACCTTCATCTGACGGGCCAGCTTGTTCACAGCCTTGCTATAAGCCGAGTTGAAATACTTCACGGCCGTCTTGGCACGGTTGTCGGACAAGTTCTGGTTGCGGGCTTCTTCCCCTTCGGGCGATGCCCAAGCCTTGATATCCACCGATTTCATAGCCATTCCCGTGCCGAACAAGCTATCCAGAACACGGATACCAGCCTTGGCTTCCGGAGTCTTGTTCAATTCAAGACGCCAGTTCAAGTTGTAGGTATCCACTAAATAATAAATATACGCAGTGTGAGGGATAACCGTTTCCTTTTCGTATTTGTGAGGAACGACTGCCATCTTGGAGCTTTCCTGATCGATACGGGAAGAGGTCACCATCATGCCCTCGGCAATGGTACGTTCACCCAGACCAAGATTCCTGGCCACTTCCGAAGCTTGGGCAGCGTTGGTCACTTCCATGCCTTCCGCCTTTGCTTCAGGATAACCTACCGGATTGATGACCAAACGGCTCTGAGCCATGGCAGGAACATACGCCACCTCATCCGAATAACTGAACGAACCACCAGCCTTGTTGTCAATCATCGTACCTTCGCCCACAGTCTTGGCACCACGCAAGATGATAGGTTTCAAATCCTGCTGGCCGCCTTCGTACACCAGAGTGGGCTGGAATACGACAATGGCTTTATTCCAGAAATACTTGGGAGGAACAGTTCCGCTGATGTCAACCTTCACCTTGTCCCCATGCATTTCAAGCGGGCTAGGGTTTACTTGATACTGTACTTGGGCATGATTTTTTGCCATCTTCTTAAGACTCTCGCAAGAGGAGAAAACAACCCCCAACCCGAGAACCAAAGAAACACCGATTAACTGTGATTTCTTCATTGTTATTCTGTTTTTGATTTATCCTTTATTTCATTCAAAACCCTCTTGTAGAAGCAAGAGAAGCAGAAAATTTTATTGCAATGCCTAAAAATGCACGCAAATATACTAATTTATTTAAATATCCTTTCACGCTTTGCAAGGTAAGCCTGCAAAACAGGCACAAAACCTTGAGCGATGTCCGTCTCTACAAAATCAATCCGGTATCGCTCGCAACAATCTTTCAACATGGACATATAAGCCCTATAGCGTTCCACATACGCCTCCCTATACTGACTTGGGTCCAATTTTATTTCCTTGCCGCTCTCCAGATCCACCAGACAGTAATGCTTCCCCGGAAACACAAAATCCTCCTCCCGGTTCTTTTCTGTCACATGAAACAGTATCACCTCGTTGTTCCTGTATTTGAGATGCTGCAAAGCCCCCAAGAGTGCGTCCATCTCGTATTCCCCGTCAAACATGTCACTGAACAAGATAATCAACGAACGCTTATGAATCTGTTCTGCCGCCAGATGCAAAGTCTCCACAATACCGGAACCCTGTTGTACGGCTGGTCGCCCTTTCTCCCGTATCAAACGTTTTTCAAGCTCCGACATCAAATATTTCAAATGCGAAGAATTCGATTTCACTTCCGTTTGAAAGCGGCTCTGCTCCGAAAAGAAATTCAAGCCGACCGCATCCCGCTGCCGAATCAAAAGATTAGCCAGAACCGCTGCCGAACACACCGAAAATCCCAGCTTGTCCGGATGCGACAAATCAAACCTGTCCAATACAGGAAAATACATAGAAGAAGACGTGTCAATCAGAATATGGCTCCGTAGATTTGTCTCCTCCTGAAACTTCTTGACATACAAACGGTCTGTCCTCCCATACAACTTCCAATCCACATAACGGACAGACTCGCCTTGATTATACTGCCGATGCTCGGCAAACTCCACCGAGAATCCATGAAACGGACTCCTGTGCAACCCTGTAATAAAGCCCTCCACCACCTGGGTTGCCAAAAACTCCAAAGAGGCGAAGGGCTCGGTAACCTGCCTGTAAAAATCTTCAGACATAAATGTTAACTAAACGGCAGAGACATACAGCCGCTTCCTCTTCCGCATCGCAGACTTCAAAACCGGAATTACAGCCGACCTGCCAGAAAAGCCTACAGCAATGCTTCAAGCTTCTTCCTCAAATCGCCTTCGCTGATGCTGCCTACATGCTTGTCAACCACTTCCCCGTTCTTCATGAACAGAATCGTAGGAATATTGCGGACTTTGTACCTTTTGCTGATTTCAGGACAAGCGTCCACATCAACCTTGCCAATCAGGACCTTGCCCTGATATTCATCAGCCAGCTTGTCCACAATAGGAGCAATCGCATTGCAAGGACCGCACCATGCAGCCCCAAAATCTACCATGACCGGAGTTGCAGCCTTGATTGCTGTTTCTTCAAAGTTCACATCGGTGAATGTTGTTGCCATTTTATTGATATTTTAATGGTTATACATTTCAGGAAAGTCTGCCGGATTCCAAGTCCGAAAACTTCTGCCCGGCAAAGATTCCCGTTAGATTCCAAAAAGCGAAGTTACATTAAAATTACAAACCTTGCAAAACCGGCTCACTTCAGCCTGATGTCCAACCGCATTTCCGATTCCTGCAATGCCGGCACAAACTCCGAAGCTTTGACCTTAATGCGCATCGGCATATTCAAAGTCAACGAGCTACGCCTATCCACAACATGGAAATTGACCGATGCCCCTCCTGCTGCTGCCACTTTTTTGGGAATCGCGTACTTGCTGCATAAATCATGCATCTGCCGCGTGAAATCAGCCGAAATATCCTGCAAGTCCAACACCATCTCCACCTGCCGCGTATTCTTATCCATCAGTTCGGACAAAGGAATCATGTTTGTCACCTTCAATTCCAACTCGCCGCCCTCCCGGTTCCATCTGGGCCGGATTTCCGAATAGATATAAACGAACTCGCCCATGTTGAGCATATGCTTGAATCTCAAGTAATCCTCTCCAAACAAGGCCAGTTCCATCGACTCATCGTAATCCTCGATCGTGATACGCCCGTACCCATTGCCTGTCTTGGTTATCAGATGCGCCGCCGAAGTGATGATAGCTCCGAAATTGAGTTTCCTTCCCCGCAACGAAGCCCATTGTGCCTTGATAGCTGCGATATTAGTCGTGGCAAACTGACTCAATTCCAACTTATAAGTTTCCAAGGGGTGTCCGGAAATAAAGAACCCCACCACCTCTTTCTCGTTGGAAAGCTGCTCCACCTTCGACCACGGCTCCACTTCCGGCATATCTATCTCCGCCACCGTGGATGACTGCACCTCCCCGAACAAATCCGTCTGCGAGGAATTCTGATTGCTTTGGTACTGGGCCGCGTAATGCAGCAGCTTCTCGGTGAACGTCTGGTTCTCGCCAGGTTTCTGGTAAAAGAACAGCGAACGCGGGACATTGCCCAAGCTGTCGAACGCCCCCGCCTTGGCCAAAGACTCCATGCATCGCCGGTTCATTCCTTTCAAGTTCGAACGGCGCACAAAATCCACAATATCCTTGTACACACCGTTCTTCTCCCGTTCCTCCACCAGCAAGTCCACCACTGCCGCCCCCACATTCTTGATACCGCTCAAGCCGAAACGGACGGCTCCCGCCTTGTTCACCGTGAAAGAAGGCATGCTTTCGTTCACATCCGGTCCCAGCAAGCTAATCTTCATCCGTTTGCACTCATCCATGTAGAACGAAATCTTGCTGATGTCGTTCAAGTTGTTAGTCAAGACCGAAGCCATGAATTCGGCCGGGTAATGCGCCTTGAGATAGGCCGTCTGATAAGCGACCCATGCATAACAGGTAGCATGCGACTTATTGAACGCATAGGACGCGAAAGCTTCCCAATCCGTCCAAATCTTCTCGCAGACCTTGGCATCGTAGCCATGCTTGGCGCAACCCTCCATGAAACCCGTCTTCATCTTGTCCAGCACATCCTTCTTCTTCTTCCCCATTGCCTTTCGCAAGGTATCGGCATCCGACTTGCTGAAATCGGCCAGTTTCTGCGAAAGCAACATCACCTGCTCCTGATAGACCGTCACCCCATAGGTATCCTTGAGGAACTCCTCCATATCCGGCAAATCGTATTCAATCTTTTCCCGGCCGAACTTGCGGTTGATGAACTGCGGGATATATTCCATAGGTCCGGGACGGTACAAGGCGTTCATCGCGATGATGTCCTCCAGGCGGTTCGGCTTCAGTTCCCGCAAGTACTTCTTCATCCCTTCCGATTCAAACTGGAAGATGCCGTTGGTATCGCCCCGGCCGAACAACTCGTAGGTCTCATGGTCATCCAACGGAATATGATCAATGTCGATCCGGATGCCGTGCCGCCGTTCGATATTGTCCAAGGCTCCCTTGATAATCGTCAGGGTCTTCAGACCCAGGAAGTCCATCTTCAACAAGCCCACCGACTCCACGTACTTGCCTTCGTACTGGGTCACCGGCATTTCCGAATCCTTGGCCGTTCCTGTGGGCACGTATTCCACCAAATCTTCCGGCGCGATAATCATCCCGCAGGCATGGGTCCCCACGCTCCGGATGCAGCCTTCCAGCTGGCAGGCATATTTCAACGTTTTACGGACCAATTCATTAGGATTGGCTTCCATCTCGTCCTTGAGCTGGGGTACTTCCTTGAACGCCTTAGGCAAAGTCATGCCCGGCGTTTCCGGCACCAGATCCGCCAGACGCTTGGATTCCGGCAAAGGCAAATCCAGCACCCTTGCCACATCCTTAATGGCCGACTTGGCCGCCATTGTGCCATAGGTGATAATCTGCGAAACCCTTTCGGCCCCATATTTGCCCACCACGTATTTGATAACCCGTTCCCGGCCCACGTCATCGAAGTCCACATCGATATCCGGCATCGAGATACGCCCCGGGTTCAGGAAACGCTCGAACAACAAGTCGTACTTGACAGGATCCACGTTCGTGATCCCGATGCAATAGGCAATGGCCGAACCAGCCGCCGAACCACGCCCCGGCCCCACCAAGACACCCATTTCGCGTGCCGCCCGGATAAAGTCCCACACAATCAAAAAGTACCCCGGAAAACCCATCCTTTCAATGGTAGCCAGCTCGAAGTCGATACGCTCCTTGACCGGCTGGTTCTCCTCGTAGTTCTCCCCGTACCGTTTCTTCGCCCCCTCGTAGGTAATGTGGCGCAGATAATCCATGTCCGAAGTGAAAGGCTCCGGCAAAGTGAACTTTGGCAGCAGGATATCATGCGTCAGCTTGTAAGTCTCCACCTTGTCCACGATTTCCCGGGTGTTTTCCAGGTATTCCGGATGATCCGGGAACAAGGCTGCCATCTCATCCCCGCTCTTGAAGTACTCCTGACCCGTATAGAGCATCTTGGTCTCCTCGTTGAGCTTCTTGCCCGTGTTGAGGCAAATCAGGATACGGTGCGCCTGGTAATCGTCAGCCTCCACAAAATGCACGTCGTTCGTGGCCACGCACTTGATGCCGTATTGCTTTGAAAGCTGCTCGATGCGCTCGTTGACCAGCGACTGCTCTGGATGCCCGTGGCTCTGCACCTCGAAATAATAGTCCTCCCCGAAAAGATTATGGTAGAACTCTATATTCTCTTTCAACTGTTCCTCCTGACCGGACAGGATGCTTTGCGGAATCTCGCCCGCCAAGCAAGCCGAGCAGGCGATGATTCCTTCATGGTATTGCTCCAGAAGCGAATGATCAATACGGGGCCTGTAGTAAAACGCCTCCTTGCGTTGGCTGAATGAGCATAGCTTGACAAGATTATGGTAACCTTGCAGGTTCTTGGCCAGCAGAATCAAGTGATAGCTGCTGCGTTCCTCCCGACCCGTTTTCTCGAACCGGCTCTTGGGGGCCACATAGACCTCGCACCCTACAATCGGCTTGATACCCGCCTTGGCCGCCGCTTCCACGAATTCCATCACCCCGTACATATTGCCATGGTCGGTAATGGCCACCGCATCCATGCCAAACTCGGCGGCTTTTTGCATCAAAGCCGGAATCTTGGAAGCACCGTCCAAGACCGAATACAATGTATGGAGATGTAAATGAGCAAAATAAGGCATATCACACACAAGATTTGAAACAATGCTGACATGCAAGGAAAGGTATGCTACAGAAGCCGCAAATACCAACCATCACACATTTGCAAAGATACTCAGCTTAACGCAAACCTCCCGCCTTTTTCCCTGAATACAATCAACAATTCAACGAATGATATGCACCAAAGTAAGAAAAACAACCTTGAAGTATTCCTTCACAGAACGATGTTCGATGTATTTCATATTGTATCGAATCTTATCCGGCATAATCTGATCAACATAAGCCTTGTCCGGATCCTCTGCCTGTCCCAGAATCGTATTCTCATCCATATATTCTATGGACGCATAGTCCGTAATCCCGGGTCGGACACTCAGAACCTTTCTTTGTTCCGGAGTATAAAGATCCACGTATTTACGGACTTCCGGACGAGGTCCCACTAAACTCATGTCCCCTTTCAAGACATTGAAAAGCTGCGGCAATTCGTCCAACTTGTACTTGCGGATAAAAGCACCCACCCGGGTCACCCGGGGATCCCGCCCGCCTACCGTCAATAAGCCTTTCTTGTCCGAACCGACCCGCATGGAACGGAACTTGTACAAACGAAAATCCCGGCCATCCTTTCCTACCCGTTGCTGACAATAGAAACCACCGCCTCTGCTCTCCAAACGAATGGCCACATAAAGGACCAAGAGCAAAGGAGAAAGGACAATCAAACCCAGCAAGGAGAAAAAAATATCAAAGAAACGTATCATTCCAGATTCAAGCTTGTTTCACCACGACGGTATAGGCTTCTTTGACAACACGTGCCACGTATTCCGCCTGCTCATCCGTCAGCTGAGGGTAAATCGGCAACGAGATTTCGCAACAATAATTCCTGTATGCTTGCGGGTAATCCTCAATCCGATAACCTAAACCCTTGAAAAAAGAAAGCATCGGCATCGGGATGAAATGCACATTGACCGCCACACCCTGCCGGCTGATGTAATCAATCATCCGGTCTCGCTGCTCTTCGTCAATCCCCCGGACACGCAACGCATAAATATGGCACGAACTCCTCTTTCCTTCCGACTCGAAAGGCGGACAAATGACCCAATCACAATCAGAAAAGGCTTTGTTATAGACATGGAAAACCTCAATCCTCCGCTTCAGCAACTTGTCGTATTGCCTGATCTGCGCCAACCCGACAGCCGCGTTGACATCGGCCATATTGACCTTCATTCCGAAACCCACAATATCGTAACGCCATCCTCCCGCTTTGGTCTTGGTAAAAGCATCCTTAGTCTGGCAATTCAAACTTTGCAGCCGAAGATCCTTATACAAATCCCCGTTATCAAAAGGTTCCGGCAGATTCAAACAGATTGCCCCGCCTTCGGCCGTGGTCACATTCTTGACCGCATGCAAGGAAAACACCACTACATCCGTCTCGCAACCGGTCAGGACTCCTTCTTTCGCATAAGCCCCCAACGAATGCGCCGCATCGCTCAAAACCAGAATCCGCCCCAGTTTCTCCTGAACTGGAGACTCCGCTTGGAACATCGCACGAATCCCTGCATCCTGAACCAACCGCATAATAGCCTCGTAATCGCAAGGAAACCCGGCAATATCCACTGGAAGAATCGCTTTTGTCCTTGGCGTAATTGCCTTGCGCACGGCTTCCACCGAAATCGTGAAGTCTTCATTGGAATCCACCATGACCGGAGTTGCCCCTGCATGCAAAACAGCCAAAGCCGTAGCACAATAAGTATAGGCCGGCACTATCACTTCATCTCCCGGCTTCACGCCAAGCCACCGCAACACCAAAATAGCCCCCGAAGTCCAGGAATTGACACAAAGCACAGCTCCCGCCCCGCATAAAGCCTGTATTTCATCTTCCAATGCCTTGGTCTTCGGCCCGGTAGTAATCCAACCCGACCGCAAAGTATCCACGACTTCATTTACGACAGCATCGTCAATATATGGAGGAGAAAAAGGTATGTTCATCATTGTTTCGTTCTAATTAAAATTCCAAACAGAAACCACCATTGGTCAACGGCTTGCCTTCACCTCGAACGAGGCACCTGTCAACACTTTCCAAATACCCAACCAATAGCCTGTGCCATAAGCCAGATGCACCGTCACAAACACTACTGGCATCCAAAAAATGATTCCTGCCTTATTCCTCTTGACGGCTTGCCGTACACCAATAGCCAAAGCCACCAGGAAATATAAAATTATAACCAATCCGTATATCCACCACAAAAACGGGAAAATAGCCGACAAAACCGCCCCACCGAACAGACCAGCCACAAACAGGCCCGGAATAAACTGCCTTATCGTTGTAGGATGCTTCAATTTCTTATTTCCCAACGGTTTGAACAAACCGTACTGATAATACATCTTAAAGGTAGTACGCAAATCCTTTCGGGCGTAATATTCTACCGCAATGTCCGGAATCAAATAAATCTTCCCACCCGACTGGGTTATCCTGCCATTAAATTCATCATCTTGATTACGAACCATTTCCTCGTCAAAAAGGCCTACTCGTTCAAAGACCCTTTTGGGAAAGCATCCAAATGGGACCGTATCCACCTGTGCAAGACGGGAAACACCCGTACGAAGCAAGGAACCGCCCACCCCGAACGGATGACTGGAGGCGATAGCTATTGCATGGCACAAAGCAGTATCCTTAGCAGGAAGAGTATGAAGGACAGTCCCTACATTATCAGCATCGAGCAACTGCTGATAATGGATTAAAACCGAAAAATAATCAGACGGATACCGACAATGGCTATCCATCCTGATTATCACATCCCCTTGAGCTAAGCGGATACCTTGATTCAATGCATAAGGTGCCGCCCTGCGAGGGTTGTCCAATAAATGGAAAAAAGGATATTGGACCGTATATGACTGCAAAATCTCCCGAGTCCTATCCGTACTCCTTCCATCCACAAAAAAAACCTCTATCCGATCCTTGGGGTAATCCTGTTGCAATATAGACTGGACAAAGCCATCCGCAAACGGCTCCTCATTGTATACAGGGCAAATTACCGATATGAATGGCTTCTGTTCCAATCCTTTTACAAAAACTGCGAACTCCTTGAAATCCGCTATGACACAATCACATAAACGTTATGTCCTCTTTCCGGCTTGGCAACCCCGCTCCTCTATCGCTATCGGAAAATCGCCTCGACCTAATCCATGGAACCGCAAAAACATAACAGAATGCAAAAGTACGTATTTTACCCTGAAAAGACGAAGCCTTTTGTAACCAATTTGTAACTATCCGGCATCCCACATCCATTCTATTGGCAATAATTTCCAGTATCCTATCAGCCTTTTCCTCATTGCAAACAAACCTGCTCATCCCGCCCTTGACACGACATACAATTATTAAAAAACACACATTTAGAGAGAGAGAGAGAGAGAGAGAGAGAGAGAGAGAGAGAGAATTAATTC
The DNA here is from genome assembly GCA_944320465.1 of uncultured Bacteroidales bacterium. Taxonomy (GTDB): domain Bacteria; phylum Bacteroidota; class Bacteroidia; order Bacteroidales; family P3; genus Pullibacteroides. The sequence goes on along the minus strand of CALUHO010000001.1, from coordinate 53,236 downwards.
ACGGAAAACGGGCATTTTTTTTTTAAACTTTGAGATTTTTGATACTTTTGTTCGTGCAAAAAGGGTGACTGTCACCCCCCCAACAAGGATTTTTACTAACCCCTAAATTTTTTACCAATGAACGAATTAATGAACCAAATCAATGAGCAACTGGAAGTGTTCAAAACGAATGCTACTGCTTATAGCGAAAAAGGCAACAAGGCGGCGGGGGCTCGCGCCCGCAAGGCTTCCTTGGAACTGACCAAGTTGTTCAAAGATTTCAGGAAGGCTTCTATTGAAGAAAGCAAGAACTAACTACGGATTCTTGCCACATAAAAAAGGGGACTCTTTCGGGTCCCCTTTTCTGTATCCGACCTCCACAGCCGATTCCCGTAAAAACGATTTTAACCCAAATCGGTCATTAGACTTTGGGGAGATTGCCCGCTTGTGTCATGCAGCATGCTTCTGGCCTAGCCGAAGGCGTAGCGGGCTACGTCGAGGCGTAGCGAGAAACAGGATGCGGACAGAAGCGGGCAAGATGCCCGAATGCCTCATTTTCCCAATCAGAAACGGACTCGGCGTGTCTAATGACCGATTTGGGTTTAAACTTCGTTTCCGATAAACGCGGCGCCTCGGCAAAAGCATACGAAAAAGCCCGCGCCGGAGCGTACTTTCGTACGTGAGGACACGGGCAATGAGCATAACGTAGCAGATGCCGCTCGAAATCCTTTTCAGACAGTCATGATATCCTTCTCCTTCTCCGCCAAAATCGCATCCACCTTAGCCACATACTTGTCCGTCTGATCCTGGATGTCCTTTTCCGCCTGCTTGGCAGCATCCTCGGGCAACACCTTGTCCTTGCCCAGCTTCTTGATTTCCTCGTTGGCATCGCGACGAGTATTGCGAATCACCACCTTGGCATTCTCGCCCTCGGCACGGCATTTCTTCATCATTTCCTTACGACGGTCTTCGCTCAAAGGAGGCAGAGTGATACGGATTACCTCCCCGTTGTTCTGGGGCGTGAAACCCAAATTGGCCGCCAGAATAGCCTTCTCGATGACCGGCAGCATCTTCTTTTCCCAAGGCTGCACCACAATCTGCCGCGCATCCGGCGTATTGATAGCCCCTACTTGGTCAAGCGGCGTCATATTCCCGTAATAATCCACACGGATACCTTCCAACATTTGCGGACTGGCCTTGCCGGCCCGGATCCGACCCAGTTCCTTTTCCAGATACTGCAAAGCAGCCTCCATCTGAGCCTTTTGCTTTTCCATACAAGCTTTCACTTCTTCGGTCATCGCAATTCTCTTTTAAAGATTAAAAATACATGATAGCGCAAACCTATCTCTTAAATTTAAAAATCAAATTTCATAACTGGAAGGCTTCCTCCCAAGCCCATTCCCAGCCCGCTTTCCTGAAGGTCCATCCTTTCCAATGTTTTTTGAGCGAACCCATCGGGATTAAATCCCTGCGTCCACCCAATCCCGCCTAATGCACCAGCGTCCCAATCTCCTCGCCCTCCACCACCTTGCCAAGGTTGCCCAGCGTATCCATATCGAACACATAAATGGGCACATGGTTTTCCTCACAAAGCGTGAAAGCCGTCAAGTCCATGATTTTCAATTTCTTCTCGTAAGCTTCGGCAAAACGCAGCTCCTTGTACTTCACCGCCGTCTTGTCCTTTTCCGGGTCAGCCGTATAGACCCCGTCCACCCGCGTACCCTTCAAAAGCACATCGGCATGTATTTCCACCGCCCGCAAAGCCGCGCCCGAATCGGTCGTGAAGAACGGATTGCCCGTGCCGCAAGCCATAATCACCACATAACCATTTTCCAAGTAATCAATCGCCCGGCGGCTGCTCATCTTTTCCGCCACAGGGTCTATGGCCAAACCCGACAACAAAACCGCCTTGACCCCTTCCTTCTCCAAAGCCGACTGCAAGGCCATCGAATTGATCACCGTGGCCATCATTCCCATATAGTCGCCTTGGATACGATCCATGCCCTTGGCCGCCCCCTGCAACCCACGGAAGATGTTCCCACCCCCGATGACTATCCCAATCTGGCAACCCCGCCGGGCCACCCCCGCTATCTGCGAGGCGTATTCGCCCAGCCTTTGCGGGTCTATCCCATACGCCTGCCCGCCCATCAGCGACTCGCCGCTCAATTTGAGCAAAATCCTTGAATATTTCATCCTTTTGTCGTTTTAGTCTCTCCGTCCGCCCCTCCAGCCCTGCAACCGCCCCTTCCTGGCAAACCGAATCCGGCAAATTGAATTGTAAAGGTACAAAAAAAAGTGTTCCAAGGAGTATCCATCCCTCAAAACACTTTTCATCGAACAAGTTGAAACGCGGCGCGGGAGCGTACTCAGTTGCTGCTTCGCAGCGAAAGCAGGCTACGCCTCGGCATAGCCTGCTGTTCGCAACCAAGCCTCGCAAGATTCGCAGCGAAGCAGATGCCCTTATGCGGCGTTTTGGCGGAGGGACTTGAACCCACGCCCCATGACCTCGCTCGAATCGCTCACCGACACAAAAGCGTCCGGATCGGCATCGCTAAGCAAGTTGCGCAAGGTCACCAGTTCACGACGCGTCAAAGAAACATATACCAAATCGCGTTCCAACCCTTGGTAAAGCCCTTTGGCATGGATATGGGTACCTCCTCGCTTCATCTTGGATATAATCACCTCGCGCACAGCATCATATTTATTGGTAACAATAAACACCGTCTTGTAGGTCTTGAGACCATCCACAACAATGTCAATCACCTTGCCTTCAATCACAATCAACAGGATGGAGTAAATCGGCAAACGGAAACCCTTGCCAAGCAACAAAGTGGACAAGGTAATCGTGGTATCGACAATAATCACCAAAGTACCCAATGGCAGATGCGTGTACTTGTTGATAATCATAGAAATAATATCGCTACCGCCCGAAGTGGCACCCGACTTGAAAATCAAGCCGATCGCAATCCCGTAAATCAGACCGGCCACAATCGTGTTCATGAAATAGTCCGGCACGAACCACACTAACTGATCGCCTTGACCAACAGAACACATTGTATTTTGCAGATATTCCGGCATCGCCGCCACTTGGCTGGCTTCCAGAATACCGTTATGCAGGATAGGCGCGTAACCCCAATAGGTTTCAATGACCCAAGTAGCCCCGAGAATCACAAACGTAGACAGGATTGTCTTGAAGCCGAAACGCGGCCCCAGAATCAAAGTCCCGATAATCAGCAAAGGAATATCCATGCAAGCCGCCAAGTAACTGACCTTCCAATGCACAATGGCATTCAAGACGTTAGAGAGACCGTAAGTCCCGCCAGGCGCCAGACCGTAAGGCGTGGCGAACTTGATGTTCCCGAACGCGAAAATAATACTCCCACTGATTACCAACAGATAAGAAATCAACTCCTTCTTGTTGAACCACTGGTCCTTGGTAAAAGAATTCTTCAGAGCCGTAGCCATAATCCACCTATTTTAAGTTCAATTTGGAATAAATGCAATTCAATTTCTTTGACGAACCCATCGGGATCAGCGCACTCCTGTCAGCACATCCGCGCCAATCTCCAAACACAAAAAGAGGGTGGCTAAAAATATCTTAGTCACCCTCTCATATAAACACAATCGGATTAGGCACCCAACTGTACACGACGGAAAGCCGTAATCACAGCACCGCCGCCATTCTGCTTCACATAGTCAGCCACGCTCAGCTTGCTGTCCATGATGAATTCCTGATGAACCAAGGTGTTTTCCTTGTAGAATTTGTTCATACGGCCCATCGCGATTTTTTCAATCATGTTTTCAGGCTTGCCTTCAGCGCGGGTAGCTTCCTTGGCCACTTCCATTTCACGGGCAACCACATCGGCCGGAACTTCCTTCTCGCTCAAAGCGATAGGATTCATAGCAGCCACCTGCATCGTCACATTGTGCCCCACCTCAGGAGCGGCATCCGCCTTGTCGAACGAAACCAAGGTGGCCAGCTTGTTGCCATTATGGTTGTAAGCGAACACTACCGGAGCTTCCAAAAATTCGTAGTGGGGAATTTCCATCTTTTCACCAATCTTGCCCACCAAGTCGGTGATATGGTCGGCCACCGTGCGGTCGTCCACCTTCAACGCCATGACTTCTTCCTTGGTCTTCACCTTCGATGCCAACGCCAGTTCAGCCATCTTGCGAACCAGACCTGTGAACTCATCGTTCTTGGCAACAAAGTCCGTTTCGCAGCTCAAGCATACAATGCAGCCGAAGGTCTTGTCAGCTGTTACCTGCGCCCAAACCATGCCTTCCTTAGCTTCCTTGTCGGCACGGTTGGCAGCCACTTTCTGGCCTTTCTTACGCAAATAGTCGATAGCCTTTTCAAAATCGCCATCGCATTCGGTCAGCGCCTTCTTGCAATCCATCATACCCGCCCCGGTCATTTGACGGAGCTTGTTCACATCAGCAGCAGTAATAGCCATTTTCTATAGTCTTTTATAAAAACCCGGCGTGTGATAACGAACAATCTGCTCCGTTGCACTCCCTTGCGGAATCCTCACGCACAAAAGTGCGCTCCGGTTCGCCTGCGGTCGCGCGCCTCGCATCTTATCCGTTCTGACACGCCGAGCTGAATCAATTATTAAATTACTTCTTGGAAACTTTCTTGGCTCCAGCCGGAGAAGAGCGACGCGGCCGGCGTTCGCGATGACCTTCTTCCGAAGAATCTTCATCCGAAACACGCTTGCGTTTCTTTTCGCTGCCACCTTCGTTTTCTTCCTCATCCATGCCATCCACAGCCAATCTTTCTTCGCCTTCAGCGGCTTCCTCCTCTTCCTTCTGCTGATCCTTGTCAAGCTTGCGCTCGGTCAATCCTTCTTCAATCGCGTTCACCACCTGTTCCACGATAACCGCAATCGACTTGGAAGCATCATCGTTGGCCGGAATCACAAAGTCTACCAAATCCGGGTTCACATTGGTATCAACCATGGCGAAAACCGGAATATTCAGACGGCGGGCTTCAGCAACCGCGATATGCTCCTTATTGATATCCACCACAAAGATAGCCGACGGCAGACGGCTCAAATCAGCAATGGAACCCAAGTTCTTTTCAAGCTTTTCCTTTTCACGCGAAATTTGCAAACGTTCCCTTTTGGAAAGGGTTTCGAATTGCTTGTCGTTCATCAGGCGGTCTATACCGGCCATCTTCTTCACGGCCTTACGGATTGTGCTGAAGTTGGTCAGCATACCACCCGGCCAACGCTCGGTCACGTAAGGCATATTGACACGCTGAACCTGTTCAGCCACGATAGCGCGAGCCTGTTTCTTGGTGGCTACAAAGAGAATCTTACGACCCGACTTGGCAATCTGCTTGATAGCCGCGCAAGCCTCATCCAACTTGGCTTCTGTTTTCTGGAGATCAATGATGTGAATCCCGTTCTTTTCGGCAAAGATATAAGGAGCCATTTTGGGATTCCACTTTCTTCTGAGGTGGCCGAAATGCACACCTGCATCGAGCAATTGCTCAAAAGTTACTCTGGACATATCAGATTTTTTTGTTTACGTTCTCTAAAAACAATCACCCGGTAGCCAGATGGATCCGGGCAATTTGGATTCTAAACGGGATTTTCGACCCTCAAGCACTGCGGCAAAACCGCAGTAAATCCTGCAACGCAGCTCCACGCCCCCATAGACGGAAGCCTCGGAGCTGCTGCAAGGGAATATACTAACGCTTGCTGAACTGGAAGCGCTTACGAGCTTTGGGACGACCCGGTTTCTTTCTTTCAACCATACGCGGGTCACGAGTCAGAAGACCTTTCGCCTTGAGCGGGGCACGGTATTCGGCATCGATGGAACACAGGGCGCGGGCGATACCCAAACGCAAAGCTTCCACTTGGCCGCGGATACCACCGCCATCCAAGTTGGCCTTCACATCGAACTGGTTCAAGGTACCCGTAACCTCAAAAGCCTGGTTAGCCACATACTGCAGCATAGGCGTGGGGAAATAGGTTTTATAATCCTTGCCGTTTACCACGATATTTCCGCTTCCAGCCGTCAAATACACGCGAGCGACAGCGGTCTTTCTTCTACCTGTTTTATTTGTAACTTCCATGACTATTTGAGATCTTTAACATTAATCAGCTCGGGTTTCTGCGCCTGATAAGGATGTTCGGGACCGGCAAACACATGCAGGTTGCGGAACATCTGACGACCCAAAATCGTCTTGGGCAGCATTCCTCTCACAGCGTGTTCGATGATGAAGCAAGGCTTGCGGCGCAGCATCTCTGCCGGCGTGGCGAAACGTTGCCCGCCAGGATATCCGGTGTGACGTACATAAACCTTGTCTGTTTTCTTCTTACCGGTGAGGAGCACTTTCTCAGCGTTAATCACCACTACATAATCGCCGCAGTCCACATGCGGCGTGAAATTGGTCTTGTACTTTCCGCGCAACAAAGAAGCAACTTCGGAAGCAAGACGTCCCAAGCTTTGGTTTTCGGCATCCACCAAAACCCATTTCTTGTTGGCCGTTTTTTTGTTGGCCGAAATGGTTTTGTAGGTCAAGGTATTCATTTTCAAACTATTTTTATCATTCAACCTCCTGCACACGCTGCGCAAAGGGAGCGCAAAGATAACACAAGTTTTATTTATGAACAACTATTGCACAATTTTTTTCTCCACTTTTTATCCATGAGTTGTTCACTTTTATCCTTCACCCCCAAACAGTTCCAACAAGCCGCCATAAACCGGCATTCACATTCAAGGCACAGGGTCGTACCCGCTCCCGCCCCACGGATGGCAACGGGACAGACGCTTTATTGTCAACCAAGTCCCTTTGAACGGACCGTATTTGCGCAAAGATTGGATTGCATATTCGGAGCAGGTGGGCGTGAACCGGCAACTGGCAGGAAAGAACGGCGAAACGCAGACCTGATAAAAACGGACACCAGCCCACAAGACCCACATCAGGGCATCGCATAAACCTTTCCACAACTTACGCATGATGCAAACGGGAAGCGAGTGTTTTGAGAGCCTGTTCAACATAGGCATTCATTTCCAGCAAAGACACATTTCTATTTCCAGTAAACTGCAAGAAAATCAACATTCCTTTTTGCGAGGGGACCACCTCTGCAAAAGCAGCCTTATGCGCCCGATAAGCCTCCCGCAAAAGACGTTTGACCCGATTTCGATCCACCGCAAGCCGGAAAGCTCTTTTAGGAGCATGGACCATAACCCGACACCGCACAGTGTCGTTTCCAACAACCGGCATCGCAGCCTCATCCTTCAACAAATAAAAGACTTGTAAAGAAGACACGCTAAAACGGGAGGACTTGCCCTTTTTCTTTTTCCTTGCCTGGTTTGACAAAGAGCGGCCATCACAATGGTCCGCCGGATTTCTTTCACCCCCCCCGTTACCCGGTCGCTTCGGCTGAACCTGTCCGGAGGCCAAAGAAGGTTCAAGCGCAGGCAAAACCACCGAAAATCTCCGTCCACGGGAAAAAAGAGCCTTCACTGGCCCTTCCCCGTACAAACGTTCCTCTTTCGACAATGTTGGCATCGCTCTCCAAGAATCCTCTGATAAAATAATGAGAATACCGTATCAGGCAGGGCAGCCTCCGTCCAGGCCCGACCTCGCCTCCGCCCGGCTTTATTTTTGGGCATGGGCCACCTGGCTGATCCGCCCCCCTTTCTTGCCTGCAATCACAGCCAAAGCCGCCGCTTTATTGGCGGCAACTTTGCTTTCAATGCTTTTTTTAGATTTGACCGCAACCTCCTTCACGACTTTGGCATCGCTTTTGGTTGCCTTGCCGATATTAGATTCCTTTTGATAAGCATACTTATCGGCAATCTTCGACAAATCCCAGCCATGCTTGCTCAAGTCGTTCAAAAATTCCTCCAAAGCTTGCACCATGGAGCTTGAAGTAGGAGTGGGAGCCAAAAGGTTAACCGTCAAACCTGCCTGGCGGGCCGCTTCGGCCACCGATGCCCCGAAAGTGGCAATCAGACGCTCCCCTTGCTTGAACCCGGGAAAATTCTCGAACAACGACTTCACCCCGACAGGACTGAACATTACCAACATATCGAAAGTATCTATATCCAGTTCCCCGACAACCTTAGTAGGAACCGTCCGGTACATAGGAGCCTTCTTCAATGGCAACTTTGCCTTGGAAAAGGCCATCGGCACGTCCGAATTGCTTTCTTCCGAACAAGGGAACAAGAATTTCTCGTCCTTATGCTTGGTGACAACCTCCATCAAATCGGCCGTAGTCTGTTTCCCGTAAAAAATCTTGCGCTTGCGGTACTGGATGTAGGTCTGGATATAAAAGGCCACCGATTCAGAACTGCAAAAGAACTTCATGGAAATAGGAATCTGCGTGCGCATCTCCTTGGCCAGCCGGAAATAATGATCTACAGCATTCCTGCTCGTAAGAATCACCGCCGTGTAATCCAGCAAATTAATCTTGTTCTTGCGAAATTCCAGTGCCGAAATCCCTTCTATATGGAACAACTTCTTGAAAACAATAGAAAGATTGAACTTGTCGGCAATGGCCTTGTAAGGAGACTTCTCGTAATCGGCCGGAGCAGGTTGAGAAACGAGGATTTTTTTTACCTTCTGCATATTTCCAAAACTCCTTTTTCATCTTTCCCCTTGCGGGGGAAGAAGCGGGGACACGTACTCAAGGCAGGAGATTTTACACAGCAAAAGGAATATGCCAGTAAAAACCTATTCCTCAATGCTATAAACCGCAAAAAATCTGCCAAAAGCACACAAATGGCAATATTTCAAGGCCGCAAAGGTAAACAAAAATATGCAGGGGAGAAAACCGGCTGTACTCCTTTCCTTCCAAAACAAAACGCAACATCTTAATTATCAAACATATGCACCAAACAACAAACAAAGCGACAAGAATTCCTTTCAACCAAGATCCTTCTAATCGCATGCACAAGGCCATCACCGGCAAGCAGACCAACGAAAAAGCCAAATCGTAATACAATCCCGTCTTCCAGTAAAAAGAAGCAAAACGCGCCTCGTCAAAGACTGCCGCCACGACACGCGAAAGCACATATTTCACAGCATACCAAACCAATACAAGAGCCAGAGACAACACAATCAATACCTGGCCTCGCGTCCAGCCCATCCACGGATGCTCTCCAAGAAGAGGCAGTTCCGGAAATACCTCCCGGGCGCAGACTAACCAAAACCACCATGAATAAGACGTAAGGGACAGGCAAAAAAACAAAGCGTTTGCCCAAGCCGAAGGAATATCCCCATCCCGAAAAGCCGATCGGACTGGCTTGTCAAAATTCCTCAAATTGAACAAAGCCTCACATAAAACGCTTATCTGCCTGAAATAGCGTTGAACCACCCAAGCATAAAGCAAAAGGCCCACGACAATCCACAAGTCCATGTTCCAGAAAGTGGCTTCCGGCATCGGATCCAACTGCATCTACTCCTCCTTCTGGCTTGTCAATTGATGAAACACCGATTCCAGGCTCCTTTCCTCTTGTTGCAAAGTCAGGATTTCCCAGCCTTTCTCCACCGCCAATCGAAACAAAAGAAGCCGCAGATCCGTATCTACGTTGCTGGACAATTCGTAACGGCAAGCAGACAAAGCACGCACAGCCCGAACGCCATCCAAAGCCGCCAAGCATTCTTCGGCAACCGGGGCCTTAAACTCCACTTGCACCAAAACCTGCCCATGCAGTCTCCGCATCAAATCCTGCGTAGGAGCATCGGCAACCAAACGTCCATGATCCAGCAGAAGCACCCGGTTGCATATCGCTTGGGCTTCTTGCATGATATGTGTTGACAGCATCACCGTTTTTTGCTGCCCGATAGCCCGGATCAAAGCCCGGACATCCTCCAACTGATTCGGATCCAAACCCGAAGTAGGTTCATCCAAAACCAGAACCTCCGGATCGTGAATCAATGCTTGCGCCAAGCCCAAGCGTTGACGGTAACCTTTTGACAAGGCCTTTATTTTCTTATGGGCTTCGGGGCCGAGCCCTGTCTGTTCCACCACCTCTTCACGACGCTTGGCCACCTTGGCAGCATCCATATAGATACGTCCTACAAAATCCAGATACTCGCGCACATACATATCCAGATACAAAGGATTATGCTCCGGAAGATAACCTATCCTGGCACGAGTCTCCATAGAATGCTCCTTCACATCCAAACCGCAGATCTTAGCCGTCCCGGAGGTCGGAGCCAAATAGCCGCAGACTATCTTCATCAAGGTGGACTTTCCCGCCCCGTTGGGTCCCAGCAAACCCGCCACCTGAGCATCCTGCACCAAAAAACTCACCCTGTCCAGAGCTTTCTGGCTGCCATACGCCTTTGTAAGACTATCTACCTCCAACATATTACAAGATATCTCGTATGCTAATCAAAAACGCCCGGTCGCCAGACCGACAACCGCTTTGCTGCCAACCGCCGGATAAATGGCTCCTGCCCTTCAATAGGGAATCTTCCCGCTGTATGCATTCCAATCGGCAAAGGGAGCCTTGCCTTCGCCCGGAACCAGCACTTTGACCGGAATCTGCCGTTCCGGGCAAGGCTTCACAATCTCATCATAGAGAAACTGGTCGTCAAAACCAGCCTCAGCGGCATCAAAACGTGAAGCCGACATGTAAATCTTGCTGATGCCTGCCCAATAAATAGCCGACAGACACATAGGGCAAGGTTCGCACGAAGAATAAATCTCGCAACCCGAAAGATTGAACGTTCCCAATTTGCGGCAAGCCTCCCGGATTGCATTCACCTCCGCATGAGCCGTAGGGTCATTGCTCAAAGTTACCGTATTGCCGGTACGAGCTATTTCCTTGCCATCCTTGACTATTATCGCGGCAAACGGCCCGCCGCCCTTCTTGATGTTTTCGCGTGCCAGTTCAATTGCCTCCCTCATGAAATCCGTTTCCATCATTCTTCCTCCGTAGGTTTCAACAAAGAGTGGTACCTGTCTTGGTCAAGCAGAATCCCAACTGCCGTATTCACCGTTTCATCCCCTGCCAATTCGGCCTCAGCACGCCCTGCCTGGTAATAATAACGGGAAGCTATTTCCTCGCGCAAATAAGTTGAAATCTCTTTCTGGTGCTTCCTCAAATCTCCTTTTTTGGTATCGGCAAGCGTCTTTGCCAACGCATCGTATTGCACTTGAACCGCAGGCAGGCAACTATCAGCCTCCACCGTCTTCCTGAACTCATCCAAGACGCGCTCCGAAGCCAGCTTGTAACCATAATCCTTCCCCTCCATAAACTTCAAAAAATCATCATACAGAGCCCCATCCACCTCAAAATCAGCCACAGATCCCAATTTCTCATGCTTCTTGGCATATTGATTGGCATAGTCAAAAATCAAGAACTTGGTCACCAGACTGAACGCCACATCGCTTACAACCGGCACGTCCACCGCCACATCGGGTTCAATGCCATCGCCATCGTAGACTACCCGGCCGCCCGCTGTCTTGAATGCCGTCCGCAACGAATCCGGCACAGGCAAAGGCCGTCCATCCTCATCCTTGTGACTGTAGTCCAAAGCCTGCACGCAACGTCCGCTGGGAATATAATACTTGGCAATCGTCACTTTCATCTGCGCATTGTAAGGCAGAGGCAAAATATTCTGCACCAATCCCTTGCCAAAAGTCCTCTCCCCGACAAGGACTGCCCGGTCGTAATCCTGCATCGCTCCCGTCAGAATCTCCGAAGCCGAAGCCGTACCCCGGCTGGTCAAGAACACAATAGGAATCTCCGTATCCACAGGCGTTTCCCTAGTATAATAAGTATGATTCTTAGCAGCAATCCGCCCCTTGGTACTCACCACAGGGACACCTTTCCGATAAAACAGATTCACAATATCCACCGCCTCGCTCAACAGGCCACCCCCATTGTAACGCAAATCATACACCAAATACTTCATGCCTTGGTTCTTGAGATTCAAGAAGGCTTCCTTGACCTCATTCGAAGCCCCTTCCGTGAAACCATCCTGACGGATATAGCCCACACTGTCACGCAACATACCGTAATACGTGACATTCTTGAGCTGGATTTCCCGCCGGGTCAACGATACCTCGAAAGGCTTGGATTCCCCCGGACGCTCGATCAACAGCATCAACGAAGTACCTGCCTGCCCTTTCAGCATCGCACTCACATCGGCTGTGCTCTTGCCCTTGGTCGATTCTCCATTCACTTCCAGAATCTTGTCTCCCGGTTTCAAACCTGCTTTATCCGCCGGGAAACCTTCGTATGGTTCGGAAATATAGACCGAACCGTCCCTGTAATGAATCAGCGAACCGATACCGCCATACTGGCCTTCGGTCATAATCCGCACATCTTCTATATCCGCTTCCGGAATATAGACCGTATAAGGATCCAAGGTAGCCATCATGGCATCCAAAGCCTTCTTGATCAACTCCCCCGGATTGACCCCGTCCACATAACTCAATTCCAGATTCTTGTAAGCAGTAGTAAAAATCTCAAGGTTTTTCAGCACCTCGAAATCCTTGTTTTCCACCACATCGGCCTGCTGACCTCGGGACCCTCCACACAAAGCCAGCAGCAAGGCCGCCATCAGTCCCAGATTCTTCAAAATTCTCATGCTTGCAACAATTAAAGATCAGCCCAATCGGACAAAACGCGGTATAACCGCTGCGTCGGCAACCCCATCACATTATAAAAGGAACCCTCCACCGCCTCGATTCCGACATAGCCGATCCATTCCTGAATGCCATAAGCCCCCGCTTTGTCATAGGGCTTGTAAGTGTCAACATAATATTCTATTTCTTCCAAGGAAAAAACCCGGAAAGTCACCTTCGACTCCACCGACATCGAGAAATTCCGTGCCTTGGTCCGCAATGAAAGCCCGGTTATCACCTTATGTGTCTGCCCCGAAAGCGCATACAAGGTACGGATAGCCTGATCGCGGTCTGCCGGTTTATGGAAAGGCTTATTGTCAAGCAGAACCATGGTATCGGCGGTAATCAGAAGATAGTTGTCTGGCAATTCCTCATCGGTATAGGCCATCGACTTTATATGCGCCAGATATTCAGGCACTTCGTCACGAGGCATTGTAAGTGGAAAAGTCTCATCCACCTCCTTGTGCACGGTCTGGAACTCAAAACCCAAAGCGGCTAAAAGCTCTTTGCGGCGCGGAGATGCCGAGCCTAACACGATATTATAAGGGAAATTCTGAAAAGGAAGCATATTATATGTAGTTTTTAAGGGTTTCCTTGTCCAATGCCCACGCAAGCAAAATCCGACACTGCCTGCATGGCAGCCCAAGCACGAAATCTTGAACGAACTTCCAGGCATATTTGTCCTGCGGACGGATATACGGGTGCGCCTCGGCATAGCTCAAGCAAAGCTTGGCTCTGCGCTCGGCTTCCGCGTATATTTGCCGGGTTCGGCAGCCAGAGAGCCGTCAAAATTAAAAAAATTCATTATACTTGCACGTTAAAATTTCTTAAAAAAGCCGTTTCTCTATTTCCGAAAATTCATCCCTCCAAAGAGCGTGTCAAGGGAAAAAGGGAACGGCAAGAGGGAATCCCGGCCCGCAAGGGAAGGGTTCCTGTGCTAGGAAATTATTTATGAAGGATACGACAAAATTCACATTTTCATAAACAAACAAAGTTCAACGCTATGTTAAAAGGACACCCCAAAGGACTAATCGTCCTTGCGCTGGCCAACATGGGGGAACGCTTCGGCTACTACACCATGCTTGCCATCCTGACACTGTTCATGCAGGCGAAATTCGGCTTGTCGAGCGCCGCAACCAGTATGATTTACGGCATCTTCCTTGCCGGAGTTTACTTCCTTCCCCTCTTGGGCGGTATCATCGCCGACAAAGTGTTAGGATATGGAAAAACCATCCTGATCGGCTTCATCGTCATGTTCGGCGGCTATCTGTTGCTATCGATGCCTACCGAAGCCAACATGTCGGGCAAACTCATCATGTTCGCCGCCTTGGCATTGATTGCAATCGGGACAGGATGCTTCAAAGGTAACCTCCAAGCCTTGGTCGGCAACCTTTACGACGACCCCAAATACAGCCGTTACCGCGACATCGCTTTCTCCATTTTCTACATGTTCATCAACATCGGAGCATTCTTCGCCCCGAGCATGGCCAACTCCATCAACAATTACTTCCTCAAACAGGACGGTTATACCTACGATGCTTCTATTCCGGCCAACTACGTACAACTCAACGACTATGCTATCTTGGGTACGGACGAAGCCAATAATCTGGATGCCTACACCCGGGACAGCTTGCAGAAAGGCCACGATGCCGCCCTGCTCCGCCTCAAGGCAGCTGCCTTGGCACAGGAAGGCCAGCTGGATTCGGCCCGTTATGAAACATTCCTGAGCCGCCACGTAACCGAAGCCGATAAAGCTCCTGTAATTGCCCAAATCATGAACACTCCCCTTGACAAGCCCAATGTGGCCGAGGGCAAGAACAAAGCCGAAATCGAAGCCGGCTTTGCAGGATGGGAAACGATGGATGAAAACACGCAAGTGACCAAATGGGCAGATAATTATGTACAGAATGCCCTCAGCAAGTCGTACAACATGGCCTTCGGCGTGGCTTGCATCAGTTTGATTGTATCCTTCCTGATTTTCATCATCTGGCGTGGCACATGGAAAAGCGTTGACAAGACCTTGAAGGAACAACTGGCCGAAGCCGCCAAGAGCGGAAAGCAAGCCGAGGTGGTTCAATTGACCCCGGCCCAGACCCGCGAACGTCTGATTGCCCTGTTCTTAGTATTCTTCGTGGTTATCTTCTTCTGGATGTCGTTCCACCAGAACGGCCTTACGTTGACCTTCTTTGCCCGCGATTATACCCAAAGCTCCGTCAGCGGCGGCGGTTACATGTTCTTCAACCTCGTTTCGCTGATTTCGATTATCGTGTTCGCTTACGGTATCTACTGGGCCACGATGGGTCTGTTCGGCGGCAAGAAGAGTACCGGCAAGGGTCTCGTCACCATGCTGATCGGCCTTGCCGGCATCATCGCTTTCTACTTCCTGCGTGCCGTCGATGCCGAAAACATCAAGATTACCCCGCAAATCTTCCAGCAGTTCAATCCTTTCTTCATCGTATTGCTGACCCCGCTTTCGGTGGCCTTGTTCACCAGCCTCAACCGCAAGGGCAAAGAGCCTTCGGCTCCGCGCAAAATCGGTTACGGCATGGTGGTAGCCGCGCTGGGCTTCGTGGTGATCCTGATTGCCTCCATCTCCAACCACCTGCCATCGCCTAACGAAATCAACGGCGTTTCGGATGTACTGGTATCGCCCAACTGGCTCATCGGAACCTACTTCACGCTGACCATCGCCGAGCTGCTGCTCAGCCCGATGGGTCTGTCGTTCGTAGCCAAGGTGGCCCCTCCGCAATACAAGGGGATGATGCAAGGCGGCTGGCTGGCCGCTACCGCTATCGGCAACCTCTTGGTCGGCGTCATGGGTTCGCTTTGGGAAAAAGTGTCCATCTACATGTTCTGGGGAATCCTGATTATCTGCTGCATCTTATCGGCATTGTTCATCTTCTCGGTAATCAAGAAACTGGAACGCGCTACCAACGATTAGGAGTATAACGGGATCAAAGTCCCGGAATACACATGCTTTGCAGCGAACCGCTGGCGACAAAGGAAACGTCTCCGCACGTGACCAGCCTGCCAGCGGTTCGCTGTTTTCATATCCGGCCTTGCAGGCTGCCCAAGCTGTCACCGAGGGAATCCGCCTCATGCAACCCGCCTTCACCCAGAAAGCCTTCAGACCATCAGCAGCGGTTTTGCCATGCCTTGGCCTTGCCTTGGTCAGAACGGTTCTGGTTGAAAACAGTCTTTTTTTGTAATTTTGTAAATTTATCAACCGACAAAGGAACGACCGGAGCAACAACGGTTTCGGCGCAGATGCGCCGGACAGGCACACGAGAAACCGCATTGCAGTCGTTATTCCATTCGTTCCCATTACCAAAACCAATTACATCATGAAAAAGCTCATTGCAGCCTTGACAGCATTCATCGCCATGGGAGCCGTTTCCATCTTAGCCCAAGAACGCTTTGTGGACACGGCGATCCAGAACCGCAAAGCCGTGCTGGAAGAGTACACGGGCGTCGGATGTCCGAACTGCCCGTCCAGGCACAGGGCCGCCAACGAAATCCTCAATGCCAACATCGGCGATTTCTTCATCATCAACATCCATTCGGGCCCATACGCAGACCCCAACAGCTACTACGGCATCGACTTCCGTACCGATTACGGGAACGCGCTCACCAGCCAAGCGGGCATAAACGCCTATCCTTCAGGAACAATCAACCGCCATGTGTTTTCCGGAGGTTCGGCAATGGCCAGCAGTTCGGCCGATGACTGGGAAGCCTGGACGGAGGACATCGTGTCGCAGGAATCCTATGCCAACATCGCCGCCCGCGCCACCATCGACACACTTTCCCGCCAAGTGGAACTCACCGTCCAGATCTATTATACCGGGAACTCGCCCCAAAGTACCAACTACCTGAACGTGGCCTTGCTCCAGGACAACATCCTCGGATACCAGCAAGGGGCGGGTGCCAATCCTGACCAAGTGCAAGGGGACCTCTACCTCCACATGCACGCCCTGCGCGACCTTCTCACCGGCCAGTGGGGCGAGGAAATCACCACCACGACCCAAGGTTCGTTCGTGGAGAAGACCTATTCCTACACCGTGCCTGATTCCATCCGGGAAATCCCCGTCGACATGGACGACATCAACTTCGTCGCTTTCCTCGCCGAAGGCCGCACGGAAATCGTCACTGCCTGCGATGCCGGGCTGACCTATCTGGAAGGCGGCCCGGAGCTGGTCTACCAGTTCGGCAAGTTCCAGCAACTGCCGCAGAACACCTGCGACAACAACATCCGTTTCTCAGCCAAGATAGCTGTCCGGGTAGCCAAAGAACCCATATCGAGCATAGACCTCAACTTCGACCATCCTGAAGGCCGGGCCAAAGTGTCCGTTTCTTTCGAGCCTGCTTTGCAGGCAGGCGATGTGGCGGAAATCACCAGCGAACCGATAGGATTCCGGGCCAACCGGAGCGGGACCTGCTGGCTCGACCTGGCAAAAATCAACGGCTCGAACGATTTCCCCGGAACAGACCCCTTGCAACTGAGCTTTGTCAAAAACTACATCGACATTCCCACCGATGAAGCTCTTCTGACCTTGTACCAAGACCTTCCCCGCTACAACCGGGACTACGGGGTTTTCTGGAGCCTGACCGGCCTGGCCGGCGATACTTTGGCTTATGGCGGGCCGTACGACACCTTGAGCAGTCCTCGAATCGACACCTTGCCCCTGATTGACGGATGCCAGCAATTCAGCTTGCAGGTGGCCAACCTGAATGCAACCAGCAGCCAAGGGGAAGGATACCTCCAGTTCGACAACGCGGATGGCGACAGCATCATCCGTTACGAGGGCACCTATCCGGAAAGCATGGTCATCATGATTTCGCACAACCTGCCCGACAACCCGGACCCCGGCCCGTCGGACACCACCGCCAATGAAGGATCCGCCCAGAGTCTCCCCATCGTGCTTTACCCCAATCCGGTCTCGAACTCGGCATTCCTCGAACTGGACATGAGCCAGGCAAGCCATCTCGGCATCCGCGTGCTGGACAATACAGGCCGCTGCGTGCTGAATCTGGGAGAACGGACTTTGCCTGCCGGACGGCAGACCCTCGAACTGCCGGCAGGGAATTTGACGGAAGGCATGTATTTCATCCTGATTCAAGGAGAAGGCATCCATGCCGTCCGGAAAATGATCGTAAAACGGTAAAACATCGCGGCGATGTGTCATAATGAGCAATCTGCTTCGTTGCTTTGGTTTCACCGAAAACAGGCTGCGCCTCGGCAAAGCTCAAGCAAGCTTGGCTCTGCTCTCGGTTTGCACTGTTTTTCGAGTCTCGAACTCAGTCACGAACCGCAGAGCAAGCCGAACGCAGAATCAAACGGAGTTTGAATTATGCTGAGGCGAAGCCTGCGCTCGCTGCGGAGCAGCAACAGTACGCTCCTTCGTTCTCGCTCTCAGCGCCTTGCATCTTACTCACTCTGACACACCGCCTGAGATTTATTTCAAATCCCTATTTTGATACACCCTCACTTCCAATTTCTTACATCAAAACAAACACATCAAAACCATGAAAAATTTCATTGCAGGAATCGGACTCTTCTGTGCCTTGACGGCATCCGGGACCGCCCAAGAGCGGTTCGTGGACGAAACGCCCCAAAACCGGAAAGTGGTCTTGGAAGAATTCACAGGTGTCAACTGCGGCAACTGCCCGGACGGGCATCACCGTGCCAACGCCCTCCGGGACGCTCACCCCGGAGAAGTTTTCTTGATAAACATCCATCAAGGTTCTTACGCTTATCCGGCAGAAATAGACTTGAGAACCAACTACGGGGATGCCTTGGCCAGCCAAGCCGGCATCAACAGCTATCCTAACGCCACTATCAACCGGCATTCGTTCAACGGATCCATCGCCGTTGCCGACAGGACAGCATGGACAAGCCTTTCCGAAGGACTCCTCTCCACGGAAGCCTACGCCAACATCGCCGCCAAGGCCACGGTGGACTGGCAGACCAGAGAAATGCAGGTTACGGTGCAGGTCTACTACACCGGCAACAGCCCCGCAAGCACCAATTACCTCAACGTGGCTCTTCTGCAAGACTACATCTACGGGCCGCAAGCAGGCATGAACGCCAACATGGAACAGGTTGACGGAAACCAGTACGTCCACATGCACGCTCTGCGCGACCTTATTACCGGTCAATGGGGTGAGGAAATCACCACCACGACCCAAGGCTCGTTCGTGGAAAAGACCTACACGTACACCATTCCCGAAGCCGTCCGGGAAGTTCCCGTGGAAATGGGAAACATCAGCGTGGTGGCCTTCCTGGCCGAAGGACGTACTGAAATCATCACGGCTTGCGAAGCTAATCTGAGCTTCACCAACGGCGGGCCGGACTATATCCTGCATCTCTCCAACTTTGCCCAAGAAGCCCACAACACCTGCGACAGCAGAATCCGCTTCTCGGCAAAAGCCGAGATACGTGCCGCCGTCGAACCGGTTTCCAGCATGGACTTCATCCTGAACACACCTGACGGCCAGCGGGAGTACACCCACACTTTCGAACCCGCTCTGGAAGCTGGCTCGACCGTCACCTTCACCAGCGAACCCATCGAATTTCCCATCAACCAAGAGATGGAAGCAAGCTTGTCCCTCGCCGCCGTGAACGGTTCGGACAATTTCCCCGAAATGGACAGCCTCGCTGCCGATTTCAGCAAGTACTACATGAACATTCCCTCCCAGGAAATGATCCTGACCGTGGCCCAAGACCAGTACGGGGAAGAAATAACCTGGAATGTCGTCACGGATGAAGGCGACACCATAGGGCAAGGCGGCCCGTATGCCAACCTCCAGAACATGGGGACACGCAACCGGATCGATACCCTGACCTTGGCCGAAGGCTGCCAGACCTTCACCATCTACGATGCCATGGGAGACGGCATCCATAACACCCAAGGCGACGGGCATATCGATTTCAGCGACATCGAAGGCAATACCCTGCTTACCCGCGACGGGGACTATGGCGATAGCGCGGTGGTCATGATTTCCTACAACCTGCCGTTCGCCAACGAAAACGCCATGGTGCAAATCAAGGCGCAGCTCTATCCTAACCCGGCTTCCGAAAACGCGAACCTCCGTTTTGAAACCGAAGCAGCCTGCCAGGCGGACATCAAGATACTGAACCAAGCCGGGCAATGCGTGCTGAATCTTGGAAAGCAAGACATCCCTGCGGGCATCCACACCGTTTCTATCCCCGTAAACAGCCTCGGCAACGGAATCTACATCATCCATGTCCAAGGCCAAGGGTTCCAAGGGATACAAAAACTCATCGTGAATCGATAAGATTGCAAGAAACCCGGACAGCCATTTTGCTGATCCATAATAAAAAAGGCAACCGTTTTGCAACGGTTGCCTTTTTTCATGCAGGAAGAATCCCTGGAACTAACGCACCACGATCTTGACCGAAGACACGCCTTGGGCCGTCGTCACGCGGGCCACATAGATGCCCGGAGCCAAAGATTCCGCATTGTAACGGAACACTTCCGCCGCAAGCGAACCCGAATCGTACACCAAAGCACCCGAAACCGAATAGAGGCGGACCCGTTCAATCTGAACGCCGGAAGCGGAAATGTTCAAAGTCTCCGTCACCGGATTGGGATATGCGCTGACTGCCGGGCCTGTCTGTCCGTCAACAGCCTCGTTCCCCGCATTGGCCCCCACGCGGATATCATCGATGACAAAACCGTAGTTCTGCGCCTGTCCCTGGATAGCCACATAAATGCTTTGTCCATTGTATTCCGAAAGATCCACCGTGAAACGGGTCCACGGGTAAACCGGGTCTGAACGATCCGGGTTCATGGCCGGTATCACGTAATTGGCAAGGAACCCGAAAGAGGCCGGTTGCGCGTTCGTCGTCGAAATCATCACATTCAACGACTCTTCGACCGGATTGCCGTCCTCGTCTTCCGCCGCCATGCTCATGGCAATGAAAGACAACTGCGCACCGCTCTCAGGCATTTCCAAGCGAGGCGAAATCAACCATGCATCGTTCGCCGTGGTACTCATGATCGCAGTGTCCACATCAGCCAAGGACAAAGCGAACCTGGCACCTTGGCGAATCGGGAACCACTCGGCGAAACTTTGACCTATCTGGTCGGGATTCACCGCCATGAAACCCATGTTCGTCCCTACATTGGGGATGTTCCAATTGTCAATGAAAATGGTATTGTTCTGGTCCTGGACCGTCACCATCCAAGGCTGGAAGCCCGTCGTGGCGAAATCGCCGCAATACTCGAAATCCATCACATAGGGATCCGGATCGGACAAGGTTTCCACCTGCTTGCTCAAAGTGTCGTTGGCCGGATTCTGATCTCCAGGGAGGTCGAGCGTCAAGCTAATCGTATGCATCCCGGTAGCCATCAAGTCGGCAAAGAACGATACCGTCCCGCGCCGGTTGGGCTGCAGCGAAATCGAAGCGGAATCCGCCAACACCCCGTCCACCTCGCAATAAACGGTAGCCGTGCCGCTGGAGGTACCCCGGTTCACCACGGTCGCTTCCACTCTCTCGTTCTGGGCGAACAGACCTGTGTTTTCCGGCTTGTCGATAGACAACAAGGCAAAATCGTCGGCGAACACCTGCCCATGGCTCGGCCCGAAGTTCAAACGCATAGCGGCAAATCCGAAGTTGTCTTGCGGGTTCAAGCGTCCGCTCGCGGTCGATGTCACGTACAATATGCCGTCTTCCTGCCCGTCAGCGGCTACGCCGGCATGGGTGTTCTCGCTGATCTGGGCCACCTCTATCAAATAAACCCCCGGTTCCAGAAGCGTGTGCGGGCAAGGGAACGTCAGGAATCCGGAAGTATTATCGGGACGGTAATACTCCGTGGAGAACAACTCGTAATCTATTGCCTCGGTTTCTTCATTCCAACGGTAGAAAGAAAGCCTCTGCAAGCTGTATTGCCCGTCTCCAAACCCTATGGTGAACGAAGTCAAGGTGTCAGTCTCCACAAGCGTGTACAAGACCCCGAAAGAAATGGAGTTGTACTGGCTACCTATGTTCGAAGTCCTCTCGTCATCCAACAAATCCACCGTCAAAGTGTCGAAAGTCATCACCGAATCAGAAACCGACAAGCTGTAATACCGGAAATTGTTCTCCATGTTCTTGTCTTCCTGTCCTTCGATATCGACCCGCAAGGCGACTTCTCCCTTGTAACCTGCCGCCAAGCCCGAAAAGACAGCCTCGGTAGCAATCACTTCCCGCCCGTCAGCCGGGATTGTTATCGGATCGCTCGTTCCAAGCACATTGTCCGGAGCGTCCACCAAATAGGCCGACACAACGGCATTGACACTCTCCGTGCCTTTGTTCCATACCGAGGTATGGAAAGCATGGGCCGCATTGGTCTGGTCCACCGGCGAGATATGCGTCAAGTCGGATTCAACCCGGGTCACGGCCACATCGTAGTCATGCATGGCTTCCACGCTCATGAACTCGAAGCCCAAGGAGAATCCCCCCATGCGGACCGTGTCGTTGCTATACATAGGAATGTCGGCCGAAAGCACGGTATCGGGAACGATGGCAAAGCACACCGTATCCGTTTCCTTCAATTCCAAGAAAAATTCATCATACACGATGGTGTTCTCGCCCGTGCAAGCCGTCGGGTTCCGGTATACTTCCGTCCCCGCTTCATAGTCCACCACCCCGTCATGATCCAGCATCCGGATGGAAAACGGATCCAAGTACATCAGAGTCGTCGGGATATCTCCCATCACACCTTCCCGGCATATACCCGCCTGGTAATTGAACCCGACACGGTAACGGCCCGGTTCCAGAATCACGCCCGGAGTCCGCAAAGGAGTACGGAGATTCAAGGGTCCCATGATCGAAATAAGGCCGCTCAACGGATCGTAAGCCCAATCATTGGCAACCACGGACACGAAATCGCCCTCGCTGGCATGGAATGTCACCGGCGGGACATCCAGCTCATCAGCGGGCTTGGGCATCGCAACCGCCCCCGGCATACCTTTGGAAAATGCAGGATTGCTGTCCTGCAATCCCTCTTGCGCTTGCAGCGCCCCCACGCAGAACAGGAGGCAAACGCAAGCAAGAAAATTCTTTTTCATTTGGTTTTACTGTTGTTTTGGTTATCAATTGGTCTAACAAACATACTATGTCAGCGCACAATCACGCGCAAGGTTTCCATCCTGCCATCGGGCAAGAGGAAACGGAACAGGTACATTCCAGATTCCCACGCAGACACTTCCAGCTCCTTGACACCCGCAGGCAAGACCTGACGGACCCGCCCGTTCATGTCCAGCACCACGCATTCCTCATAGTCTCCTTCGAGAGAAAGGAAGGAAGTGGCCGGATTCGGGCTTACCCGGACACCCGCCTGGCCGGCGGATTCCACCGCCACATCCCCAGCTTGGAAATCCAGCAAAGCCCTCCGGCTGGAACCAGACTCGAACACGGCTTCGACACCGGCCGTATGCCATCCGTCCGGCAAAGGCCCGAACGAATAGGAAAGTTCCCCGGTCTCCGCCTTGAACTGATCATCCAGATATACCCGGTAAGCCTGCAAAGCCTTGGATGCCCCGCAACCATCCTCCCAAGTGAACACGTAGTTCCCAGACGCATCCTTGCTCACCTGCAAGGATTCCGGCACGCAGACAATCTCTTCCAAGACGTAGGAAAGGCGCAACGCCTGGCCATGGACGGCTTCCACGGTATCGCGGACAGAATGGAAACCCGCCAAATCGATAGAAAGGGCATACGATCCCTCGATAATCACCGTGTCCACCGCAGAAAGTGCAGGCCAATCCACACGATAGGCCGCTTCCGGGTAATCCAGGCTTTGCAAAGACACCTTCGCGCCCTGAGCCGAGCATCCCTCGATATTGGTGGAAACTTCCAATGTCAATTCCACATCCATATCCTTGGCAGCCAGGTTGGACAATGCCGCTTCCGACATCCTGCCACCCGAATAAACCATCCGCAGACCGTAACGGTAAAGCCCGCGGTCAAGGCCGGCAAAATCCTCGTCCACCCACAAAGTGTCAGAGGCCGGACAATTGCCCAGACCAATCCAAGCCGTGTCGGCTTCTTCCTGGCCGTAACCCATCCGGTAAACCGCATACGACTGTGCCGATTTGGGCATCGCGCCCATCTCAGGAACCTGCGCCTTCGCGGAAACCAGGGACGAAGACTCCTCGTCCGCCTCGAAGCCGTACAATCCCGTCACTTCGCCCTCGGCCCGGATAAGCATGGTATTGGTAAAGGTGGCATCCATCGACTCCAAGGTGGAGAACTGGCCCCGCGTGTAATCCGCCGTATAGTACTGCGTCTCCGGCACAAAAGGATAATCCGGGTCGGAACCGGCCGTGTGCAAGTCGTTGGCAATGGCCAGATAGCCCTCGCCGTCCTCGTAATAGCTCAAGCCTACCATGAAGCCGTTTGGAGCGGAAACCAAGGTGTCGAACACATGGGTCGTCCAGGCCGAATCCGTATTAGGAACGCCGTATTTGGAATACAACAGACGCGAAGTAGGCTGTCCGTCCTTGTCCAGATCGAACACGAACACATTGACCGTCTCGTGCCGTATATCCTGGTACTCCATGGTCATCCAGCTCATGGAACGCAGCAAAGCAGGACGGCGGAACACCGTTCCCAGCACGGTCTTGTCCGTTGCCGCGTCATCACCGTAAAACAGATTGGGGATCCCGTTGTCGTAACGGAACACCTCGTTGCCGTCAGGCTGGTTCCAGGAAAGGCGCATCCGGCCATCCGGCTGCGGAACCGCCAGCAAATCCGAAGGAGCCAGCAACGCATCCTGCATCCTGATTTCCCCCAGATCCAAGGCTCCGTCCAAATTGACGGAATCGGCCACGTACAACTCGAAACGAGGCTTGAACGCCTCCAGGACATAGCCCGACCCCTGGTAGGCCGAAAACGAGAACCGTCCTTGGGCATCGCTGTACGCCATGCAAGTATCATAACCCGTCAGGCGTACCTGAGCGGAAGCCACCGGCATACCGTCGGCATCTTCCAGCACGCCCTCCAGCACGAACTTCTCCCTTGGAGACAAGGCGACATCCACCACCCGGTCGGCATCGAAATCATCCATGACAACCACCGTGTCGGCATAGGCATAACAAGTGAAAGCCACGGCCACCGTGTCGGCAAAAGGCACATACGGCATGTCCCACTTCCCGTCCGCACCGGTCACGGCAGAAATCCCCTTGCCGAGGATTTCCACCCGGACCCCTTCCATGGGCTGTCCGCCCAGAGCCGCCGTCACCGTCCCGGACAAAGCAGCGCCCGCGCAATGGTCGGCCCAAAGCGAAATGGACGGCACATTGTCGGATATGATGCCCGTCTGGCTGAAATCGAACTCGTAAGAACTTTCCCCGTCCTGGTAGACCCAATAGCGGGCAGCGCCCGGACGCTGGTATCCGACCCAGTAATGGAAGGAACCGAAAAACTGCGAATGGACGGGAGCCACAGCCATCAGGCAAAGGTTCCCTCCGTCATACACAAAAGTAGAATCCAACTCGAGCGTCACCTTGTTGCGGAAACGTTCGAACACCACCGTATCGTCGAAAACAAGGGAAAAATCCTCTTCCGGAACCCAGCCTCCCGTCAAGGTGGAAAGGTCGGTATTGGCCATATAAAGACGGAACGGCCGTGTTTCGGTCATCCCGTTGGCATTCTCGTATTCCAAGGATATACGGCGAACCACGCCCGGTTCCATCCCGATCTCGCCCGCCACATAGACAATCTGGCTCGCGCTCGAACTGGCCGCGAAAGAGAAAGGAATCCCGTTCTGGCGCATCGTGCCCGCCGTGCCAGGCATGTAATCTCCGCAAGATTCCATCACCTGGACCGGAATCCTGAAAGAAGAGTCGTTGGCAGCCAGCAAATCCCCCTCCATCCCGGCTACCACCCGCAGCTCCTGCATACCCGCCTGGTCGGGCGTGTACGAAAGCCGGACCGTGCTTTCCTGCCCGGCATTCAAAAGGGTGACCCCGTTCTGGGAAGCCAGCACTCTGCCGGCAGCGTCCACCAGCGACAGGCTATAAGAGTTGCTCCTGTTCAAGCCCGTATTGCGGATCGTAGTCCGTACCACAGTCTCTTCCCCCGCCTTGAGGTAATCGGGGCAATCCACATCCCACACGGCCACGTCCATCTCCAAGGAAGGCTGCAAGACCACATCGCTGATGAAAAGCCCGGCCGATTCCGGAGCTTCCGAAACCACGCGGAACGCAAGGTAATACACCCCGCTCTGGTCCACGGTGAAAGACTGGTTCGAAGACCGGGGATCATCAATCAGGACCGAAGAAGTACCCAACGTCCGGGAAAGGGCATCCACCGTGGGCGCGTTCCCGAGCCGGATTTCCAGTTTTTCCTCGAACTCGAAATACAACGTGCCCACCTCGTACCGCAGCATGTACGACGTGCCAGCCTCCAGTTCCACCGGAGGAAGGACCAACCAGTCGTCAGCCGTGTTGGTGCCTGTCTGGAAAACCGCTCCCGGCTTGCCCAGGTACTCCCCGTAAGCCCATGCGGCATAATCCTCATTGGCATCGATCACAGTCCAAGGAGTCCAGGAACGGGCATCCGAGAAATCACAGGCGAAATATCCCTGATGAGGCTCGCCCACCATCATGTTCCCTGTCCGGGTCGCAGGCCCTTGCCCATGCTGCGTGAAAGGTATCACGGCATAACTGTAATTATCTAAGACAGTAATCCCTTCATCCGTGAACGAGCTCTCCCCGATTACCCATTCCACCGTATCCGGGTAACGGACTACCCGGTACTGGAGACTGGACTCATCGATACGCCCCCCGAACTTGCCGCCGGCAGGAGCATCCCAAGACAGGGATACCGTGCCGTCTTCCGCCCGGGCTTGCAGATTCCCCACCGCGGCCGGCACATCGTAGCCCACCACGCAACGTACCAGGGAAAACCGCCCGTTCCCGTCGGCATTGCAAGCCCGCACGCCATAGTAATGCAAGCCGTCAGGCTGGTTCTCCAAGGCATGCTGGCAAGCTTCTCCCGCAGCCAATCCGTCTTCCACGGCAGCCACCAGCTGCCCGTCCCTGAAAATCTCCACTTTGGACAAGGATGCCAAAGCCTGGCCCCCTTCATCCTCGGCGGGGTTCGTCCACGACAAAACGACCTGGGAATTCTCTGTCTGGCAAGACAAACCAGCCAGCCGGCCCGGCACGGAAGACAACCCGCCGAAAGGTATCGTCAAGGCATTCACAAAGTCATACCCGGCCGGATAGGCACCCACCAAGGAAGCCTCCCCGGAAAGCACGTCCACACGGTACAAGGAAGGAACCCCGCCCTGTTCCACCGTGCTCCAGTAGAGGAACCCATCGTTGGGATTGAAAGCCATGTTCTGGAAAGTCATGGACGGAAGCACACCGGTCGGCCCTACTTCGGTCAAAGCCGCCGTGGCCGGATCCACATAATAGAACATGCCCGACAAGCCGATGCCGTACACATGGCCGTCCTCGTCCGCGTCCAGAGCGCACAAATCCTCGGCAAAGCGTCCCAGCACACGGAAATTCCCGCAGCTGTCCCCTTCGCTGATATTGACCTCCAAGAGATAAGAGCCCCAGTGCAGGTTGTCGGTACGAAGACCGGCAATCGCATACATCCTGCCCGCCTGGCGGTCGTAGGCCATGTCATAATACAAGTAGTCCATCGTATTGTAGACGGCAAGGATCTCATCGTAATACGCATCCTCGCCGAGCGAAACCGCGCTGAAAGCCCCCGGCATCACCATGTTGAAGAAAGAAAGGCCGGTATAGGCATACACCCGTCCCTCCGCTTCCTCAGCGGCCAGCACGAAAGAAGTCTGATCCAACGCGCCGGGCACGGTGGAAAACGAAGAAGGATCCTCCAAATCCATAAAACCCACCGTGGCACGGTAGGAAGAAGTAAAGAAGGCATAAGCGTCCCCCTGCGCCCGGAGAAAGGTCCCGGACAAGAGACACAAAGCCAGCAAGGCTGCAATTCGTTTCATTTTGGTTGGTTTCATCTATTTTTTTCAATCATTGGCCCGAATTCATCCGCCATCCAGAAGAAGCGCATCGGCACTTCCGCCCGGCCTGTTCCGGTCCGGCATCAACCTGGCATAAACCCAAATCGGTCATTAGACTTTGGGTTAAACCCAAATCGGTCATTAGACTTTGGGTAGATTGCCCGCTTGTGTCAGGCAGCATGCTTCTCGCCTAGCCGAAGGCGTAGCGGGCTACGTCGAGGCGTAGCGAGAAACAGGATGCGGACAGAAGCGGGCAAGATGCCCGAAAGCCTCGTTTTCCCAATCAGAAACGGACTCGGCGTGTCTAATGACCGATTTGGGTTAAACACACACCCTCTTATCCTTCCGGATGGACAGCCTTGACTCTCCCTCGGCCTGCCGCCTCATCATCGCCCAGGAATATCCTCCAGACACTGCGCCCGGGAAGGGTTCCCACCCCGCCCGGGCAAAAAAAGTGGATTGAAAACCCACGGAAGCCGTTCCGGAAAACAGCCAAACGACGAACCCGGAACGGCTTCCACGCTTTCAAACCCGCAGAGAAAGCTTAGCGCACATAAACCTTGAAGATAGCGTTCTCACTGCCGCTGAACACGTTCACCAGCAGGATGCGACCGCCATCGACCGGAATGCTGACATTGTTGTCGGCACGAACCGTCAAATCAGCTACCCGTGCACCCGTTGTCGTGTAAACCTGTACACGGTCGATCCGGATCTTGGCCGGATTGAGGATATGGATCATGTCATCCTGCGAAAGCACGCGCAAGGCAGCCGCCAAGCTGTTTTCGTTGGCGGTTTCGTCCAAGGTCTCGAACTCGGCTTCTTCAGCAAAGTCGCTGCTGATTTCCTCGCAGATACCGCGTACCGACCAAACGTAAGCCGTCTTCTTGGTCAAGCCGCGGACCACGCACGAAGCTTCTTCGGACTGAACCGTATCGTACTGGGCAGCGGAAGCTTCCTTGTAAATCACTTCGAAGCTGACATTGTTCTCGCCGGCCGTCCAGCTCAGCGCCACCGTGTCGATGCCCGGCTCGGAAGCCAGAGCGGTAGGAACGCCGCATCTTTCCGGTTCGGGTTCGGAAGCCGTGGTGAAGCTGGCCACTTCGGCAGCCTCGCTCCGCAAATCACCGCAAACCCCGATCACCGTCCAGGAATAAGAGGTCTCGGCGGTCAGGCCGGTCAAATCATATTCGGCAGCCTGGCACTCCAACGTATCGAACTCGCTTGCCGATGTCTCGCGGTACAATACCTCGAAAGATTCGTTCCCTTCGCCGGCCGTCCAGCTCAAGGAGGCATTGTCCACGCCCGGAACCGCTTGCAAGCCTGTGGGCACCTCGCAGACCGGCTGAGGCTCGGCCTCGGTGGAGAAACGGACCGTATCGGTGCTCCACATGCTGGAATCGCCTTCAGCACAAACCACGCGCACCAAAGCCATGTAATCCGTCCCGGCAGTCAAACCGCTGGCCGTGTAATACAAGGTGTTTTCCGGCCAAGCGTAAGCCCGGTCGAAAGAAGCGTCCTCGGTGAAGACACGCAGAACCTTGGCCGCGCTGTCCGTAGCCGGATCCAGCACTTGGAACGTGGCGTTGTTCCGGGTGGCAGCCATCAAGGCGAAAGTATCTACCGGATAGCAGGAAACCGTTGTGGCAAAATCGATGTAATCGACGTGATCCATGCAGACATAGCGTCCTGCCAAATCAATGGCTTGATACAAATCGGACGTATAGGCCGTGGCCGGAGCCAATCCTTCCAGTTCGATGACACGGTTGTCCGTGAAAATCGTATCCCACTGCTGGTTGCCAGAGAAATCCAGCACACCGTAACGGAACATGTACGACAGTGCTTCCGATTCCGGCAGCACGATGGTGGCCGTGGTCGCAGTCACCGTATCAGCCATGTAGATACCCAGCGGGCCGGAAATCTCGTCACAGGGAGAAACAACGCTCTTCACATAAACCGAGTCGAGCAAGATATACGTGTAATCAGTCTGAATGGTCTTATCCGCTTCCGTGTTCATCCAGGCGAAACCAATCCGGCACAAGCCTTCGTTCTCGGTCTGGATCGGGAAAGTAAACGGCACATAAGAGCCGTATACCAGCTCGCTGCCCGAAATCTCGCCGATTACATCGGCATTCTCGAATACACCGTCGGTCGACAGCAAGACCTGCAGCTTGGAGGTTTCCGCCAAGATGGAATCCATGGTCGACGGCATGGGGTTGGAAGAACTGTATATGCCTACGCCTACCTTGAAGGTCACGAATTCCTGCCGTTCCCCTGTGCTTTCCTTGTAGAATTCGGGCAAGGCAACCAGCACGGAATCGGTCAAATCGCTTTGGATGGCCTGGATAGTCAAAGCGCGTACCGAACCGATGTTTTCCATATACATGGGGTACACGTTCCAGCCAGACCCGCTCTGATCGTAAACCCCGTTCTGGCTGGCATAGACGTTGGAACCGGAAATAGGATTCGATTCCTGGGCAGCCAGCATCGTGTACGGGAGGCCGCGCAAGGTGGTGAAATTCCTTTCCGAAACGTTCGAGGTATCGCCTTCCCCGCACAAGGTGCGGACATTGACCGTATAGGTCGTGCTTGCAAGCAAGGACTCCATCAAGAAAGAAGTGTCGGAAACCAGGACGGGTTCGGAGAACGCACCTCCTTGAGGACCGTAAGAGAAGATATAACCGGAGTTCGTCCCGTCAGCTTCGTCCAGCGTCTTTGTCCAAGTAGCCAAGGCTTGGGCATCGGTCACATCCACCACCCTGACACTGGGCAGGGGGCAGGCCGCCCTTTCATTGACGTTCACTCTCCTGACCAGCATGTAGTAGCTGTAATCTCCGCCGCTGGTAGCCGAAACACGCAACAGCACCGGTTTTGCCGGATCGATTCCGCCGATGTTCACATCCCACCAATACAGGCCGTCGATGCTCCCCTCGGCCAAAGAAGCCAAGGATGTCAAGGTTTCTGCGGTATTCCAAGTGGTATCCACGGCATCGGTCTCAGGCTGGGCGTATTCCAAGCGGAAAGAATCGCCCGACTGGAAATCTTCCGCCGCGTTGCTCGAAGCAGCCCGGGCAAGTTCCATGCTGACCGTCAAGGCCTCGCGCGAAGTGGTGAAAGCCGGCGTGGTGAAAGAAACCGTCCCGTTCGCGGGAACCGACATCTGGATGAAACGTTCGTAATGGGTCTGCCATCCGAATATCATGTCGAAACGGCTAAGATACTGGGACATGTCAACTCCTTCCGGCTGATTGCCCCAGCCTGCATCAGGCCACTGCTGGTCATAGGATATCAGATACGTACCTTCTCCGGATTCATTGAGATTGGTTGCCGGATAAGGCCCGAAGATTATGGGAACCTCCGTGGCGGGAACATACACGGAAGCATGCGCGCAATCGGCAGTGAAAACAAGGGCATCGTCCGAACCCGTCACCGTATAGGCAATGGCCGAGTAAACCCGGTTCGGAGTCAGGCCTTCAATCTTGATGGAAGAACCATCCAAAGTTCCGTAATAAGCATACCGGATCTGGATGCCGTCCACTTCCATATAGGAATCGCCGGCCTGTGCATCAGGATTGAAGCTCGCACTGCCGCCATCGGGCCGGTACTCGCCATAGGCACCGAAAGCCCCGTTCCAGTCGAAAGGCGCATCCGTGTACAGGACAAGGACTCTCTTGCCCTGCATGGCATCATCAAATGTCAATTCCAACGCACCTTCCGTGTAAGTCAAGGAATTGATTTCCGGCGCGCCTTCAGGCGAGTTAAACTTGCCCACCTCGATAGCAGATGCATATTTCAGGCCATCCTGACGGCAATCGTTGTAAGGGAAGCAATACACCGTGTACTCGGTGCTGCCTTGCGTTGCCATGTTGAAATAGAAGTAGGGCTCGCCGAAAGAATTGTTCGGCCAATAAAAATTGTCATAGGTCAGGACTACTTCCCCGTTCCCGATTTCGGAGGCAGCATTGTATGTCTGCCCGTCCTGAGGGGTAAAGGACAAGGTACCATCGTTATCCAATACGAAGAGGAAGTCATCGGCAGTACCCCACTCTTCCCCGGGATAAGCCATGTAATAGCACCATGTAGGAGTGGAAGAAGGCAGCAGTTCCTGCTGGGCAAATTCAAACGTCCCTGCCGGCGCAGCGCAATCAGCTGGCGCGGAAGGCGCAGTCACAGCGACCCCGATGGAGGTCGATGACATATAGCCCGGGAAAAGATAGAACCCATCCTTCCGTAAATCATAGCTCTGATAATCGGAAAAAGTAGACCCGTAGAGTGCAAAGAGGGGGTCGACCTCCTCAGGATCTGCCACACCGCTTCCGTCTGGCCAATACCTCATATTCGTTCCGTCCAGGAAGTACCTATGCGGCCGATACTGATTGAAGTATACATGCGTGACCCGCTGGACAGTACCGGATTCAAAGAAAGGGAAAGCGGCCATGAACGCCGTATTGGTCACGCTAAAAGGGAAGTTATCCGTACTCACATTGGTAAAATCGGCATCCTCGATTCCATCGATGGCAAAAATGACCGACCCGTCTTGCTTGAACTGTACCTGCCAGCTCAAGGTCAGAGCTATTTTCTTGCTCTCGTCCGCGATATAGCTGTTATTGATTTCAACATCCTTGTATTCCACAACAAAGACATTGTCTTCCGTGGTCCAATACTTGACGGAACCGCCCGATTTAAGGACCCTGTTCCCGATGGCCTGCTGAAAATTGTCGTCATACGCATACACCTCGAACATGACAGCATCCAGCCCTGTCTCGTTCATGTTAAAAATAGTCACATAAGGCTTGGCCATGTCCGACATGTCTTCCTGTTCCGACAAGGCGATACGGCCGTCGGCCATCGGCAGGACATATTTCATGGTCTTCCCGTTGTAATAGAAATCAAAAGGAAGGGCAATCCCTTTGATGCCTGTATTTCCTGAAATATCATGGGAATACGTACTGCCGTTGTATGTCGCAGTTACCTCAGAGGCAGTCTGCCCGTAAACATGACAAGTCACATCGTAATTATAGACCTCATCATACCTGTCTGTAATCGTATAAATGGCATTATCGCTACCGGTAGCCACAACGGTTGCATTTCCAGGTGCTGCCAAGAAAGGAGTTCCTTCCGCCCAGGCGAGCGTATAGTCTTCCACCTGCCCTTGCGAAAAGGACAAGCCCGCTGCCATGGCGGTTAAAATCAACATCAATCGTTTCATAACATTTGGTTTTAGGTTAGTATTTGTTTTCAGGCAAGTCTGCCGCAGCAGCTTGCTTTTTCTTTTTTTCCTTAGCCGGTTTGCTGCCAAACCTCGATGGCGGAATATCCCCGCTTTCCCGGAGAAGCCCGAGGAAGGCCTCCATGACCTGCCTCCTTCCGGAATCCAGGATGCTCGCGCTCAAAGCACCGCCACCTTCCATACTTTGGCACCGATACGTACCAAATAAAGCCCGGGGGCATCCACGGCAACCGATGCATCACGGCCTTCGTAAATCAGATGTCCTTGCAAGTTGAACACCTGGTAGCATGAAGAAGCGTTGTTCTTCACATAAATCACACGATCCTGCGCATGTACGCTCACGCCCGGAACCGATTCGCCGGAATATGCCCCTGCATCGCCATCATCCTCATTGCCAACTCCTCCACCCCCTGGCACGGACACCTTGGCGGAAGCGCTCTGCAAGACCTGCCTGGCATCGCCTTCCTGCACAAAAACCACCAAGGAAAGGTCTTCCCGTGCCTCTTCTTCCAGATAAGAAGCATCGAAATCCAGTTCGTAAAGGCAGGAAGAATCCATTTCGAACGAGAGGCCGAAAGCACCGTCCACCGGACTCAGGCTCCGCAATACATCATGGTATTCTCCGCCGACCGCACCTTGGGTCAAAGCCACAAAGACCTCCAAGCCGGAGACATCGGCCGTGCTACGGACAACAACCATGCCCCGCACATGGCCGTCCGCATCCAGGTAAACCGTATCGAAACGGATGGAAAGGAAGGTTTCCGGGTGGGTATCCAGCAAAGCACGCAAGGCATTGATGGCTCCCGGCCCTTCCTTGGGCCATACAGCCCCGTTCCCGTTCATGCGCGGCAAGCCGTCGCTGGGGCTGTAATACCACAGGAAACGGTCATCTCCCGTCTGGGTGGCATAAGGGTCGTTGCCCATGAAGGTGGTATGGTACTTGATGACGCTCACCGTGTCGCCCATGGCTTCCAGAACCGGGTTCATGTACTCGTTGGCCGCTGCGCAATAGGAACAGTACACGCTGCCGAAAATCTCCAGCAAGGGCGTCTGTGGAAAACGCCGGGAAGAATCCACCTTGACCACACTGAAGCGCAGGGTATCCGGCTCGGCTACCGCTACCGTATCCAAGCTGGCCACCCATGCCGCGAAACCACGCCTCCCGCCTTCCAATCCGGCCCATTCCGGAACCGGAATCCGCAACGAGACGGTCTCCCCTGCCTGCAAAGGCGAAAGGAATTCCCGGCTGAAAGGCGCAGGCTGCCCGCCGTCTATGGCGTAATAACCGCTGCAACTGGAAAAGGCCTGCGTGGAAGCGTTCGTCAGCTCCAAAGCCATGGAATATTCCTCTTCCAGACTGTAGGTTTCACCCTGGTAACGAAGCGACGCATCGGCCGAATCGGAATAAGCCGCCAGCATGACATCGTCCACATACCAGAGATAGTCGGCCGAGACAGGGTCGGAATTGCACAGGAAGAAAGCGATCTGTACCGTTTTTCCCGCCAAGGAATCGGGCAAAGCCACCCGGATCTTTTCCACCTCGGTAGTCTGCAAGCCGCTCACGGACGTGCGCTTGGCGTAAAGGCATGTCCACGACCCGCCTTCTTCACGGACTTCGATACCGAAGTTCCGCTTGTTGGAAGATTTGGAAGAAAAATAGAAGGATTTGAAAACCAATAGATTTTCCTTTTCGCCCAACAAAACGGGAGAGGTGGCCAGGCGGACGGTGTCATTTATCTTGGGCAAACCCAGATCCGCTCCGCAACCCATCACCAATTCAGGGGCCGCCCCACCGGCATTGGCCGAAGGGACCACCCTGAAATGTGCCGTATCGCTTTCCGGCCCGGACCATGCGCCGGCAGAAAGGCTGAACGCGGAAAAGTCCTCGGAAAGGTAGACATCTTGCCCCATGCCGGACGGGAAGCATGCCGCCAGCATGCCTCCCGCCAACAGGGCCGTCATCCGTTTGCTCAATGCCGCCTTCATCCTTCAAATCCTCCTATTGTTTCTTGCTTCAAAAATTACAGTCCACCGCCTCAAAGCTTCACCACTTTCTTCACGCAGAAAGCACCGTCCTTGGCAAAGCGGACAAAATAGACTCCGGGACGCAAGCCGGACACATCGATGATTTGCTCGTTGGCCAGCTTGGCGACCAAACGCCCGCTCATGTCAAAGATCCAAGCCTCGTCATAGTCCCCTTGCACGTTCACATTCTCCGTGGCCGGGTTGGGGTAAAGCCGGATCCGCGAAGCCAGGGCGGCATCCTCGTTGGCGATGATGGAGGGATCGACCATGAATTCCACCGTCTTCATCTGGCTCTTGCCCGTCTGGTATACCGATACCACACCCGCCGTGTGCGTGCCGTCGGAAAGGTCGTCGAAGTTGTAGGTCAGGACACCTTCCACGGTAGCCACCTGCGTACCATCCAAATAGATTTCGTAATGCAGGGCACGGGAATTATCGGGACGTTCAGCCGAAGGCTCCGGTCCGATATAGAGGTCGTCCAGCATCAGGAAGTAGGAATCTTCCCCTTGGGAAATGACATGGATGGTCACATAACGGGCCTCGGCCGGTATCGTGTACGAATACTGGTACCAAGCACCGGGAATGACCAGTTCGTCTTCCAGCCAAGTGAAAGCCGAGGGCTCGGTCGTGGTGGTGGAATAGCCCACCTGGATCGTCTCGGCCAAAGATTCCATACCGCTCACGGCCCAGAAAGAGAACACATAAGGAGTCTCGAAATGCAGTTCGGGCGAGAAAATCCAGTCATCCTTCTGCACCGGGTTCTCTACATCCAGGTTGCGCATGTTCATCAAGGCGCGGCGTCCGCTATGGCTGGTGTTGAGAGAGGTGTAAATGGCCGGCGTGGTCTCGTAAGGGTTCATGACAATAAAGGCGTGCGGCTCGTAGATGCCGGGCCAGTCAATGACATCCTGCCCGATGACCATGCCGTAGGTCTCCGCGCCGTCCCCGTCAAGGTAAGTCCAGCCGAACTCGCCTTCGGGATTGATTTCAAAGTCAGGCATGGCTTCGCAATCTTCCGATACGGTTTCATCCACGTTCCAGAAGAGGGTCTTGTCACGGTAATCGGTAGACGAAGTCTCCACATAGAGCGAATAAGGATCCACGATGCGTTCCTTGATTTCGTAAGTCTGGGTGGTGTAGGCGTTTTCAGTACTGAAATCAACTTCTTCTTCCACACCATCGAAAAGACTCTTGGAAATGCTCAAGCTATAGGTACCTTTCCATACGGAATCGAACACAAGCCGCCCGTCGGTGCCGAAAGTACCTTGATACGTGTATTCGGGGAACTCGGTATTGGTCAAGCTGGCCACCGCACCCTCGATCTCATCCGGAGTAGTGTTGGTCTTGGCCAGGACGGTCACTTCCGTGATCATGTCTTTGCCGACCACATTCGAGAACACGGCTTCCGCTTCATCCTCGCCATAAACGTTGGCCAAGGCGTAAAGGTAACCGCCGCGTTCCAAGGAAGACCAGTCTTCATCGCGGTAGGATTCCACGCCGCGCAAGCCTTCAGCCACCTGTGTCCAACTGTCCCTGTTCTCTTCCTGGCCTTGCGCCAGACGGTAGATGTTATAGATATCCAGATTGTCTTCCGCCGCCTTGGCTTGCTTGCCCTGTTCCTGCTCAGGAACACCGATGGCACGGATCATGAGGTTCTGCAGGATACCCCAGTCTTCCAAAGTGGCCAGGCTGCCCACATTGGACCAGTCCGTGGTCACCCCGTGGCGCTGGGTCTGGAAAGGATAGTCGGGATCGGTCCCGTTGTCCACGCCGATAGCAATGTTTCCTTCCGAAGAACCGATCATAATCATGCAGCCCGCAGTTATCTCCACGGGATAGTCCAGGACATACTCGCTCCACTGGTCGTCGGTGCTGGGCACCCCTTCCTTGCGGAAGAGCAAAGCACCGAAGCCCCGGCCCGGATTCGGATCCACCGCGTAGATGGAAATGTCGGCGGTCGTGTGGTTCATGGTCCCGCCTTCGCTCGACATCCACCATTTCACCGAACGGAGTTCCATCGGCTGGTAGTAAATAGTACCGAAAGCAGCCTCCGTGTACAGGATACCCGAAGCGGAGTCGTTGCGCAACTGAGCCGCACCGGCAAACGTCCCGTTGTCATAACGGAATTCCTGCATGTCTTCCGCCTTCTCCCACTGCAACAGCATGTTTTCCCCTTCGGGCGTAGCCGTGAAATTTTCGGCCGAAATCCGGAGGAAAGGCAGACTAAGGTCTTTTGAACGAGTTTCCAAAGCCATGGATACCGTATCCCGGACAGTCTGGTAACGGCTCTTGAAGAATACCATGGAATATGCCCCATCGTGACGGTAGACATCCTCTATCGTATACCGGCCATCCGCTCCGGTCTGGGCTGAATAGGTCTGGTATCCGGTCATATAAACGGAAACGCCCGGTACGGGGTCGCCGTATTCGTCTTCCACCAGACCGCTCAAAGTCAAGAGCTGGCGGGATTGCATCGTGACATCCCGGACAACAGGCTGCAAAGCTTCCACCGAAATGCTTTCCGAATGGTCTTCATAACCGAAATACGAGAAGACCAAAGTATAGGAGGCCTCATCGAGGTATCCCAAATCGTACTGTCCTTCCGCGTTGGTATAAACCGTGTCGCGGTAGGATGCATCGGCAGCGGCGACCGCCACGCACACCCCTTCCAAGGGATTGCCGGCCTCATCTTCCACCGTCCCGGTCACCGGCGCGTCAATCACATAGTCCAGTATCACGTTGTCGACCTGGATGCCGGATTGGTTACGGGGCGATGTAGCGCGGAAAGCAATCGTGTAAAGGCCTTCCCCGGCTGGCTCGGCTACCGGCAAAGCAACCCGCATGGTCTGGAATTCATACCGGGTATTGAAGTCCTCATAAGCCTGCATGAGGGTTCCCGTGCCGTCCTCGGCTATCAGCAGGACTTCCATGTCCTCCGAGGTGGAAGCATCGCCGGTGCTTGCCAAGTCGAAACGCAGGCGGTAATGTTCCCCGGCCACCCGGCGGAAAGGAGCCGAATAAGCGTAATCGTTCCCGTCGCTGTTGGTGGAACGTCCGTAATGCAAGTACCCTTGCGTGCCTTCCATGCCTTCGTTCAGGTGATGTTCCCACGTAACACCGTCAGGAATAGGGGTATTGGCATCCACCAATTCCCAAAGGAAACCTTCGGCAGCCGTGTTGAAGGAGCAGACATAGGGCAAAGCCAAAGCGATCCCCACCCGTGCGCCTTCGCTTTCGACGGCCTGACCGCGCCCCTTGAAGGAATAGCTGCGAACGGTATACCAATAATAGTTGCACCCCTGACTCAAAGTCTCGGTAAAAGTGGTCTCCTGCAAACGGGAAGCCACCACGGTTTCATCCGGGTAACGGACTACCTCGTAATACACGGAGCCGGGATTGAACCAGCCGCCGTTCAAACCTTCGGTCGGAGCGTTCCACGTCAAAGTCACCACCGAGTCGTCGGCCACTTCCATCCTGAGGTTGGAAACCGGACCGGGGATATCCTCGCCCACGGTTGCAGCGCAGCAGGTGGAAAAGCCCGCACCCGCATCGTTGTAAGCCACTACGCGATAACCTACCACATCTTCATCCTGCAAGGCGGCATAGTCTTCATCAATCCAAGTAATGGATTGCCCGGGCGTGGCATCCGTGATGGTATGCACCAACTCGTAATCGCGGTAAATCTCAATCTTGCTGATGGAGGACAAAGTCTGGGAAAGGGCGGCATATCCCGTAGGAGCCGTAAAGGAAAGTTCCACCGAAGTACCTGCACCATCTTCCCGCACAGTGGTTGCTACCAGGTTATCCACGGCATCGGGCGCAGCCGCTCCGCCGCAAGGTGTCGAAGCGTAGAGACCAGTGATTTCAACACCCACGGACACAGGTCCCAAATCCTCCATTTGGCCGGTCTGCATGTCGATCCGAGCCAAATAATCCCCGTTCAGGGAAGAAACCGCCCAATAGCAAACCCCATCCGTCAAGTCGATGTCCATGCTCTGGATATAATTTCCCGGACTCGGTTCACCCGTGAATCCTATGGGTTCTACCCCGCCTGTCTGTTTCTGCAACTTCACGAACCAGCCATGCATGGTCACCGCGTAAAGCTGCCCCTTGATATCCGCAGCCAACGCCACCAAGGAGCTGTCGCAATGCGTCACGAAAGTCGGCTGCCCTGTGGTCAGGTTCACGGAATACAAATCCGTCACCGCGTTCTCCCGGACAAGAGCGAACATGGTCTTCGTGCTGTAGTCGTAAGTCATATCAATATACGACACTTGCATATTTTCAATATTGGCCAACACGGTTTCCGACCACGTGGCCGTATTGAAACGGCTCCAAGTCTGCACATCATAACTGCTTATACCCACGCTCGCCATCTGGCCGTACATGATGCCATCCACCACGGCCGCACCGAGAGGAGCCCAGTCATGAGACACTTCAATTACCCAGTCTTCATCGGGATTTTCAGGAGAGAACGAGGCCAAGCCCCAATCAGGCACGGCATTATAGCTCGCCAGGAACCATCCGTAAAGCCGCCCATCCCTCAATTTCGGGGAAACCGAGCGGGGAGTCTGCAACGGAGCTGCCACGGTCGGATTGTCCATCCGCCCCTTGCTTTCCGGTTTTGCCTCCTGGGCCTGCACCCGGCACGTCCCCAGCAAAACAATCGATAGCAAAATGTTTGCAATATTTTTCATTGGTTCTGAAAATATTATTCAATAAAATAAAAACGAAAAAACTCAAATCACACCATACGTCTTGTCCAGACTGTTCATGCAGAAAATCCGGTTCCCGCACCAAAAGAACCGCCCGCCACCCTGTGCCGTTCCAAAGACCAAAGCCGCTGCTATCATAAAATAGCCCGTCTGTCTTACTTTCTTCCTAATAATTTCACTAAAACAAGAATCCGCATAATCAACATATCCTTCCACCGCCCTATATTTCCCAATCAATAGGTAGCGACAGAATCCATGCCGTCATGCACAAGCATACTGAAGCCTTCTTCCTGTGAAACCTTCTGCCACGAACAATGATTCAGTGGCTGACCCAAAAGCTTGCCCTTCGACAGAAAATCCTCAATGGGGCAAATCAAAGAAAATGCACTCTGGCATGGATTCTCCTCGGGAATGTTGGCTTTTGGGTCAAGCCTCTGTGAAGAATGATGCGAAACTCTGCTCTTCACCAATTAGCGGACAACAACTTTCTTGACCAGGCTGCCGTCTTCGGTATAGACCTTGACGAAATAAACGCCCGACTGGAAAGCCGAAGTCTCGATGAGGCAACGGTCACCGCCCACGGTCTGGTTGCTGTAAACCACGCGGCCATCGAGCGAATACATTTCCACTTTCCGGATGTCCTTGACGGAAGCCACGTTCACATAATCATCGGCCGGATTGGGATAAACCGCCACCGAAGAAGGATCGACAAGAGGCTGGCCTTCATTGGCCGTTTCCCAAGTCACCTGGATATCGTCCACACCGGTAGCAATGGAATTCATGCCTGAAACCAGCTTGATCCCGATATAAACTTCTCCTGCCGTATAGCCTTCGTCCGCCAAATCCACGGTATGGCGTGCCCATTCGCCTTGTCCGGCATAACCGGAATAAAGAGGATTCCCCGTGAAGTCGGACACATTGTTGCCCGTGGTGGAAACATAGACCTGCACTTCGGTAACGGCCAGCGTTATCACCGGAGTCAAGCTTGCAGCGTTCTGATGGGAATAGAAAGTCAGTACATCGTTACCATGCATGGACAAAGCCGGGGAAACAATCCAGTCTTCGCCGGTTCCCTCTATGGCCGGGGAAATGCTCAACGCGAACTTCCCGCTGTGGGATTGGATATAGTCATCGTCGCTTTCCGTCACAATGAACGCCATGGGAGCATAGGGCGTGGTCGGCAAGCCCAACTGGGCGTTATACCAGACTACCAAGCTGTCCTCGTCAATGAAACGCCACTGAGGATTGAGATAACGCATGGCATAGGTATCGCAGGAATCGAAATTCATCACATAGGGGTCGAGAGCGGCTTCTGTCTCCACGACAACCCGGGCCGTGTCGTTAGCGTGCTGCAAATCGTTCTCCAACGACGTGTACACCACGATTTCATGCTGCCCTATCTGGGACAAGTCGGCCGTAAACTGAACCGAAACACTGGAAGAGAGAGGCAAAGAGGCCACCGTGACCGGCGAAAGCTCCTCACCGTCAACCCGGCAGTACACAGTCATGTCCGTGACAGCGGTCGGTCCCACGTTGGTCAAGGTAGCTTCGATGCTTTCCGCTTTGGAGAACACGGCCGATCCGACAGGCGCATCGATGCTGCGGACCATCACATCCTGAGTCCCCACGTTAACGGCGTTGTGTCCGAAATTGGCCCGGATGTACGCATTTCCAATCGAAGAACCGCCGGCTTCAGGAACAGACAACCCGAAACCGTAAGCATTGGCCAGCACCGTCATGGTCCTTGCATCGGAATAATAGTTATCCGTGGCAATGGAAAGGACATCGAGCGAAGTCTGCTGCATCAAGGAGAATGCGAAAACCCCGTCAGGCAACAGCATGGGAGGAACATCGATGGTCATGATGGTATCCCGGCCCAACGGACGCGAGAACGAGGTCTCGTAATAATGGGTTCCCAAGTAGCCATACTCTCCGCGCTCGAAGTCCACCGTGCTTATCTTGAAATCGAAAACAGGAGCCTCTGTCAGGTACGTATCCGAAGCGGAACCATTGAAAGCGAAAGTCACGGAGGTAATCGTATCAGGTTCGGTCAAATAAACAAGATTGGTGTACCCGGCATTGTTGTTCATCACGAACACGCCGTTCCCAATGCTGCTGCAACGGTCCACGCCCCATACGGAGTCTGTCTTGATGAAGGATACCGTCTGCTTGTCATTGGCGGCATACGAGTCCGTGTTGCCATTGGTCAGCACCACGGATGCCTCGAGGGAAGTTTCCACATCCAAAGGAACGGACACATAGGACGGGATGAGGAGTTCCAAATCGACCGTAATCGTGGAGTCCTGGTCGATGGTGAATTCAGCGGACTCGCCGCACGGCGCGCCGGACAAGGTGAATGCCACCTTCCCGGTCTGCTCCCCGACACCCATATTGGCCACCCGGGCCGTAAAAGGAAGGGATTGTCCCAGATGGTCGGCCGGCACACGGTATGCCAAGGCATCGCTCTCCAGAGCTTCCAGGCTCAAATCGGGAGCTGCCTCGTCCAAGAACATGGAAACGAACTGGAACCGTTTCACATACGCATCGGAAGCATCCTGCGTGGTATTGATCATGGCAATCTGATAATCACCCTCTTCATCTACCGTAAAACGGAAGAACTTGGTATTGCCCGAGGTCCAATTGGTCGAATTATACAGTCCTTCCTCGCTGTGAATCAATTCCCACTGCGAAGCATCCGGCTCCACGGCATCCGAACCCAAACGTATTTCATAGTCTTCCCTCGACTCGTAGGCTCCATCCCATTCGTTCAGATAACCGGCCAGGACATTGTAACGGAACACATAGTCGCCTGCTGCCAGATGGATGCAGGTGGACACCAAAGCCGCACCGGCCTCTCTGGCAACGTAAGCCGTACCATCGTAAGTCCATGCTTCAGGGTCGGAGCATGACCAATTGATGGCATCTTCCTCGCCCGACACTCCGAAAAAGCTGAATTCCACCGGCAAGGTCAAGGGCTGCACATGGCTTGTCGTGGCCGACGCATAGTTGTCGGCATAATTTTCTTCCGCATTATAATCTTCAGAAGGCAACAAGGAAACCACACCGTCTACCCGGTAGTCCCCTTCCTCGGAGAAATCCGCCCGTTGGGAGAAGGTCATCGTACGCACCTCTCCGGCAAAAACATCATCGCGAATGGTATCGTACAATGTCGTGACATGCTCCGACCCCCTATAGACATCGGCCTGACAGGCGATTCCCTGAACCCGGCAAAGGGTATTGGTAATCGTCATCGAAATTTCTTCTTCCCCAAGGTTGCAGCCCAACGCCGGCAATGTCACGGAAGAAAGGATGATATCGGGTATCAAGTCCGGCTCGCCGGGAAGGACGGCGAACTCGTCAAACGACAACCAGTCCCCTGCATCGGCCGTGAAATTAGGCTCATTTAAACGGACACCGAAATACAAATCGGTTGCCTCATCCATGTGAAGCGCTTCGGTCATGAACGTCATCCAATCGGAGGAAACCTCGCATTTGAGGACACCCAGCCGTTGCCAGCCGGAACCATCATTGCCCACATCCGGCGTGGTCCCGTACCACACTTCCATGGTCAAAGTCGTGGCTCCCAGCACACGCCTCATGGAAAACTGGGCATAGGCATCGCCTTCTACCGTGACAGGCTTTTTCATGATAAGCCAGTCGTTGATGGTCCGGTTTGAGGACTCCAGATTCACCTGAAGATAGCCAGCCGTATGGTATTCGCCCGTATTGGCATCGGGCAGGAAGCTGACAATCCCCCCCAACGCATCGGTCTCCCAACCATCGACAGAGCCTGCTTGGCCCCTCCAAGTGCGGCCGTTCCCGTCCCCGTCCCGGAGTTCCCAGTTTTCAAGTACGTTACGGTAAAAGTTAGGATCTGTTTGCACAAGGCTTGGATCATCCAAGGTCTCCTGCGTAGGATGGTCTTCTTGCGGAGAGTTCCTTATGTTGAAATGCTCCTCGTAGGGAAGTGTCCAGGCATCGTCCTGTGCATGGACAAATTCAAAAAGGGAAAAGGCTGCCACAGCCATCATCATTCCCAAGATTCTTTTCATGTTGAATTGGTTATTGGTTTTGTCTTTAATGGTTTCTTTAATTTGCCCCATAAGGGAAATGCATTCCCCAATCTATGAAGACACTCTTGCCTCCCAATGGCCGTCCCGAACGTAAATCCGTAATGGACAAGGGTTCTTTCTTACATTGCCTCCGCTTCCATTCCCATTCGGCCCGCTATTTACTTTTTTTCCTCAAGGTGCTTGTGCAGGTGATATGGAAGGTTTCTGTTGCTTATGGCAATAGACTTCATTGAGGGACGGTTTTATCGCTTGATGATGGAGTTTTTCACCCCTTTCAAAAAAGCAAATCCTGAACCGTTTCGCAAAAATACAACATTTTTACAATAGAAAAATATTTTATTCACATTTTT
The DNA here is from genome assembly GCA_944320465.1 of uncultured Bacteroidales bacterium. Classification (GTDB taxonomy): domain Bacteria; phylum Bacteroidota; class Bacteroidia; order Bacteroidales; family P3; genus Pullibacteroides. The sequence continues at coordinate 9,260 of CALUHO010000001.1, read as the reverse complement.
TCCACCGATTTGTCGAGAAAAAAGAAGATCTCATAAGAAATTGAACCTATACCGGCCATGTTCTGCCGCAGGGTCGCGCTTGCTGTAAATGCTTCCGTCCAGATTCACACAAAGCCTCACCATCTGCTGCGTGCCAAAACGCGAACCTTGCAAATGGAACACGAAAGCAGCCTTGGCTTCCACGAAATCATTTTTGAAGAATTCCACGTACCATTCGCTCTGCAGGTAGGATTTGGCTCGCAGCATAGGGTTCCCCCAATAGGTGTTCGCCCAGACATCCGTCGGCACCGTGTAACGCTCCTGGCCGTAATAATACAGCGTCCGCGTCCCCACTCGCCAGTACTGCGCATGCAAATCCAGCACAAGCCCCATCGGCATCGAGACCGGCGTGGCATGATCCCGCTTGCATTCGTACCCCAGCATGAACGATGCCGAGAAGCGCATCTTCTCCAAACGCCGCGCATAACCCGAAAAATCAAACCCGATGCCGACTTGCCCCTGCCCGTTGTCATGCACCACGCCATCGCCGGAAACAGGACGCGTATTGGCATAATGGTAATAATAACCCAATAAAGAAACAAAGAACCATTTGAAACGCTGCTCCCCGCTCAATCCCACAAAGAAAGCCTCACGCACCGTCTTCGAGCGAGCGCCCGTCCAATCCAGCCATAGGTTCACAAACTGCGAACGCCCCGTGAACTGGTAGAAAAGCCCCGTCATATTGGGCCGGAAATACTGGAAAGAATCCCGTATATATATATTGGTATAGTTGTCCAGCAAACCCTGGCGGGGGAAGGCCCCGAACAAGAACTTGTGACGCGGGTTCTCGTACTGGAAATATCCCGTGAAATAAACCTTGTCGAGATACTTGGGCGAACCGAAAGAAGTGAGCAGGTGCGTGCCCACGAACAAGCCGAAGTCCTTGTACTTAAGCCCCACCTCCGGCGAGAACCTTATCCCGAACATAGTCTGCGAAAGTACCCCGTCCTCCATCTTGGAATACTCCCCGTTGTCAAAAAAGCCAAAAGCCCCCGCCTTCCATTCAAAAGACTGCGCGTCCGCCCGGCCTGACGCAATCAGCAGCCAAGCTAAAACAATCCAACACAACCAGCCCGAACCTACAGATGCAAAACGTCTCATAAGCCCCGATAGTATATCTTCAAAAATACATGCCCTCGCAAGCGATTTTAACCCAAATCGGTCATTAGACTTTGGGGAGATTGCCCGCTTGTGTCAGGCAGCATGCTTCTCGCCTAGCCGAAGGCGTAGCGGGCTACGTCGAGGCGTAGCGAGAAACAGGATGCGGACAGAAGCGGGCAAGATGCCCGAAAGCCTCGTTTTCCCAATCAGAAACGGTCACGGCGTGTCTAATGACCGATTTGGGTTTAACGCCATTGCCCGACCAACCCCTGCAAACTTGCAAAAATACAACAAAAAAGCGGTGCGCCAACGGAATCAATTCCTTGGCACACCGCCTGAAAAGGCAGAAAAGACTATCCAACCACCAACTTGGCCGTTCCTGCAGCCGGCGCAGGGTGTTGCTGCGCCGGCGGTGTGTTCTTCCCGATGGGTTCGAAAAAAAATCCCGGAAAACTACTTGCCGTAATGCTGGTAGAAAGTGGCGATGGTTTCGATGCCTCGGAAGAAGTTCTGCAGGAGGTAGCTTTCGTTGGGGGAATGAATCGCGTCGGCTTCGAGGCCGAATCCCATCAGGAGGGACTTGATGCCGAGGACTTGCTCGAAGGTGGCGATGATGGGGATGCTGCCACCGCTGCGAGTGGGAATAGGCAGCTTGCCGTACACGTCCATGTAGGCTTGCTCGGCGGCTTTGTAGGCATCGGAAGCGAGGTCGGCGCCGTATGCGGATCCGCCGTGCAGGAGCTTCACTTCCACTTTGACGCTCTTGGGGGCGCGGGCTTTGAGGGCATCGGCCACGAGCTGGCCTATCTTTTCCCAGTTTTGGTTGGGAACAAGGCGCATGCTGATCTTGGCATGGGCGGTGGAGGGTAGGACGGTCTTGGCTCCTTCTCCGGTATAACCGCTCCACATCCCGTTCACGTCCAAGGAGGGACGGATGCCGGTGCGTTCCAAGGTGGTATAGCCTTTCTCGCCGCTCACTTCTTCTATGTCGAGGGCTTTCTTGTATTCTTCTTCGCTGAAGGGGGCTTTGGCCATGGCGGCACGCTCTTCCTGGGAGATCTCCAGCACATCGTCGTAGAAGCCGGGAACAGTGACGTGGCCGTTCTCGTCGATAAGGTCGGCGATAAGCTTGGCCAGGACATTGGCGGGATTGGCCACAGCACCGCCGAAAAGGCCGGAATGGAGATCCTTGTTGGGGCCGGTGACGCTGACTTCGATATAGCTCAGGCCGCGAAGCCCTACGGTGACGGAGGGAATTTCAGGGGCAATCATCGAGGTGTCGGAAACCAGAATCACGTCGGCTTTGAGCATTTCCTTGTGGTCGGCGCACCATTTGCCCAAAGAGGGGGAACCGATTTCTTCCTCGCCTTCGAGCATGAACTTGACGTTGCATGGAAGGCAGTTTTCCTTGACCATGTATTCGAAGGCTTTGGCGTGCATGAAGGACTGGCCTTTATCGTCGTTGGCGCCCCGGGCATAGAGACGGTCGCCGATGATCTGGGGTTCGAAGGGTTGGGTCTTCCAGAGTTCGAGGGGATCGACGGGCATCACGTCGTAATGGCCATAGACGAGGACGGTCTTGGCTTTTGGGTCGATGATTTTTTCTCCATAGACCACGGGGTTGCCTTGGGTGGGCATCACTTCGGCCTTGTCGGCACCGGCTTTGAGAATCTGATCTCTCCAGTATTCGGCGGCACGCTGCATATCGGGTTTATGGGCGGCCTCGGAACTGATGGAGGGTATCCTGATCAGTCCGTAGAGTTCTTCCAGGAAACGGTCTTTGTTGGCCTGGATGTAATCTTTGATAGGTGTCATAATTTATTGGTATTATTTATTGCATTTTCCGTGGGGCTGTCAATGAGGGTGCACAATACTTTCCTCGCTTTCAGATGGACATGTATGCAGCTGTGAACCAAGCCTTGAAAACAGGATCGGCCAATACATGGATTTTTCCGTCCACATCAAGCAATTCCTTTTCTATCAATGACTTCCTGATTCTTGTAATATTGGATTTAGATCCTAAGTCGTAGGTTTCCAATACTTTTTTCGAACTAAGGCCTGTCTGAACTCCAGCACATAAAGCTCTGATGAAATTGATCTGGTATGAGGTCATACCTTCTATCTGCTGCATGAAAAAGGCTGAATTTTGGGCTATCAAAGCTCTCATTCCGTTATCAATATCCTGCATTTTTGTTTCTTTTCCGGTTTCAAGAAGAACATTCCATGCTAATTGCTGCACATAGGAGGACTGGTTATCCACCTTCTGGCACAACAGGCTTGCCATTTCGGCTGAAATGGACTTGCCTCTCATTGCAAAACGGGATTGAATGTAGGAAACCCAATCCGATGTCGAAATTTTCCCGAGATACAGCATGTCTCCGAATTGGTAAAAAGGCATTCGTTTATTAGAGAACATATTCTCCATCATATGCTTCTTACTGCCAAGAAAACAATAGGAGACATGTTGCTGATGCTGCCATACGGAACGAATGCTTCGCAACGAAGATATAGAAAAAAAACTTGGTACACAAACTTGTGGGCCACAAATCTGTGTACCAAGAGCAGGGATTTTATATATCACTGAAAATCATTTATTTCAATGAACCTATTCTAATATCGGCAAACTCGTCCTTGCGCGGCTGGCGTTTCAGTGGCCGGGGCGGGCGGTCAGGCACTGGGACGAAACAAGTTGTCGGCAAACTCTGGCTCTCAGTTCCGGAATCCAGAGGCCGGGGCGGCCAAGTGCTGGGGACGGAGCAGGTCGTTGACGGTCTTGACGGGCGTGAAGACGGTCTGGGGCACTTCCACGAAAAGGGTAATCCAATACGCCATCGCGCCGTTCCAAAGGCCGGGCAGTTCCATGGCCTTGATGTCGGTGCCTTTGACGGACTTCCGGGAAATGAAGGCGGTCTTGGGGTCGACAAAATCGGGTAGATTGAACTTTTCGTGCTTATAGTCGTAGAGGCTGCAAACCAAATCCACCGGGTTGAAGAACTCGGAGGTATTGAAAATTTCCTTCTGACTGGCATCGCCCATATCTACTTGCGAGGATTCTACTATTTGCAAGGAAGGGACTTTCTGCCCTTGACCGAGTACCCAGAAGGGGCCGCCGCCGGGTTCGCCGGTGTTCTTGACCACGCCGCAGACGCGGATGGGACGGTTCAAAGCTTGGCGGAACCATTCCAATTGCTGTTCCGGACTTTGGGAATCCAAGTCTTCGGGCAGTGCCATGCAGAGTTTTTGGGTCGCAAAGTCTTTGAGATCTTGAAGGTAGGCCTGATCAGGGCAAGGGACTCCGGCTGCACGACAGTTTTGGTCGACTCCGGCAGAGGAAGAGGTCTCCCCAGACAGGAAAGAATCTATTTCGCGGAGTTTCTGAAAAACGGCTTCGCGGCTCTGGATCAAGATGCCGGCCAGAAGTTCCTTATAAGTAATGGTGTCCTGACGAAGAGCATCATAAGTGACATTGTCTATGTTCTTGATGAAGACGATATCGGCCTGAGTTTCGTTCAGGTTCTCAATCAACGCGCCATGGCCGCCGGGGCGGAACACCATCCGGCCGTCTTCGTCGCGGAAAATCTCGTCCTGGAGGGTAACAGCCACGGTATCGGTGGAAGGTTTCTGCTCGGAATAGCTGATATCGTATTTCACTTTATACTGCGACTCGTATTTGGGCAGGACGTGGCTGAGCCGGTTCCGGAATTCCTCGCGGTGCTCGGGCGAAATGGTGAAATGCAGATGGCATACGCCTTGGGTGCTGGCGTAGAGGGCGGCTTCGACCAGATGCTCTTCCAATGACATCCGTGGCCCGTTGGGATAGTTGTGGAAGAGCAGCAGGGCTTTGGGGAGCTTGCCGTACCTCAACCCCTGCGGGTTTTCGAGCATGGTATCGAGGATGCAGAAATATTCTTTGTTGATGAGGCTGGATGCCACACTTTTGCCGTAAATCTTGTTCAAGGCGTTTTCTAATTCTTCGTAATAGGCGAAGTCGGGCAGACGGTCGAAAAATTCCTGCACATCGGGCTTGAGTTCGATGTTTTCCGGGGCTTTGTCCTGATGGGTGGCATTACGGTAGTCCTTGAGGCTTTCGTAATAGGCGTAAAGGTTCTTGAACATCCGGGTGGCGGCACCGGAAGCCGGCACGAATTTGAGAATCTTGTTGTTGGCGGCCTGTTCCCGGTAGAGCTTGCGGTAATGCTCTTGCTCCTGGGGGCTGAGGCTCAGCACGCCATGTCCTTTGAGGGCGGGAGCTACAAGGCGGGCAAAAGGGAAACCTGTCTTGAAGTCGCGGAGCTGCTGCTGGAGCTTTTCCTGGGTGATGCCTTTCTGTTGCAATTGCTGAAGGTCGTTGGCTGTCAAAGTTTCCATATTCTTGTTTTTGCTTTTATTGATAAACAATAAGCAAAGATAGCGAAAGTCGAGAGCAGAGCCAAGCCGCTCCCTTGCTTGAGCTTTGCCGAGACCAAGCTATCTTCGACGAAGTCAAAGATAGCGAAAGTCGAGAGCAGAGCCAAGCCGCTCCCTTGCTTGAGCTTTGCCGAGACCAAGCTATCTTCGACGAAGTCAAAGATAGCGAAAGTCGAGACAAAAATCGTATCTTCGAAGCCTTTTTGGTACTTGTATGTTCAGGTCTGAGATTTACAGGAATGCGGCCAAGATGCTGTCGGGGAACGCCATCGCGCAGATGGTAGGGCTGCTGTTCTACCCTCTTCTGACGCGGCTCTACCGGCCTGAGGACTTCGGGCTTCTGAATCTTTTTTTGTCTATTGGCGGGGTTCTTGTATTGGTGGCCAATGCGGATTACCATTACGCGGTCTTGCTACCAAAAAACGAAAAAAAAGCCATCGGGGTATGGCAGGTTTCGGCTTTGTGCAGTCTGTCCGTGGTGATCCTGTGCGGGATTTCGGTGTTTTTCAGGGAAGCGATTGCCGGGCTTTTCGAGACACCGGAATTAGCTGCAGTATACCCGCTGTTACCTTTGTTTGTTGCCCTGTCGGCGGCTTGGACGCTGCTGAATTACTGGTTCACGCGGCAGAAGAGGTTCGGAGCTATCAGTAGGTATCAAGTGAGCCAGACCCTGAGCAATGCGCTGTTGAAATGGGGGTTTGGAGCAGCAGGCCGGTTGCAATGGGGATTGTTCGTCTCAACCGTCTTAGGCTTGACAGTGTCGCTGGGCCTTAGCGTGGCCGGAACTTTTCGCGCTTGGGGGTCAAAGCTGTTGCATTTCGACCGGATTTCTATGCGGCTGGCGGCACGGCGGTATGCACGTTTCCCTCTTTTTTCGCTGCCACGCAGCCTGGTCAACAGTTTGAGCGCGAATTTGCCGTTTTTCATATTGACACCTTTTTTCGGGGTGGCGGAAATGGGTTTCATCGGCATGGGGTTCACTTTGGCTTTCCGACCCATTAATATGATTTCTGGTTCGTTATATCAGGTTTTTTTCCAAAGGTTCGCAGAAAATGTACAGAATCGGCGGCGGGTGATGCCTTTTTTCCGGAAATTCGTGCTGGGATGTTTCTTGGTTGTGATTCCGAGTTTTGCTTTATTATATTGGATTCTGCCTGCCTTATGCGCTTGGCTGTTAGGAGATGAATGGCTCGAAACAGGGCGGTATATCCGGTTGATGCTGCCATGGATTGCAATGGTCTGCGCGGGAAACAGCGTATCGTCTCTAAGCGATTTGTTCCAGAAACAGGCCTTGATGTTGTGGGTGGAAGTGGTTTATTTAATGCTGCGGGCTGCAGGATTAGCCATAGGAATCGCGCTGAAAGATATCCGGCTATCCATGTCCCTATACAGTTTAGGTGGCGTACTCATAGTTAGCTTCCAGCTGCTTTGCTACCGGAAATGGATCAAGGATTACGAGGCGGGATTAGAGGATGAGGAGGCTGCTACGCGAGGGGACAAGGTGAAAATTTAGAATGGAAATGAAACGCATTCTTTTGAGAGTTTTTTTATGTGTATCTTGGCTGGAAATGGATACCTCGCTGCGCAGGATGCCATTGATTTCTGGTCGGACAATTCTTTGTCAGAAAATACATTGCTGGCAGAAAAACAGAGGGCGGATTCTTTGATTGGCCTGATTTCGGAAAACTATTTCAATCAAGGTTCGTATGCGGCAGGAATTGTGCAGGAATTGTACAAGATTGCCTACCGGACCAAGGATGCGAATCTGTTCGTGCAATGCGTGTACTGGGATGCCTTGGTGGAATATTCGCAGCATAACGACCAGAACCTGTTGGCTAACCGAATCGATTCGCTGATGCAGATTCCGGCATTGACAGAAAACCAGCACAATCTGCTGTTGCTTAATTATGCGTCAGCTTTATCCAACTTGGCATACGGGAACTTTCCTTCTGCGTTCCGCCGTGCCGTGGAAGCGTACCGGAAAGCCGTTGAGCTGGATGATCGGAGATTGATTGTGGAAACGGCTACCACTTTGGGAAATATCGGGCCGTATATCCAGGATTACGAACTAAGCCGGTATTACTATCAGATTGCCTTGCAGCAATGTCCGCCCAATACGCAAAAGAGCTATCAGATCAAAATCAATTATTCCCGACTGCAATTCCTTGAAGAAAAATACGATTCTGCCGAGATGACCATCCAATCTGTCCTGCCAAATATTATCCAATCAAGAGACAGCAGCATGCTTGGTGTCTGCTACCTTAACCTTGGTTCGTACATCGCAGCCCAGGGAGAGCGGGATTCAGCCTACCGATTATACATGAAAGGAATTGATGTTTTGCACAATACAGATAACAATAATATAAAACTCATCTTATTGGGAAATATCGGCAATTATTTCCGGTACAAGGAAAACTACAAAGAAGCGATACGATATTATTCCAAGGCGAGAGAAATAGCGTTAGAAGACAGCAATGTAAACATATATGCATCTGTAGCTTATGAGTTATCTATCTTGTTCGCGCAGCAAGGTCTCACCGATAGTTCTTATTTGTATCTACAGGAATATAACAGTCTCAACTCTCGTATCCAGCAGCCGCAAACCTTGGATTCGTACAAGAATTATGTGGATATAGTGATGGAGCTATCGGAGAACCAAATCCAGCTTTCAAAACAGGCGGCGAACTTGAAAGCAAAGCAGTTGGTCATTATCACGGTCACGGCTGCCGGCATCATCGTAGCCTTGTTCCTATTGTGGCTCGTGGCTATGGAACGCCGCCGGAGCATGCGGCAAACCGTACTCTTGAAAGAAATCGAAAACAAGGAATTGATCGACCAGTTGGGCCATGAACAGGAAATCAAAAAGCTGCAAGAGGAAAAAATGGATCAGAAAATCCGGGAAATCACATCGTATTCTTTGCTCTTAGCCAACAAAAACAACCTGTTGAAGGAAATCGAAGATTTGGCATCGAAAGCCGAAGAAGAGACTGGCAACCAGAATTGCCTTCAAATCAAACATTTGGTTGGCGAAAGCCTGCATATGGACGGGGATTACTGGCAGCAATTCGTGGGGCTTTTCACGCAGGTAAACCCTCATTTCTTTGATAACCTGAAACAGAAATTCCCGGATTTGACAGCAAACGAAATCAAACTTTGCGCCTATATCCGCATCGGGATGTCGTCGAAACAAATCGCGCAGATGCTGAACCTCTCACCGGAATCGGTCAACAAGAACCGTTACCGGCTCCGCAAAAAATTGGGAATGGAAAAGGACGAGGCTTTGGACAAACTGATTGCCAGCTTGTAACAAGGCGTTACAATAGAGGCTTATTCCGCCGTCTTCCAGGCTTCTATCGTGCCGGTCTGGAAGGGGAAGGTGTACCGATTTTAAAGAGTTTGGTTCGACAAGCGTATCGTTATTAACCACATATACCTGTCTAGCCAGTGCTGCATCTCCAAACTCCTCTCGAATAGATAATAGGGCCTTCCAAACTAAAGTTAGGACAACAGTGCTATCCCTCCCTCCACTAAATCCGATAATCCAAGGTATATCGTTATCATTTTCAAGATACTGTTCCCTGATATCATCTATTATATAATCAATACGTTTTGACATTACAAATTAGTCTTTCTGTGATTTTAACCCAAATCGGTCATTAGACTTTGGGGAGATTGCCCGCTTGTGTCATGCAGCATGCTTCTCGCCTAGCCGA